>JAZDKR010000047.1:0-34481 GCA_043802785.1 Elusimicrobiota bacterium
TTCTTTCATATGAACTTTTTGAGCAGGGCACGGAATTGACTGCAAAAAATATCAAATTACTGACCAAAAAAATGCCTTTATTTTTTGATGCGATGCCATTTCTAATGGTGCTTATTTCAATTTTTCTCATATCAAAAATAAAATACTCCAATTTCAAAAAGTTGAATTTTGCCAAACCGCACTCGTTTCAGTTGCTGGTGCTTCTGATTGTTTCAATCGTTCTGATATTTACATACCCGCAGAACACCATTTTTATAATTTATATTTTGTATTTTCTGTCAGGAATTGTTGGCTATATTTTAAGATTAGTCAGATTGAGGGGACGCAAAACTGACGCAAAATTTAATACGCAAAACTGACGCCAAACTGTTTCTGTTTCGCGCCTGTTTCGCGGGTTTTTCAAAGTTTAGCGCCAGTTTAGCGATTTTTTATGGAAAAGATAATTATTTTTGACACGACTTTAAGGGACGGCGAACAATCGCCAGGTGCCTCGCTAAATACAAAACAAAAATTGGAAATTGCCCAGCAACTTTCAACATTGGGAGTTGATGTTATAGAGGCTGGTTTTCCCGCATCATCCGACGGTGATTTTGATGCCGTCTCACTTATTGCGAAAAAAATACCTGCCCGCCGACCCGCCACAGGCGGGAAAGGCCCCATAATATGCGGTCTTGCCCGTGCTTTACCAAAAGATATTGACACCTGTTTCAATGCGATAAAATACTCAAAGCAAAACCGTATACATATATTTCTTGCGACCAGTCCTATTCATATGAAATATAAATTAAAGATGTCTCCGGACGAAGTTTTCCAGAGAGCAATTGATATGGTAAAACATTCCAGAAATAAAACTTCTGATGTTGAGTTCTCAGCAGAAGATGCTTCAAGAAGCGAACTTGATTTTTTGTGTCGGGTGGTTGAGGGAGTTATTGATGCAGGGGCAACAACCGTTAACATTCCGGATACAGTTGGCTATTCTGTGCCGTTGGAGTTCGGCGAAATCATATCAAAACTTTTTTTAAAAGTTCCCAATATCCATAAAGCGGTTATTTCCGTTCACTGTCATAATGATTTGGGACTTGCGACGGCGAATTCACTTTCTGCTACAATAAACGGTGCCAGGCAAATAGAGTGCACAATAAACGGACTTGGTGAAAGAGCAGGCAACGCATCACTTGAAGAAATAGTGATGTGTCTTCAGACAAGAAAAAAACTTTTTAATTTTGAAACAAACATAGAAACAACGGAGATATCAAAGACATCAAAATTGGTCTCGTCTTTAACGGGAATGATGATTCAGCAAAACAAGGCGATTGTCGGTGGAAACGCTTTTGCACACGAGGCGGGAATTCATCAGCATGGGATTTTGGCAAAAGCTCAGACCTACGAAATTATGACCCCGCAGTCAATTGGGCTTAAAGCGTCCTCACTTGTTATGGGAAAACATTCCGGTAGGCACGCATTTGAAAAAAAATTAGACGAATTAGGTTTTAAACTCGCAGATAAGGAATTTTTAAAAGCGTTCAGTGATTTCAAAGCACTTGCCGATAAAAAGAAAAATGTTTATGACGAAGATATTGAAACGATTGTTGGAAGTGGATTATCAGAAGAAATTCAGATTTATGAACTTGCGGATATATTTATATCCTCGGGAAGCAGCATAAAACCGATAGCAAAGATAAAACTGAAAAAAAACAAAGAAATCTTTTTTGCGGAAGCATCTGGCGATGGACCTATTGATTCCGCATATAAAGCAATTGAGAAAATTGTCGGACAGGAATTCAAACTTGCGGATTATTCTCTAAAATCAATATCTATTGGAAAAGATGCTGTCGGCGAAGCCATCGTGAAAATCGAGCACAAAGGGAAAATTTTCATCGGTCGCGGAACATCCACAGATGTAATAGAAGCATCGGTGAAAGCATATCTCTCGGCAATAAACAGGATATTGAGGACGCGAATAAACGCGAATAAATAAACACAACGCGAATATTCGCGAATATCAGCGTTACCTGCCTGCTCGCCATAGTTCGTCGCCCTTGGCGAACCTCGCCTTTGGCGGGGCGGAGTCTGACGACCGTTAGGCAGAGATTCGCGATCATTCGCGTGTTCGCGGAGCGAACAATGAACATAACTGAAAAAATTTTGGCACAGGGCAGTGGCAACAAAAAGGTAACGTTGGGTGATTTCATTGAATGCAACGTGGATATTGCTCTAGCGAATGATGTAACTGCCCCTTTGGCAATTTCGGAGTTCAAAAAAGCAGGTGGCAGAAAAGTTTTTGACAGGGAAAAAATAGTTCTTGTGCCGGACCATTTCTGCCCGAACAAAGACATAAAGTCCGCCGAACAGTCAAAAATCCTGAGAGATTTTGCGAAGGAGCAAGGGCTTACCCATTATTATGAAGTCGGCAAAATGGGAATAGAGCATGCGCTTTTGCCAGAGGAAGGAGTTGTTTTACCCGGTGATGTTATTATCGGTGCCGATTCGCATACCTGCACTTACGGGGCACTTGGAGCGTTTGCAACCGGTGTCGGTTCTACCGATTTAGCGGCATGTATGATAACAGGTAAGGTGTGGTTCAAAGTTCCTCCGACAATAAAATTCATTTTTAAGGGAAAACTAAATAAATGGGTAACAGGTAAGGATTTGATTTTATATCTAATCGGAGATATTGGTGTTGACGGCGCCAATTACAGAGCGATGGAGTTTTCAGGTGAAACGATAGAAGGACTTTCAATGTCGGAGCGGTTCACAATTTGCAATATGGCAATTGAAGCCGGTGGCAAAGCAGGAATCATTGTTTGCGATAAGAAAACTGTTGAATATGTTGAGAGTCGTGCAGAAAGGCCATATGAAATTTACGAAAATGACAAAGATGCAAAATACGAAAAAGTAATTGAATACGATTGCTCAAAAATTGATCCGGTTATAGCGATGCCGCCTCTTCCGTCTAACAGAAGATTTGTGAAAGATGTTGCTTTGCAAAACATAAAAATTGATCAGGCGGTTATCGGTTCCTGCACTAATGGTCGCATAGAAGATTTGCGTATTGCCGCATCTGTTATGAAGGGAAGAAAAGTTCATTCCGATGTCCGAACGATAATTTTTCCAGCCACACAAAAAATATATTTAGAAGCGCTCAAGGAAGGTTTGATTGAAATTTTTATAAATAGTGGCTGTGCCGTCTCAACGCCAACCTGCGGTCCTTGTCTGGGCGGTCATATGGGAATTCTGGCAAAAGGTGAGAGAGCGATTGCCACCACAAACAGAAATTTCGTCGGAAGAATGGGACATCCGGAAAGTGAAGTTTATCTTTCAAATCCAGCGGTTGCAGCCGCCTCCGCCATTGCTGGGAAAATTGTTTTACCGGAATGAGAAAGGCAGAGAATAAAAAGACAGAGATTAGGAGATTAGGAGATTTGGAGATTAGGGTTTTGACTTTCCCTAATTTCTTCGCCACAGGCGAACCTACTCGGCTAATCTCCATTTTCCTAATCTCTGATGTTAAATATGATATTATCAGGTAAAGCACACAAATACGGTGACAATGTAAATACCGACGAGATTATTCCGGCGAGATACTTAAATACAGCGGATTCAAATGAACTTGCCAAACACTGTATGGAAGATATTGATACAGATTTTGTGACTCGCCTTGGCGGGTCGGCGGGTGATGTTATTGTTGCTGGAAAAAATTTCGGATGCGGTTCATCTCGCGAGCATGCACCAATATCAATAAAAGCGGCTGGAGTATCCTGCGTTATTGCGGAAAGTTTTGCAAGGATTTTTTTCAGGAATGCGATAAATATAGGGCTTCCTATTTTGGAATCAAAAGAAGCGGCAGAAAAAATAAAAGATGGTGATGAATTGGAAGTGAACATAAAAGAAGGCAAAATCAAGAACTTAACCACCAATAAAACATATTCTTCAAAACCATTTCCAGATTTTCTTTTGAAAATAATCAATTCTGGAGGGCTTCTTAATTACATAAAAGGCAACAAATAGAGAATAATGTATGGCGGTTCTACACGCTGTCAGACTGTGTCACAATTGATATTTTTTGGTTCTGATCGTCATTCCTGCGAAAGCAGGAATCCATAAATTCCGTTAATAATGGATTCCCGATAGGGGCATTCGGGAATGACGGGCCTGATAACAATTGCAACACAGTCTGTACTCTAATGGAGGAGTAAATGTTAAAAAAATACAAAATCGGCGTTATGCCGGGTGACGGTGTAGGACCTGAAATTATTAGAGAGGGATTGAAAGTTCTGGAAGTAGCGTGTAAAAAAACAGGTGTTCAATACGAACTTATTCATTACGATTTAGGTGGCGAAAGATACTTAAAAACCGGCGAAATTCTTCCCGATTCCGTAATTTCCGAATTCAGAAAACTTGATGCAATTTATTTGGGTGCAATCGGTCATCCTGATGTCCGAGCAGGTATTCTTGAAAAAGGACTTCTATTAAGAACTCGTTTTGAACTTGACCAATACATAAATCTTCGTCCCGTAATTTTATATCCCGGTGTCTATACTCCGCTCAAAGGTAAAGAGCCGAAGGATATAAATTTTGTTGTTGTCAGAGAAAATACGGAAGGTGCATATTCCGGAACCGGCGGGGTCTTCAAAAAAGACACAAAAGATGAAGTGGCGACTCAACTTGATATTAACACGTATAAAGGAGTTGAAAGATGTGTTCGCTATGCCTTTGAATTAACCAAAAAAAGAAACATCAGAAAGACATTAACTCTGGTGGACAAAGCGAATGTGTTGACCTACTCCGGCGATTTATGGCAGAGAGTTTTTTACAAAATGGGCGAGGAATATCCCGATATAAAAAAAGAACATGCATTTGTTGATGCGACATGTATGTGGTTTGTGAAAAACCCGGACTGGTTTGATGTTGTTGTGACGAATAATTTGTTCGGTGATATCATAACAGATTTGGCTGCGGTTATTCAGGGTGGATTAGGTGTTGCAGCCGGCGGCAACATAAACCCGGAAGGTGTTTCAATGTTTGAGCCGATTCATGGCTCTGCCCCGAAATATACCGGAAAAAATGTAATCAATCCGATTGCAACAATAGCGGCTGGTGCTATGATGATGGATGTTTTGGGCGAAACAAAAACGGCACAAATCATTGAGGATTCAATAAAAACGGTATTAGCGTCGGGCAAAATTAAATCAATGGATGCTGGAAAAATGGGATTTTCAACGAGTGAGGTCGGCGATTTGGTAAGAGAGGCAGTGTGAGAGGCAGGGAATAGAGATTAGGAGATTAGGAGATTAGGTGGTTTTCCCTAATTTCCCAATTTCCCAATTTCTTAATCTCCGATGTTAACTATGGACATATTTGACAAGTGTTATAACAGTGAAATTGTTAAGATTGCAAAGACATTGATGCAACACGAGATGTATCCATATTTTAGGACATTTGAATCAGGGCAGGACCCGGAAGTAACCGTTGCCGGAAAAAAATTGATTATGATGGGTTCAAACAATTATCTTGGACTTACAAGCGACTGGCGGCTGAAGGCAGCGGCAATTCGTGCGGTTCAAAAATATGGTGTTGGCTGTGTCGGTTCTCGTTTCCTCAACGGAACACTTGATATACATGTAAAACTTGAGAATGAAATAGCAGAGTTTATCGGAAAGGAAAAAGCACTTCTTTTTTCAACCGGTATGCAGTCAAATTTCGGTGTTATCTCTGCTATTGTTGGCCATCACGAATACATTATACTTGACGAATATGACCATGCCTCAATAATTGACGGTTGCCGGCTTTCCTTCGGCAAAGTGATAAAGTTCAAACACAACAATATGGAAGATTTGGAAAGGGTGCTGAAATTCATCGGCGTTGAAAAAGCCAAACTGATAATCGTTGATGGTGTCTACAGCATGGAAGGTGATATTGCCGACCTCCCCGGAATTGTTCCACTTGCCAAAAAATACAATGCCCGCGTTATGGTGGACGATGCACACGGTATTGGTGTGATGGGGAAGACCGGAAAAGGCACCGCCGACCATTTCGGATTAACCGACGAGATTGACATCATAATGGGAACATTTTCAAAGTCCTTGGCTTCAACCGGTGGTTTTATTGCTGCCGACGAGGATATAATTTTTTATCTAAAACATCTCTCTCGTATTCTTATATTCACGGCAAGTTTATGTCCTTCCAATGTTGCTTCCGTTCGCTCCGCGTTGAAAGTTATAAAAAAACATCCGGGCAGGATCAAACGTCTCTGGAAAAATACTAAAAAAATGAGAGATGGATTTTGTACACTTGGATTTGATACTGGGAAAAGCGAAACACCGATAATACCTGTAATAATCGGAGAAGACGAAAAAGCATTCCAAATGTGTAAGATACTCTATGAATACGGCATTTTTACCACCCCGATTGTCTCACCGGCTACCCCTCCTGGACGGGCACTTCTCAGAGTAAGTATTATGGCAACTCATACTGACGAGCATCTTGGCAGAACGCTTGAAGCATTTGAAATTGCCGGAAGAGAACTTGGAATTATAGACACCAACCGTCCGTGGATAAAAAAGAGAAGATTTAACTACAATGTTTTTAACATCAAACAACTTAGAAACTGGATGGACAAATTGTGGAGATAGTAAGGCAGGATTAAGTGGTAAGTGGTAAGAATTAAGTAGTGCGAACCTTTAGGTTCGCTTTGTTGAGCGAGGATAAATCCTCGCACTACATTAACGACTAGATTGCTTCTCGCATATGGTGCGGCTTCGCTCCACGATTAAATGGGGAGTAAAAACAGTGGAAATTAAAAGTTACAATTTGCCCGAGAAGTTAGACGAGTTTGTTAAGTTTCCTTTTCAGTTGTACAAGGGTTCTCCTTACGGAAAATTCTGGGTTCCGCCGTTAATTTCCGAAGCAAAAAAAATGCTGTCGGCAAAAAATCCATTCTGGAAACATGCAAAAATAAAAATATTTTTGGCAGAGGAAAACGGAAAAATCGCCGGTCGTTGTGCTGCAATAATTGACCAGAATCACATAAAAGTTCACAACGAGAAATGCGGGTTCTTCGGGTTTTTTGATTGTATAGACGATGTAACCGTTGCAAAATCTATTTTAGATGAGGTGAGAAAATTTCTGAAAGCCGAAGGGATGGAAACAATAAAAGGTCCCGCGAATCCTTCCGCAAACGACGAATACGGGCTTCTGATTGAGGGATTTGATTCACCGCCGGTGATTATGATGACATACAATCCGCCGTATTATATGGATTTAATTGAAAAATCCGGTTTCAGAAAAACGAAGGATTTATATGCATGGATTCGCTCTGCGCATAATGACGCTCCGCCGAGAATTGAAAGAATAGTTGAAATGGTGAAAAAAAGAGAAAACATAAAAGTTCGCCAGCTTGATATGAAAAATTTTGCCCGTGATGTTCAATATTTCAAGGACATTTATAATTCCGCATGGGAAAAAAACTGGGGTTTCGTGCCTTTAACCGATGAGGAAATTGATTTTATGGCAGTGGGATTGAAACCGATGGTTGATCCAAGGATTTTTCATTTCTTGGAAATCAATGGTGTCCCAGTTGCAGCAACCCTTGCCCTGCCTGACTATAATTTCGTCTTGAAAAAATTAAACGGCAAAATGGGACCTATTGAGATAATCAAATTTTTATACTGGAAAGGAAAAATAAAACTTGTTCGCTTGATGGCTTTGGGTGTGAAAAAAGAGTTCAGAGGCAAAGGACTTGAAGCGGTACTTTACCATGAGATGTTACAAGCGTGCAGAAAATACGGTTACCCCGAAGGTGGCGAACTTTCATGGACACTTGAAGACAACGACCTCATCAACAACGGCATAAAAGCAATGGGCGCTACCCTCTACAAAAAGTACCGCATTTACGAAGCAGGATTATAAATTTTTATGTTCGTATCGGTGATTTTGTTCAAAAGCAAATCCTGTTCACTTTGCGGTCCTGTTGAACTGGCATACAAATCGGTGATTGAATTATATCGTGATAAAATAAAAAGTGAAATCGTTGATATTACAGAAAATATTCAAAAGGCAATTGATAACGGTGTGATGAGTGTTCCCACTGTTATTTTTTTTAAGAATGATAAAGAGGTAAAACGATTTAGTGGAGTCGTCTCAAAAGAAAAAATAGAACAGACGGTAAAAGAATGGATTATTTGATAAATATTGTTTCCAAAAATCTTTCTGGCGGAAATCCTCTGACATATTTTTTTGTTTTGATTGCAGGAATAATTACAGGTTTTACCCCATGCGTTTATCCTGTAATACCAATAATCGTCGGCTACATCGGTGCTTTACATGTCCAATCCCGTCTTTATGCTTTTTTTATTTCACTTGTTTATGTAGCGGGAATGGCTGTAACCTTCACGATACTTGGAGTTATTGCATCATTCAGCGGAATGCTTTTCGGAACAATACAGTCAAATCCATGGAGTTATGTTTTCGTCGGAAATGTTATTTTAATAATGGCTCTTTGGTTTATGGGTGTAATAAATATACCGCTTCCTGCTTTTAACTCGCCGAAAATAAAATCAAAAGGACTTCTTCCTGTTTTTGTGCTCGGACTTGTTTCGGGGATTGTAACGGCGCCTTGTACTGCGGCAATTCTTGGTATTATTCTCGCATATGTTGCTACGAAACAAAATTTGCTTTTTGGTGCAACGCTCCTTTTCACATATGCAATCGGACTGGGCACCCTTATAATTGTTGCCGGAACCTTTACAGGCATCATAAATGCAATTTTTAAATCGGAAATACTGTCGCAAAAAATAAAAAAGATATTTGGAATTTTTTTGTTTCTTCTATCGCAATACTTTTTTATACAAGCGGGAAAACTTTTTTAACTGTCATTCGGTAAGAAGTCCATTTTCGTAAGGATGGGGGGTAGTTTACTGTAAAGCGTCCTGATTTTTTTTTAAGTTGATTTTCCAATAAAAGAATAGCAGTATAAAATTCATAAATTAGGTTAGAAAATTAATGTTTTTGCATTCTAAAGGAAAAAATGAAAAAACAAAAGAATAAATTAAGAAGTAAAAACAAGAAAATATTTGTAAATGGATTATGTGTTGCAGAACCAGAAGAAAAATATTTAGTAAAACGCGAAATTGAAAAAGAAGAAAAGAAATCAAAACTCGGTTTCAACAACTTGACACCGAGAGAGTGGGCTTTGCTTTCTAAAAATGTTATTAACGAAAATGAAATTTTAAATCCTGTTTGGAATGACTTATCGTCACCAAGAAACAAATACCAACTTGAACACGGAGCAGTTTATCCTATAAAACTTGCAGAACGATTAATCAAAATGTATTCAGCAGAAGGAGACGCAGTATTTGACCCATTTCTCGGAATTGGCTCTACAATTATTGCAGCACAAGCACACGGTAGACACGGAGTAGGAATTGAACTTAATCCAAAGTTTTCAAACATTGCACAGCAGTGGCTTAATGATGTGCAAGGACTTTTCGCAAATGATAAAGTTTATAAAATTATAAATGACGACTGTCGTAACTTACTAAAGCATATTCGCAAAGATAAAATCCAGGTTACTGTAACATCACCGCCATATGCGGACTTCATAAGGAAATCTGTTGAGGATAGGACAACAACACACAAAACATCAATTATTACGCATGAAAATAATAGCACGGTAAAACCATACAGCGACAACGAGCACGACTTTGGAAATTTGCCTTACAAAGATTTTTTGAAAGGCATCAAAGAAATTCTCAAGGACAATTTAGAGGTTACAAAACCTGGTGGTTACTCTTGTTGGGTTGTAAAGGATTACCGAGATACCAAAAACAAAATTCCGTACATACCCTTTCACTCTGATTTAGCAACGATAGGACAAGAGGTAGGTTGGCTCTATCAGGATTTAATCATTTGGGACCAAACAGGACAAAGGCGTTTGGTGTTACTTGGCTATCCTTCGGTATTTTATGTAAATCAAAATTGTTCATTTATTGTAGTATTTAGAAAACCGAAATTATGATTAAATCAGCACGAGAAATAGAATTTAATTTTGAAGGTGAGGATACTTCGTATCTCACACACTCACTGCATCCATATCCGGCAAAATTTCCACCGCAACTTCCCAAAAGAATTTTAGAACGGTATGCAGTGAAAGGGCAGACAATTCTTGACCCGTTTTGTGGTTCTGGAACTACACTTATTGAAGCAAGGATTTTCGGAGTTAATGCAATCGGAGTGGATGTGAATGGACTGTCAACTCTACTTTCAAAAGTGAAGGCAACACCTCTATCGCAAAAACAATTCAATATGATAAAAAAATTTGTTGATAAACTAGAGAATGAAGTTATCAAATGGAAATTCAGCAACAGACCCAAAATAAAAATAAAAGAAATTAAAGGGTTAGAACACTGGTTCCAGAAAAATGTATCAGAAGAAATTACATTTTTACTTAACGAAATAAATTTAATCAAAAATAATGATATTCAGGATTTTTTAAAAATTGTTTTGTCATCAATTATTGTTCGTGTGTCAAATCAGGATAGCGACACAAGATTTGCAGCAATTGACAAGAACATTCAAAATGGATATACGCTTGAACAATTTTGTAAAAAAGCAAAAGAATACAATTCCAGAACGATGGAGTATTCAAAACTCATTAATGACAAAACAGAATTACAAATATTTAATGCTGATAGTAGAAACCTAGATTTCATTTCTGATAATACAGTTGACTTAATTATTACTTCTCCACCCTACGCTAACAGTTACGATTATTATTTATATCATAAATTCAGAAAACTCTGGCTTGATTTAGATGTTAAGTTTGCACAGAATAATGAAATTGGTTCAAGGCGAGAGTATTCAAGCTTAAAAGAGAACCCTGAAAAGTGGAATAACGATTTAATAAAATGTTTTATAGAAATGCAACGAGTATTAAAACCCAGCCACCTTGCATTCATTGTAATTGGAGACAGCGTGATAAAAAAAGAACTGATAAAAATTGAAAAGGAAATATCGGATTTTGCTCCAAGCACTGGTTTCAGGGTTAATGAAATTTTATCTTCCGATTTATCAAATCATTCAAAAATTTTTAATCCGACTTTTGCTCAAAAAGGTAAGAAGGAACATCTGATAATTTTACAAAAACAATAATGGAAATAAGAATCTACTACGAATGTTTAGAGCAAGGGTATAATTACATCAAGCCCATTATTGATGAAATTGTTCTTAATCGAAATATCCCTGTCAAATTAATAAAACGACCACGCAAACCTGAACAATTACCCAAAGGTGTTCTCTTTGCAATTCAGTCGTTAACCACCCCGGACATTTTGATTACTGCCGTAAATGAAACCAAAGAACATCCTTTAGTTTTAATTGAATTTACTGAAGCAGTAACCACAGAAGACCATGAATTACAAAGGACTTATGGGGCAGTTGCCGCTTATCTTGCTGATATGTATTACATCAAAGTATCAGGACACAAAAAATCCGAAAAGATTTTTGGGGGAGCTGAATACAATCCGTATTCTACTCCAAAAATTCTAATAGATAATTTCAACTACGAAGGATTTATTATTGCTGATTGGAAAACTGAAGATGAAAGTATTTACAATCTTAGTAGAAGTAGTAATTTGCTCGGTTGCCCTCCTTTTATACCGATTCTTAAAGATACTATACAATTGGCTGTAAAAAGTTTTATTGACTCATCTGAAAATTGGTTTAAGAATTCCATTGTATTACTTAAGAAAATGAACACATATCTAATGTTTCGTGAAAAAGTTGATAAAGCAACTGGCTCGGAAGACCTTTTAAAAACTTGGAAAGAAAGAGAAGAAAGAAACGAGAATAGAAATAAGTTGAGGTATTTCGTTGACAAAAACTGGATTGGTGCAAAAATCAATCGCTTTTCACACGCAATGGATCCTGACAGAGGAATTTTAACATTCATTTCATTTGTTTATTTCAACTCTTATAAAATCTTTGGCATTTACGCACTTGTAAGAGAAAGAGGAAAAAATATTCTAAAAAGTGAATTGAAAAATTTAAAGCAGCTTAAATTAAAACTGAAAGCAGCAATAGAAAAAGATGGAGGAGGTATTCCGAAATGGTTTGCTGATGAATTAAAAGAAGTTGTATCATCTGCAAAAACACTAAATGCAGAGATAAATTTTCAACCCGTTTTGGAAAAATATAAAAATAAAATTTCGGAAAACAAAGTGGTAATGACAATTGCATATTTTCTTGATGGACTATATTTAAACCATAATGGAATAAAACTATATTGGGATAGATATAAACTTTTAGGAAAAACTAATAGTGATTTTATTTCCTTGATGAAAAATTATTTTGGGTTCAATAATTATGTTTCCACTACCCCCACTGAAAAAATTGAAATGGAAGCTGATGAAGATGAAGTTACATATGCAATAGTACACCGAGTTTTAATCCCTAACAAATTCCGAATAGTATCAATTAGCTATCCTGGTTCACAGGGTGGTGGTGCAATTTTACCAGACCCCGATTTAGGAAAAGCACAACCACGAGAATATCCTGATATTATTGCTTTACCACCAGAGAAAAATAAAAATATTGATGTCATTTTGAATGAAAGTAAAGGAATGTTTAATCAAGCAAGTGTTGAAAAAGATACGAACAAAATTTTGCGTTATAAAACTGATAAAAAACTTCAAAAAGCGTTGAAGGAAACGCTTATAGTTGCAAAAGTGATAGACCAAAATGACAATGTTCATAAAATACTTATTGGTATTGCATTCGGAGTAACAAACAACACATCGACAACTTGGAAACCGGATGAAGTTGATTTTATTTTTAGAATTGTTAACAGAGAAAATTGGGCAATTGGGATTTTTAATCAGTCATTGCGGGACTTAATTCCGGTTATTTCTGGGAAGACAAATTTTCCGGAAGTATATAAAATTGTAAATCCTGATTTTTCTGCGAAAATCTGCGTCCTTATTAAAAAGAATAACATGATTACCTGAAAAGTATTTGGCGAATTGCTATTCGCCATGTTTTGTTGAATCGTTGTATAAAATATGAATAATACCAAAAACTATATTATTGAGAAAGCAGAAAGGGCAAAAAATGCTTCCAAAAAACTTGGGTTACTTCCTACTGCTATAAAAAATTTGGCACTTCTGAAAATCGCAGAAAACATTCTGAAAAACTCCGATGAAATAATTTTCGAAAATCAAAAAGATGTCCAAAATGCCAAAAAACAAAAACTAATATCTGCTCTGATTGACCGTCTTAAACTTAACGAAAAGCGGATTGTTTCAATGGCCGATGGTTTAAAAAATATAGCGAAACTGCCCGATCCAATAGGCGAAGTTATTGAAAAAATCAAAAGACCCAACGGATTAGAAATAGAAAAAATCCGTGTGCCATTGGGCGTTATAGGAATTATCTACGAATCTCGCCCCAATGTGACGGTTGATTCTGTTGGGTTGTGTTTGAAGTCCGGCAACTGCACAATTTTACGAGGTGGAAGCGAAGCGATTAACTCAAATAAAATTCTGTCAAAAATAATTTGTGAAAGTGCTTATTCGTCCGGTATTCCTAATGGAAGCGTTGAGTTTGTTGATAATACGGATAGAATTATTATTTCGGAAATGATAATGCTTTCCGACTATATTGACTGCATAATTCCACGCGGCGGCGAGGAACTTATAAAATATATCAAAGAAAACTCGTCGATTCCGGTAATCGCTCATGGCAAAGGTGTGTGTAATGTCTATGTCGATAAATATGCCGATATGGAAAAAGCAATAAAAATTTCGTTCAACGCAAAGGTTCAAAGACCCGGTGTCTGCAATGCGATGGAAACGCTTTTAGTTCATAAAGATATTGCCGAAAAATTTTTACCAAAGATAATTGCCGAGTATAAAAAAGCGGGTGTTGAGATTCGCGGATGCAAGGAAACAAAAAAGATTGCCCGCCTTTGGCGGATAAAATCTGCGACGGAAAAGGACTGGTACGCGGAGTATCTTGATTTGATATTGTCGGTGAAAATGGTTTCTTCCATAGACGAAGCAATTACACATATAGAAAAATACGGTTCGCATCATTCAGATGCAATTATTACAGAAAATAAAAAGGTTGCAAAAAAATTCTTAGAAGAGGTAGATTCCGCTGCCGTGTATCACAATGCCTCAACAAGATTTACCGATGGCGGTGAATTCGGAATGGGGGCGGAAATCGGAATTTCTACTCAAAAAATGCACGCCAGGGGTCCTATGGGATTAAGAGAACTCACATCATACAAATTTGTAGTTCACGGGAACGGACAAGTAAGGGAATAAAAGGCAAAGGTGTTCACGGAAAAGCAAAGGCGTTCACGAGTTCACGAGTTGATGTGTTGATGCGTGAACACATGAACACATGAACCGATGTTAAAAATAGGCATATTTGGTGGAAGTTTTGACCCTGTTCATAAAGGACATCTAAAATTAGCCCAAAAGGCGATAGAGCAACTAAATCTTGATTTTTTATTTTTTGTTCCGGCATTTTTACCACCCCATAAATTCAGGAAATTATCAGATGCATCCCATAGAAAAAAAATGTTGCAATTAGTTCTCAAAAACGCCCCAAAATTTTTAATATCTGATTTTGAACTTAAATTAAAAAAAAGGATTTACACATATCAAACATTAAAATATTTTCATAAAAAATATCCGAAAGCAGAACTTTTTTTCATTATAGGTTCTGATTCTGCAAGTGATTTGAAAAACTGGAAAAATGTAAAGGAGATTATGCAGATAAGTAAAATTGTTTTTGCTGAAAGAAACGGATATAAGACGAAGATAAGAAAAAACTTTATAAAACTTGAAGGAGTCGTTGCAGATACTTCGTCAACCGACATTCGCGAAAAAGTAAAAAAAATTTTTTCTATTAAAGGACTTGTTCCGACGGTAATTGAGAAGTACATTATCAAAAATGAACTCTATAAGTGATATAAAAAAATATCTTGCAGAAAATCTGACACGGCAAAAATATATTCATACCTTAAATATAACAAATCTTGCTATAAAATTGGCAAAACATTATAAATTAAAAAATATCTCAAAAATAAAAATTGCTGCACTGCTGCATGATTGCCAAAAAAAATCCCCCCAAGGGGTCCATTCGGAAGAGCATAAAAACAATCACTCTATTTTGGCGGAAAAAGTTGCAAGAACAAAATTCAGAATAAAAGACAAACAAATACTTAACGCTATAAAGTATCATACTTTTGGTCACAGGCAAATGGATAGTTTTTCCAAAATAATTTACATTGCCGATATGTCTGAGCCGTCAAGAAAATTTCCGGAAGCGAAAAAAATAAGAAAACTTGCATTCAAAGATTTGGACGGGGCTACGATATTAGCACTTTCAACAAAAATCAAATATGTGCTTGATGAAAAAAAACCGCTATCGCATGAAAGCGTTTTTCTTTACAACAATCTATTGAAAAAATCGAAATGAAAAAATACATAATTTTTTTTGGAATAATTTTTTTTATCACGATAATGGTTACCCTATTTAATACGCTTACATTAAATCTTATTTCCGGCTGTCGCGTTAATGGAATTATTATTGGCACAGATGATGTTGACTATGCCAAGCACTCAGATGTGATTATTTTTCTGTCCTATAATCCGAAAAAAAGATTTTTAGATATTATTTCAATTCCACGGGATACAAAAATTTCGGTTGAAGGAGTAGCAATAAGAAAAATAAATCAACTCTATGCGTACACATATAAAAAAACCAAAAGTCATCATGCTGCATCCGAAAGTGTAAGAAATGAACTGCAGAAAATTCTTGGGACTGATATACAATTTTATGCTCAAGTTGATTACAGCGGTTTCAGGAACCTTATTGATGTTTTGGGCGGTGTCCAAGTTGAAATTAGCCAGCCGATGAATTACGATGATAACTGGGGCAAACTTCATATACATTTTTCAACGGGTACGTATTTGCTGAACGGACAAAAGGCATTGGAATACATAAGATACAGAACCGGCGACCGTGCAGATTTGGACAGGATTTTGCGACAGCAGGGGTTTGTACGCGAGGTTATGAACAGGGTAAAAGAGCCGAGAGTAATTATGAATTTCCCGAAAATCGTAAAAATACTTTACAATAATATTCACACGAACATTTCTGTCTGGGATATAATGACGGTTATTTATGAATTAAAAAATTTTAATCTTTCAAAAAATGTTCGTTTGCAGTCGCTTCCAGGTGCTCCGTCAAGAGGTGTGTGGCTTCCTGACTCCTCTGCGATTCGAAAATCAGTAGAATTAGCTAAAACCGGTTGCGTTAACGATATGGAAAAATTTCCGACATATTCAAGTATTGTCGTTGAGATATTCAACGCATCTGGTAAAACGAAACTTGCAGGACAAATGCGTCGTGCCCTCACAAAAAACAATTTTGATGTTATAAAAATCGGAAATTATGAACCGAATTCTAAATATGAAAAAACACTTGTTATAGACAGAATGGGCACGCTTTCAAAAGCACAGCAGATTGCGGATGTTATAGGTGCAAAAGAAATTATAACAAAAATTGACGGCTCGCGAGGAGTAGATGTTACTGTTATTATAGGTCGTGATTGGGGGGGACTTAAAAATATATGGGGCAAAAAATAGATTTCAGAAAAATGGCAAAACGGTCTGCTGAATTAATTAGTGGGAAAAAGGGCAAAGATATAATTATTTTGGATGTCAAAAAAATTTCAGATTTTACCGATTATCTTGTTATAGCGAGTGGAACTTCGGACACTCACATAAAGACGCTTTTTTCGGAACTTGAAGAAAAACTGCCTATTCCACCGTACAAAAAAGAGATAAAAAATAGAACTAAATGGGCGGTTCTTGATTACGGTGGGCTTGTTGTTCATATATTTCATACCGATTTAAGAAAATTTTACAACCTTGAAAGTAACTGGGGATTGGCAAAAAAAATTATCATTAAGCCACGGAGTACACGGAAAAGAGTACGAAGAATAAAATAAATTCCGTGTGTTCCGTGATCTCCGTGGTAAAACTAAATCCGGGTTAAAAAAATGTTAAAAGAAACAAGAAAAATAATTGAAAAAGTTTTAGACGAGTTGAAAATCGCTGATAATTTGAAATATTCAGTTGAAATTCCGCCTCCTGTTATTGATGCGGATGTTTCCACCAATATCGCAATTTTACTTTCAAAAATTCTTAAAAAATCTCCGTTAGAAATTGTTGAGGAAATAATTGAAAAAATAAAAAAAGAAGAAATTGTTGCTGATGCAAAATTCCAGTCGGGGTTTATAAATATAGTTTTTACAGATAATTACATTCATAGCAATCTTATCAAATTCTTGCTTTCCTTACCGAAACTTACTTCCCGTTCTGGTATATTGAATGGCAAAAAAATTCTTATGGAGTTTGTATCGGCTAATCCCACAGGACCGTTGCATATCGGGCATGGTCGCGGTGCTGTATATGGCGATTCGCTCGCACGGCTTTTTGAGTTTTTGGGTGCAGATGTCGAGAGAGAATATTACATAAATGATGTTGGGAATCAGATGGAAATTCTTGTGGAATCCGTGCTGTCGTATATTTCCAGAAAACCACTCCCTGAAAATGGATATAAAGGAAAATATATTGAGGATATAGCGAAGGAAATTACAGATTACAAATTACAAATTACAGATTACAAAGAATATACAATAAACAAAATTCTTGAATGGATAAAAAATGACTTAGAAAGATTCGGAGTCCATTTCAATAGTTGGTTTCGGGAGTCATCACTTTACGTGAATAATGAAGTTGACCCAGCCCTTCCTGAAGGGCATTTAAGGAATGGCTGGGTTGATAAGATAATTCAAAAACTGGAAGAAAAAAATCTTGCATATCAAAAAGACGGCGCTGTTTGGTTTAAGTCAACCGATTTTTCCGATGACAAAGACAGAGTGCTTATCCGCGAGGACAGAAGGAAAACATACCTTGCGTCGGACATCGCCTATCATTTCAATAAATATCAGAGAAATTTTGACGAGTACATAGACATCTGGGGAGCGGACCACCACGGTTATGTGGAAAGGATGAAAGGCGCCGTTAAGGCGGTTGATTGCGACGAAAAAAAACTGAAAATAATTTTATATCAACTTGTCAATATAATTAAAGACGGGAAGAAAAAAAATATGTCAACACGGGCGGGGGAATTTATCACTCTTAAAGAAGTTATTGACGAGGTTGGTGTTGATGCGACAAGATTTTTTCTTTTGATGAGAAACTCTGAAAGCCATTTGGATTTTGATTTGGATTTGGCAAAAAAGCAGGCGCCGGAAAACCCGGTTTTTTATGTTCAGTATGCACACGCAAGAATTTGCTCTGTATTCAAAGAAGCGGAAAAGCAGGATGGAAGATGCCGAGTAGGTTCGCCTGTGGCGAAGAAGATGGAAGATGGAAGATTGGAACATCTTAAATTAAAAGAAGAGAGGGAATTAATAAGAAAAGTTTTGTATTTTGATGATTTGCTGGAAATCGCCGCGCGGGATTACGCACCGCATTACATAACAAAATATTTACAGGATGTTGCATCTTGCTTCCATTCTTACTATAATAGAAACAGGGTGATAACGGAAAATACTGATTTAACCAATGTCCGTCTTACAATGTGTCAGGCGGTAAAAAATATAATAAAAGACGGCTTGGGTATTCTCGGAGTTTCTGCTCCAGAAAAAATGTAAAGTCCGTTGTCTTGTAGTTGCCCAATTTATTGGGCGACTAACTTGGCGTATAGAAAAGTATAAAAAACATTGCCATGGAGAACACGGAGAACTACTTGAATCAGGATTAAGAAGTCAGGATTAAGGATTAAGGATTAAGAAGGGCAGGATTAAGTTATAAGTTATAAGAATTAAGTTTTTTTTGCCTTTTCTTAATCCTTACCACTTATCACTTACCACTTACCACTTAATTCTGTCTTTCTTCCGTGCACTCCGTGGTAAATGTCTTTGACTTGGTCACGAAATTTTCTTGTGTCTTATGATTTGTGATAATATAAAAATTATTCTTGAAAGAATTGAGAGTATTAAAAACAAAGTCGGTCAAAAAAACGATGTAAAACTTGTCGCTGTTGCCAAAACGGTTTCGGTTAATGAAATAAGAGAAGCGATAAGTTGTGGTATAACGGACATCAGTGAAAGCCGCATCCATGAAGCAGAAGAAAAAAATTACAAATTACAAATTACAAATTACAAATTTAATTTGCATATGATTGGACATTTACAGACGAACAAAGTAAAAAAAGCAGTTGAGTTGTTTGACTTGATTCAATCGGTTGATAGTGTTCATTTATTGGAAGAGATAAACAAGCAGGCAGAAAAAATTAAAAAAATTCAGGAATGTTTTGTGGAAATAAAAATTTCAGAGGAGGACACAAAATATGGGTTAGATCCGTCCGAATTAAAAACATTTTTAGATAAAGCACGGGAATTCAAAAATGTAAAAATCACAGGTTTAATGACGATTGCCCCTTATTTTGATAATCCGGAATTAGCCCGTCCGTATTTTCGCCGTGCATACAAGTACTTCTCTCTTCTCTCTTCTCTCTTCTCTCTGTCGTATCTGTCCATGGGAATGACAAATGATTTTGAGGTTGCTATTGAAGAGGGTTCTAATATGGTGCGTATCGGAACAGGAATTTTCGGGGATAGAATATGAGCAAAAGAATTGGGATTGACAGGCGATTATGGTTGCGTCGTGCTGAACAAAGGCGCAAGGAAGAAAGAAGGACTATGCATATACCCGTAGTTATAGAGATAGGCGAGTAAGCGAACGAAGAAAAAAAGACGAAAGGAGAAAAATTGAAAGGCGAAAAGGTGAAAGACGCACTAAATAAAAAAATTGGTTTTATAGGTGCAGGAAACATAGCGGAAGCCATAATTTCTGGGATTATAAAAAGCGGTATTATATCCGAAAATATTTTTATTTCCGATGTGAGCAAAAAACGGTTAAATTATATTTGCAAGAAGTATAAAGTTATCAAGTGTTATTCAAATTCAGATGTGGTAAAATATTCTGATATAATTTTTCTTGCCGTTAAACCGTATCAAATTGAAGGTGTTCTTGAAGAAATCAAAGATAATTTTGATGCTGACTTTTGTCAGCACAGGTTTTTAATATCTGTTGCCGCCGGTATAAAAACATCAAAAATAGAAAAATATCTGAAACAGAAAAAGGTTTCTATCGTGAGGGTTATGCCAAATATACCTGTGTTATTTGGCGAGGGTGCTATTGCTATTACGGCCGGTAGATATTCCAAAAAAACGGATGTCCGATTTGTAAAAAAACTTTTAAGTTCTTCGCCAAAGGCGAACCTACCTGGTTGCGGAATGGTAGTTGTCGTTGCCGAAAAAAATATGGATGCGGTTACATCTGTCTCTGGTAGTGGGCCTGCCTATATTTTTTATATCGCAGAGATTATGCGGTACACTGCTGAAAAACTCGGACTAACAAAAGATGTTTCAAAAAAACTTGTCTATCAAACCTTGTTTGGTGCTTCTAAAATGCTGGTTTTATCAGATGCTGAACCTGAAATTTTAAGACAGAAAGTGACATCAAAGGGTGGTACAACAGAGGCAGCATTTAAGGTTTTGCTGGGAGAAAAATTTGGAAAAATTTTTGAGAAAGCAATTTTTGCAGCAGCAAAAAGATCAGAGGAATTATCAAATGGTTGAGACACTATATTTAGAAAAAAATGTTTTGAAAATTTTAGATCAACGGCTTTTACCGTCTAAAATTTTTTATATTGACTGTAAAAACTACAAAGATGTTTATCACTGCATTAAAGATATGGCTGTTCGGGGGGCTCCTGCAATAGGTGTTGCAGCGGGTTATGGAATGTATCTTGCGACCTGTGAAAAAAGATTCAAGGATATGTCTGAATTAAAAAATCATCTTACTAATGTAGCCGGTATTTTAGTTTGTGCAAGGCCAACAGCGGTAAATCTTTTTTGGGCAGTGAACAAAATAAATAAAGTCGTTCACGAGTTCACGAGTTCACGACTTGATGAGTTACAGGAAAGAATCAGAAAAGAAGCAGAAAAAATTTATGATGATGATATTTTAATCAATAAAAAAATAGGCGAAAACGGAGCAAAACTCATCAAAAAAAACTCAACCATTCTTACCCATTGCAATGCAGGTGCTTTAGCGACTGCTGGATGGGGAACTGCTTTAGGTGTTATAAGGACTGCGAACAAACAAGGGAAAATAAAAATTGTTTATGTTGATGAAACAAGGCCTTACTTACAAGGGGCACGATTGACGACTTGGGAACTTTTACAAGAAAAAATTCCGTGTGTTTTGATAACCGATAATATGGCAGGATATTTCATCTCAACGAGCATAATTGATGGAGTTATCGTCGGAGCAGACAGAATTGCTGCTAACGGCGATACGGCAAACAAAATAGGAACTTATACACTTGCCGTTTTGTGCAAATACAACAAAATACCGTTTTATGTTGCCGCACCTACTTCAAGTTTTGACTTAAAAATTGCCGACGGTAAAAAAATAAAAATTGAATACAGAAATTCCGACGAAGTTACTTTTATCAAAGGATATAGAATATCTCCCGTTGGTGTTAAAGCACTTCATCCTGTATTTGATGTTACACCTAACAATTTAATAACCGCAATTATTACGGAAAAAGGAGTGATAGAAAATCCGACTACCAAAAAAATACGACAATTTTTCAGTGTAGGGCTTGTCCCCGTCCAACACGCCCATAAAGGGCTACACTACACATAACAAAAACTATGGATGAATTAGAAGAAAGGATTGTTTCAAGAAGTGCTACCGACGAGGAAGAAAAAATTGACTATACCCTGCGGCCGCAGTCATTAGATGAATTTGTAGGGCAGGAAAAGTTAAAAGAAAACCTGAAAATTTTTGTTGCCGCCGCAAAAAAGAGGAAAGAGCCGCTCGACCACTGTCTTTTTTATTCGCCTCCCGGTCTTGGTAAAACAACACTTGCCAATATCATAGCACACGAGATGGGAGTCAACATAAAATCCACATCTGGTCCGGTTATGGAAAAAGTCGGTGATCTTGCCGCAATTCTTACCAATCTTTCTTACGGTGATGTTTTTTTTATTGACGAAATTCACCGTCTTAACAGAGTGGTTGAAGAATCACTTTATCCTGTTATGGAGGACTTCAAACTTGACATTATAATAGGGCAAGGTCCATCGGCAAAAACGATAAAACTTGATATTCCGAAGTTCACTCTCATTGGTGCGACCACTCGTGCGGGACTTTTAACCTCTCCGTTAAGAGAAAGATTCGGAATTTCAGCCCACATTGATTTTTACTCAGTTGATAATCTCAAAGATATTTTAGTCCGTTCTGCCAAAATCCTTAACATTAAATTTGATAGAAACGGTGTTGAACTTATCGCAAAAAGAAGCCGTGGTACGCCAAGAATTGCCAACCG
Organism: Elusimicrobiota bacterium; assembly: GCA_043802785.1. Taxonomy (GTDB): domain Bacteria; phylum Elusimicrobiota; class UBA8919; order UBA8919; family UBA8919; genus JAZDKR01. The sequence goes on from JAZDKR010000047.1 coordinate 22,486, forward strand.
ACTTTTAAGACGGATTCGTGATTTTGCCGATATGAAAACGCAGGGTGTAGTTACGGAAGAACTTGCCGAATTATCTTTGAAATCGCTCGGAATTGATTCGGATGGGTTGGATGATACAGATAGAAAAATTTTATTTACCATTATTGAAAAATTTTCAGGCGGGCCCGTCGGTGTAGAAACAATCGCGGTTGCAATTTCTGAAGAGACGGACACTGTTACCGATGTGTATGAGCCATATCTTATTCAGGCAGGTTTTCTGGCGAGAACTTCTCGCGGAAGAATTGTCACTGAACTTGCGTATAAACATTTAGGAATTTCCCACCGTAGATCACAGCAAGAACTCCTATAAAAAACGTAGTTGCTATGAAAACGCTTTTACTTCATAACTGTTGCGGACCCTGCGGATTTTCCACGACAAAATTCTTAAACGATGGGTTTAATATCAAGTATTACTGGTATAATCCAAACATACAGCCATTATCGGAATATGAAAAACGGTTGAATGTTGCAAAAAAATTATTCTCTTTAGTCGTTGATGAATATAACAGCGAACAGTGGTTATCAGGAATTTCCGTCAGAGGCGGATCCGCCGATCTTTGTGGCGGAAAGGATTTTGCCGAAAAGAATTACAAAAGATGTGCAGAGTGTTACCGACTGCGTCTTACAAAGACCGCACAAAAATCGAAAGAATTAAAAACTGATTTTTTTTCTACAACACTTTTAATAAGTCCGTATCAATATCATGAGATTCTGAAAAAAACAGGTGAGGAAGTGGCAAAAGAAGTTGGGGCGAATTTTTATTATTACGACGGTCGGCGGGATTTTTATAAAAATCTTAATGAATTTAAAAAACTGGGTCTTTACACCCAGAAATACTGCGGCTGTTTGTTTAGTAAAAAATAATCACAAAAAATGAATAAAAAAACAAAATTACTTTTTATATTTTTAACCGTTTTAGGTGCTGTTGCGATTTATTTTTTGTTTCATTCGCCAGGTGCTTCGCCTACGGCGAACCTACTCGGTAAAAAAGGGAAAATTGTGCCGGTTGAATTAAGTTATGAAAAAATTGTGCCGTCGGATGTGTCCGTTATAGTAAGATTTGATAATTTAGATTCTGTCTGGTCTGACTTTAAAAAAACAAATTTTTATGTGCATTTCAAAGATTTTTCCAAGTGGTTTTTCAGAGAAATGCCGTCAGAAACGCTTGGATTTACAAATGACATAAAAGATATTCAGAAAACTATCGGTTTTGAACTTAACGAAAAAAATATACTTAATTTTGTCGGAAAAAAAATTTTATTTTCAGCATGGTTGGAAAATCCTGACGATAAAAAATTTTTGTTGATTTCTCAACTAAATAGTCCCACTTTGCGTCCCGCTTCGCGGGACAAAACAAAAATAGGGGTTGACCCTGCCCTTTCTGGAGGGCTTTTAAGGAGGAGCGGGGTTGACGAATACAAGGGGATGACGATAAACATATTGGATGAAAATAGGTATTGGTGTCGAATGGAAAATAAATTCGTTATGTCAAATGATATCGGAATTATAAAAAGAGTTATAGGTTTTTCAGCAGATACCACCAATAATTCTATCAACAATGATGTTGAGTTTAAAAAAAATATAATGAAAATTAATTCCCCTAATTATATCTACATTAAGCCCCAAAAAATAAGTCTAAAAAAGTTTGGTTTGATAAAAAATGAAGTGGAAACTCTAATGTTTTCGGTGAAATTTGAAAAAGGAATTAGATTGGAGTCCTACATATTTCAGAAGCAACCGTTGACATCGTCTCATTCGGGTTTTGCTTCAGATTTATCCAAAATTTTTACCAAAATGACCGAGAAAAATTACTTCAAATTTCCTAAACCTGTCAGTGTAGATTTTACACCGAAAAAATACGGTGGTAAAATAGTAGTTTATTTGCCCATAACTGATTTATCGTTTTCCGAATGGTCTGAAATTTTTTCCGGATTCCAAAAAATAATTTATAAAAAAATTCTTTTTGAGAGAGAAAAAGTAACTCATAGAAATCTGATGTATTTGAAAGAGACACTAAACATTTATAATAGTAAAATGGGCAGATATCCGAATAAACTCGGTTCTCTTATTGATGAATATCTTAACGAAATTCCGCAGGAACTTTTGACAAAATCCAATAGTGTGGTGTCAATACAGGACGGTTTAGGCGGATGGTTTTATGAAAACGGAAAGGTTCAACTGAATGTTTTCGGGACTGATTCCGCCGGCAATTTTTATACTCAATGGTGAATGTCGCTCGCAAGCAAATTTCTTTGAATATTGCTCGGCAGTAAATTTTTTCAGACACGCTCATCCGACCACCCTGTCGGCTTCGCTCTGTCGTCGCTCCTGGAACGAAAAAGTCGCTCCTCAAAGGTCTGAATAAAATTTCTGCCTCGCTTGGATAGAAATTTTTCCCTCGCTCCGGTATTAGGATGATAAAAAGATGGCTAATCTCAAAAAAATAGGTTTTTATTATTTACTTTACGCTTTACACTTTACACTTTACACTATCTTCACCGGTTGTGCGGCGTCCAAACGACCGCCGCTTGTCATTTTACATCCTGCCGTTGTCAGCGAAGAAAAACTAATCAAGCCGATAAAAGAAATCATAATAAAAATCGGAATTATTGAAAGTACTGACGGAGTATTAATCGGTGCGAAAAATGATTTTGAAATTGTTGATGTGAAAACGGACGAAAAAATCAATATGTCCGGCGATAACATTTATCATGTAAAAACAGATAAATCTCTGCGAAAAATAGTTTTCGGTAAAAAACAATTTTCTAACGACATCAAAATAATTCCACGAAAAAGCGACAAAAAAATTACCGTTGATGGCAAAAAATTCAGAGGAAATATAATCCTAAAAATTAACGGTAAGAGAAAACTTACTGTCATAAATGAACTTGGGATAGAAGAATATGTTTGCGGAATAATGACAAAAGAGGTATCGCCGAACTGGTCGGTGGAATCATTAAAAGCGCAGGCAGTTGTTGCAAGAACATTCGCGATTAAAAATCTTGGTAAGCATGGTAATAACGGTTTTGATTTATGTGCGGGAACGCATTGCCAGGTTTATGGTGGTTTTGATTCCGAAGATGAAAGAAGCAATAAGGCAGTACACGATACGGCGGGAGAGGTTCTCAAATACAAAGGAGTTATAGTGAACGCACTTTATCATTCAAGTTGCGGTGGAAGAACGGAGGATGTCCGAAATGTATGGAATGATTCCATGCCCGACAGCCGTCAGTCGGGAAAGACGACGAATTCGGAATATCTTACGGGTGTTAAATGCGGTTTTTGCGAGAAAGATAAATGGTATAATTGGTCGGCTTCAATTTTATTAAAAACCGTCGGATATAATTTGCGTTCTGCGGGTTATAAAGTTGGTGATATCCAAAAAATAAAAACGGTAGAGCACACTTTGTCAGGCAGGATAAAAGAAATTTTGATTGAACACTCAAAAGGCGAACTCTGGCTCCGTTCAAACAGATTCAGAATGGCGATGAATCCAAATATCATTAGAAGCACAAATTGGACAGTTAGGATAAAAAACGGCGTGGCATATTTCAGAGGTCACGGTTGGGGGCACGGAGTCGGGATGTGCCAGTGGGGTGCAAAAGGTATGGCGGAGGACGGCTGGGATTATAAAAAAATCCTTAAACATTATTACCGCGGCACCGAAATAGTTAAGAAAGAATAGTTTGGAGTTTGTAGTGGTGGGATTGCTATCCCCAGGGTTTTACCCTAATATCCTAATCTCCATTTTCCTAATCTCGTGTTTTTCAATAATAAATGAAAGAACTTAAACTTTCAGATTTTGATTATGATTTGCCGAAAGAGTTTATAGCAAAATTTCCTTGTGAAAAAAGGGACGAGTCAAAACTTCTTGTGCTTCACAGGGATACCGGGAAAATAGAACATAAAATTTTTCTGGATGTTGTCAATTATTTTGCCAACGGGGATGTTTTGGTTGTCAACAAAACAAAAGTCATACCTGCCCGACTTATAGGATATAAAGAAACCGGTGGAAAAATAGAAATTTTAATACTCGGATATAGTGCCAATCTCGCAAGTGGGACAGTTTCTGCAATCGTCAAACCGCTAAAGAATCTTAAGGCAGACGATCGCATATTTTTCCCGCAAGGGCAGGATTTTTGTGAAGTAGTTTCAATTGAACATTGCACAGTGAAATTGAAATTTTCCGATGAAATAGATATAATTCTTAAAAAATACGGCAAAATTCCGCTTCCACCGTACATAAAAAGGGATTTAATTTCCTCGGATACTGAAAGATATCAGACAATTTATGCAAAAGAGTGCGGCTCTATTGCTGCTCCTACCGCCGGGTTGCATTTTACCGATGAAATTATCCAAAAATTAAAAAATAAAAATGTAAAAATTGCGGAGGTTCTTCTTCACATTTCATGGGCGACATTTTCGCCGATAAGATGTGAAAATATATTGGAACATAAAATGGGTGAAGAGTATTTTGAAATAGAAAAATCTTCAGCGGATATAATCAATTTTGCAAAAAGAAAAATAGTGGTCGGTACAACATCGGTAAGAGTTCTTGAAACAGTATCGGACGATAAAAAAGTTATACCAAAAAAAGGGGCAACAGATATGTTCATTTATCCCGGTTATAAATTCAAAAATGTTGACGCACTGATTACAAATTTTCATCTTCCGCAAACGACACTACTTATGCTTGCGTGTGCGTTTGCTGGCCGGGATTTGATTTTCAGGGCATATGAAGAAGCAAAAAAAAATAATTATCGGTTTGCTTCTTACGGTGATGCTATGTTGATTTTGTAAAAGAAAAGGGACAGGTCCTTTTTTCTGATTTATTGCAGATGGGTATAAAGAAAAAAGAAAATCAAACAGATTTTTCAAAAGTGGTGTCTACGGGAGTAAAGAATTTATGGACGGGCTTAAAAAAGAAGGATTAAAACCGCTTTGGTCCCACAAAGGTAGACCTAAAAAATGAAAAAAGAAGAAAAAAAAGGACCTGTCCCTTTTTTTATATCAGAAAAAATTATTATTAAAGGTGCCAGGCAGCATAACCTAAAAAATATAGACCTTGAAATCCCGAGGAATAAACTTGTTGTTATTACGGGACTATCGGGAAGCGGGAAGTCGTCGCTTGCGTTTGATACGATTTATGCGGAAGGTCAACGGCGGTATGTTGAATCGCTTTCTGCATATGCTCGGCAGTTTTTGGAGCAGATGGAAAAGCCGGATGTTGATTACATTTCCGGTTTATCGCCAGCCATTGCAATTCAGCAGAAAGCAATTTCGCGGAATCCTCGTTCTACCGTCGGCACGGTTACCGAAATTTATGATTATTTGCGGCTTCTTTTTGCCAGTGTCGGCATTCCGCACTGTCCAAAATGTAAGAGAGAAATAAAACCGCAGTCGGCACAGCAAATTGTTTCTGAACTGATGAAACAGCCGTTGGGCACGAGCATAATTATTTTATCGCCTGTCGTTCAGGGAAGAAAAGGCGAATACAATGAACTTTTTAAAAATATTTTACAAAAGGGTTTTATCAGAGCAAAGATTGACGGCAAAATTTGGGAACTTGAACATCCACCAAAATTAGAAAAATACAAAAAACATGATATTTCTGTTGTAGTTGACCGATTGGAAATCTCGTCTGGAATAAAATCCCGTCTTGCCGAATCCGTAGAGACAGCCCTCAAACTTTCCAACGGCACAGTAGTTGCCCAATTTATTGGGCTTGATAAAAATGCCAAGGAGCTTGATAAATCAAGCAACTACACACAAGAAATGGTCTTTTCCGAGCATCACTCTTGCACAAATTGCGGAATAAATATTCCTGAAATTTCGTCAAGGTTTTTTTCTTTCAATACCCCATATGGTGCGTGTTCTACATGCGACGGTCTTGGCACAAAATTGGATATTGATGAGGGACTTGTGGTGCCGGATAAAAATCTGTCCGTCCATGACGGTGCAATTCTTCCGTGGTCAAAACCGATCCCGCATAGCGGGACAAAGAGGCATCGCTGGTCAGGTGCTTGGTCAAATTATTATTTTTCGCTTTTAAGCGGTGTTGCCCGCCGGCATAATTTTTCCCTCAATATTCCTTTCAAAAAACTTTCTCTCGAAAACCAAAAATATCTTTTGCATGGCGATGATGAATTTGAGGGTGTTATTGGAAATTTGGAGCGGAGATACAAAGAAACAGAGTCGGAATATGTCCGTGAAGAAATTTTTACAAAATTTATCCGTTCAAAAATCTGTGAAAAATGCAGAGGTCATCGCCTAAAAGAGGAAGTGATTGCAGTTACCTTCGGTGAAAAAAATATCTCAGAAATTACTGAAATGTCAATAAAAACTGCAATTGAATTTTTCAGAAATGTTCAGTTGACCCCGTTAGAGATGTCACACCGTGGCACGGTATCTCTAACGGGGTTGACCGAAACCGAGAAATATATTTCAAAAGAAATCATAAAAGAGATAAACGCTCGGCTTTCATTTTTGGAAAACGTAGGACTCGACTACATCACTCTGGGAAGGGAATCATCCACACTTGCCGGCGGCGAGGCACAGAGAATACAGTTGGCAACACAAATCGGTTCCGGTCTCGTCGGTGTTTTGTATGTTTTAGACGAGCCGACCATCGGGCTTCATCAAAGGGACAACAGGCGGCTTATAGACACGCTTTTTAATTTAAGAAATCTTGGCAATACATTAATTGTGGTTGAACATGATGAAGAAACTATCCGTTCCGCCGACTATATTATTGATTTAGGTCCCGGTGCTGGAGAAAACGGTGGCGAGATTGTTTTTGCCGGCAAAGTTGAGGATTTGCTTAAAAACGAAAAGTCACTAACAGCAAAATACCTGAACGGCAAATTAGAAATTCCTATTCCCGAAAAATCAAAAAGAGAAATTAAAAATTTTATAGAAATAAAAGGTGCTACACAGTTCAATCTGAAAAATATAAATGTGAAATTTCCTCTGGGAAATTTCACGGCAATAACCGGCGTTTCTGGGAGTGGAAAATCAACCCTCATTCACGAAATTTTTTACAAAGCACTTTCGCAAAAAATTTATCCCGCTAGAGCGGGATCAAAAGAAATGCCGGGAAAACACAAAGAAATTATCGGTTGGCAAAACATAGACAAAGTTATAATAGTGGACCAATCACCGATAGGGAGAACACCTCGAAGCAACCCCGCGACATACACTGGTGTCTATACGCACATAAGGGATTTATTTAGCAAACTTCCTCAATCGAAAATGAGAGGCTATACACCTGGCAGATTTTCTTTCAATGTGTCCACCAAAGGCGGAGGAGGCAGATGCAGTGCCTGTGAAGGTGACGGCACAAAAAAAATAGAGATGCAATTTTTACCGGATGTCTATGTTCGATGCGAGGTATGTAAAGGTGCCAGATTTAACGAGGAAACGTTATCAGTAAAATATAAAAACAAAAATATCTCGGAAGTTTTGGATATGTCCGTTGAGGAATCGCTGAAATTTTTTGAGAATATTCCACAGATAAAAAAAACTTTGCTAACACTTTCCGATGTCGGATTAGGATACATAAAACTGGGGCAGTCAGCAACGATGCTTTCTGGTGGTGAGGCACAGAGGGTAAAACTTTCGTCGGAACTTACAAAAAGGGCGACAGGGAAAACCGTTTATATTTTAGATGAGCCAACTACGGGGCTTCATTTCGCGGATATTCATAAACTTTTGGAGGTTCTGCATCGCCTTGTTGATGAGGGCAATACGGTTATTGTTATTGAGCACAATTTAGATGTGATAAAAACGGCCGATTGGATAGTTGATTTGGGTCCCGACGGTGGTGACAAGGGCGGTGAGGTTGTGTATCAGGGACGACTTCAAGGTATCCTAAATATTAGAAAATCCTATACAGCTGAGTTTCTCAAAAGACGATGTGGAATGACAAATGGATCATGATTTGATACGCCCTCTTGACAAACAGCAAAAATTCCTTATAATAACCTTGTTTTATGGTGTATTTGGAGATGGAGGATCTGATAAAATTAAAATGAAACGTTTTTTTTCACTTTTTACTTTTCACTTTTTACTTTTTACTTGTCTTTCCTGTGAATATTTTATACAGACGGGTATTTTTAGAGAGAAAGAAGAGGCAATAAATCAGCAGTTATATCTTGCAAGTCGTAATTATCCTGTAATGCTGAATGTTAACGGACATTACAGAATTATTGTTGGCCCATATGAAGACAAAGAAATGGCAGATTTTACAGTGGCAAAATTACTATCGGAAGAAAATATTTTTGCCAGTTTGATAGACGAACCAACTGATGCAGGGAAAATTGTTTCTTCCGATAAACAAGAAATTGAGATTTCAGATGAAGTGCTTAATGAACTTGTAAATGTAGCGTTTGATTTTTTGGGTGTTACATACAAATATGGAGGTATAGATGTTGAAAAAGGAATTGACTGCTCTTATTTTATGCAGACAGTTTATAGATCGTTAGGAACCGTTTTACCGAGAACATCCAATTTGCAGTTCAAGATAGGCAAGAAAATAAAAAAAGATGAACTTATGCCCGGCGACCTTGTATTTTTCAAAAAATATATTAGGAGTTCAAAAATAGGTCATGTCGGAATGTATATTGGAAACGATGAATTCATTCATGCATCAAATGGTGCAAAAAAAGTTATAATTAGTTCACTGAATGAAACATATTTCAAAAAAAGATTTTCCGGTGCCCGCCGTCCCTTGTAAAAGTATCGGGACGGTTCTAATACTTTTGTGAAAACCGCCCCGATAAAATCGGGGCGACTACAAAACCAAGGGTTGCCCGATTATTCGCGTTGACGAATGACTGAAAGAAAGTTACGGGGCAAAATTGCCGTGATAAAGTGAGGTGCTAAAATGGTAAAATGTTACAATTGTAAATTTGAAAACAAGGACTCTGCGAAATTCTGTAAAAGTTGCAGTGCCGATTTGACATATACCCCGTGGCGTCCCGGGTGGAAATGGCATCTGAAAGTTTTGGGCATTATTTATGTCGTTGTTATAATTCTGTTTTTTGTTGCCAGATTTTTTCTTAATAAGTTTGATAGAAATTTGCCGACTTGGGAATCGGAATATCCGATGTATGAGAAAGGCAAGATTAAGTGATAAGTGGTAAGTGGTAAGGATTAAGAAAAAACTTAAAACTTACAACTTATGACTTAATACTGACCTCTTAATTCTGCCTTTTCTCTGCGTCTCTGCGGTAAAAAAATGAAAAAAGAAATACTTGATAAAGCAAAAAAAATAAAACTGATTGCAACGGATGTAGACGGCGTTTTGACTGACGGTAAAATCGTCATATTAAACAGTGGTGAGGAACTGAAATTCTGGGATGTATATGACAGATTTGCATTTACACTAATAAGAAATTATGCGCCTAATGTAAAAATTGCATGGATTACAGGTCGCACCTCGCCGCAGGTTGCCATCCGTGCAAAAGAGGTTGGCGTTCATTATTTATATCAGAAATGTATGGATAAAATAACCGCTGTTAATGAAATTTTAAAGAAAGAAAATTTATCTATTAACGAAATCGCATTTATCGGAGATGATTTGGTTGATTTGCCCGTTTTGATAAGATGCGGATTTTCATGCTGTCCGAAAAACGCTAAAAAAGAGGTCAAAGAGTCGGTTGATTACATAACTGATGTGGAAAGTGGAAAGGGTGTTTTCAGGGAAGTAGTTGAAATAATTTTTCGTTCGCAAGGTCTATGGGAAAAGGTTTTGCAAAATTATCGCTGATAGTGGCAGTTTTTTTTTGTTTTACAGGTTGCAACGGGAAAAAAGTTGAAAAATTTTTTGCAGGTGAATCATTCCCAGACCAGATTGTAAAAAATTTTACGATGGACAAATACGAACTCGAAACCCGTAAATGGAGTTTTTTTGCCGTCAGAGGCGACCTTTACGAGAAAAAAAAAAACTATAAATACAAAAAATATAAAAATAAATTTTTATGAAAATAATGGGAAAACAGGTTCCGTTATTTCTGCCGATAAAGCGATTATTAAAACAGATACTAATGATATAAAAGCGGAGGGAAATGTAATAATTTATTCGCTTTTGAAGAACACAACAATTTTTACGGAAACATTGAATTATAACGAAAAATCCGGGAAGGTGTCGTCGGATTCGTTTATCCGTCAGGAAAGACCGGATGCCACAGTTACCGGTGTGGGTTTTGATGCCAACTCCGATTTGTCAAACATAACGATTTTAAGTGATGTAAAAGTGGTGAGGAAATGAAAAACAAAAAACAGAAATACGATAGAAATACAATAGAAATTCATAGAAATTCAATTGTATTTCAATCTATTTCAACTGTATATCTACTTTTGCTTATCACTTGTCTCTCTGCCGTTGAAAAACCAGCGACCATTACCGGCAACAAAATGAACATACTACAAAAAGGCGATATTTTGGAATTTATAGGAAATGTTAAACTTGTTCAGCAAAATTTGACTATTATTGCCGACGAGATGAAATCAAACGAAAAAACCGGAATGGTTTTGGGCAATGGGAATATAATGGTTCATTATTCAAGCGGAACCGAAAATACCCTTGCTTGGTGTGATGTGGCGGAATATAATAAAAACAGTGGTGCTGGAATTTTTAATAGAAATGTGAAAGTAAAAAGAGATGTTGTAAATTTAACCTGCGAAAAACTTGAGATTTTTGAATTCGGAAATCGTTTTCATGCTATGTCAAATGTAAAAATAACCCAACCGCAGATGGAGGCAACAAGTAACGAAGCAAGTTATGACAATAAAACGAAGGAAATTCTTTTAATCGGTGGTCCACCAAAAATAATAAAATCAGAAGAAAAGGGATTTTCCGAATTTTCGGGCGACAGGATTTTTTTAGCGGTTGACAAAGAAACCGTTACCATTTTGGGCAATGTAAGAACAAAAATGGTGCTGAAGTAAGGAACGCAGAACTGACGCGAAACAGGAACGCAGAACTGACGCGAAATCCGCATTGACGGACGTCTGTTTGGCGTATTTAGTTTAGCGTCAGTTTCGCGAGGTTTTATGCAAATAAAAATTGAAAATATTGCAAAATCTTATTCATCACGGCGGGTGGTTAACGACATCTCGTTCACCGTTAGTGACTCGGAAATCGTCGGGCTTTTAGGACCAAACGGTGCTGGTAAAACCACAACATTTCATATAATAGTTGGTCTTGTAAAGGCAGATTCCGGCAGCATTTTTTATAATTCAGAAAATATAATAAACTTTCCGGTTCATCAGCGTGCCCGACGGGGAATTGTATATTTATCTCAAGAAGCATCGATTTTTCGCGGATTAACCGTCTGGGAAAACATTATGGCTGTTCTTGAAATGCTTTCTTCTTCTTCGGCGGAAACCATTGAGGAAAGAAACGAAAAATGCAAGTCGTTGTTATTACAGTTAAACATTTATCATCTTAAAGACAGACATACACACAATCTTTCCGGCGGTGAGCGTCGTCGCTGTGAAATAGCAAGAGCACTGGCTATCAATCCGAAATTCATACTGCTTGACGAGCCGTTCGTAGGAATTGACCCGATTACGATATCAGATATTCAGGGTATAATTTCCGAATTGAAAAAATCCGGGATAGGGATTGTGCTGACCGACCACAATGTTCGCAATGCTCTAGAAATTATAGACAGAGCATATATTATTTATGACGGCAAAATTTTAATGGAAGGTACTGCACGGCAACTTTTAGAAAGCGAAGAGGCAAGAAAAATATATCTCGGAGAGAAATTCAGGATGTAGTTGACCCCATTAGATATAAAATTATCTAACGGGGCTTGTCAAATCATTTAAGAATGTAACCATGAGTTAGAGAGATAAGAGTTATTAACAACATAAGGTTCAGTTTTAAAATTTTTGTAAATTTTTCTACTTTTAGAGGCAGCGTCATAAATTTTATTTAATTTTTTATC
>JAZDKR010000048.1:0-12038 GCA_043802785.1 Elusimicrobiota bacterium
GATAAAAAATTAAATAAAATTTATGACGCTGCCTCTAAAAGTAGAAAAATTTACAAAAATTTTAAAACTGAACCTTATGTTGTTAATAACTCTTATCTCTCTAACTCATGGTTACATTCTTAAATGATTTGACAAGCCCCGCTCTAAAAAAGTAGATAGGAATTAGTAGACAGGCGTTAGAGAAAACAGCATTGCCTTTTCCCTCGCCCCTACATACTATCTACTATCTACTAACAGAAAGGGCGGGGTTAATGAAATTCTTGACAAAGTACCAAAAATTGTCTATACTCATAGCAAGGCAATTATGAATTATGAGTTATGAATGATGAATGAAAACCAGAAAGATTAAGTTCGTTAATTCATAATTTATCATTCATAATTCATAATTGGTGTTACTGGGGGTTTTTATGAAAATGAAAAAAAAACACAAAATGCTGACGGTAATGATAGTGCCGCACTCGGCATCGAGAATGATTACTATTGATGTTTCAAAAGAGTTTATTACATCAATGTTTTTTATTTTTTTTGGAATTATTGTTTGGGCGGGATTTGTTATTCATAAACAAATTGACTACTGGGCGATGAAAACTGAAAATAGGACTCTCGCGAAAGAGACGGAATATTTTGCAAAAGAGATGCTTCAAACAAGACAGATGGCTGATAATTTGAGAGAGATGGACAGGGAACTAAAAAAAATGCTCGGGCTTAAAAGCAAAAAGTCGATCATTCAATCGGGTGGACCCACCATCGGTGAACTTGAGAGAATCACAAATTATCTAACCGAAAAAAAACTTTCAATTACTCCTTATGAGTTCATTCAGCATTTATCTGCTCTTACATCAGAAACACAGGAACTCAAAAAAAGTTTTGACAATTCAAACAATTTCATAATATCTGAAAAATCAAGATGGTCGGCAACACCAAGCCGATGGCCATGTTATGGCAGAATAACCTGCGGATTTGGTCCGCGAATTCATCCGATAATGGGCTATAAAGAAATCCATCTTGCTATTGATATTGCCGCGGAAAGAGGTGACTCTATAAAATCGCCCGCCGATGGAAAGGTAATTCTTGCCGACTGGCAGCCGGGCTATGGAAAACTTATTGTTGTTAATCACGGATGGGGTTTTGTGACGAGATACGGACATTGTTCAAAGATTCTTGTAAAATATGGTCAGAAAGTTATCAGAGGTCAGACAATCGGACTTGTCGGTTCCACAGGTTATGCAACTGCACCGCATATTCACTATGAAATATGGAAAAATGGCAAAGCCCAAAATCCAAAAAAATATCTGACGGAAGCGATCCTAAAGTAAAGAACGCGAATAAACGCAAATGAAGAAACGCGAATATTAGCGAACATTCGCGTTAGATTGGCAACAATTCGCGTGTTTCTTGGAGGAAAAAATGTTTGGAAAGAAAGAAACTATTGGAAAGATCGAAACAATTATTGCAGAAGGTGTAGAAATAAAAGGCGATATTTCATCGGAAGGAAACATTCGCATGGATGGTGAAGTTTTCGGACACATATTAAAAGCCACAGGAGTTGTCGTTGGAAAAACTGGAAAGGTCAGCGGTGATCTGAACGCCGAGTCGGTTGTTATTGGCGGTGAGATTTCAGGAAATGTTGTTGCATCAAACAACCTCGAACTTCTATCAACTGCGAAAGTTTTTGGCGATATAGAATCACAAACACTCTCTATTCATGAAGGTGCAGTTTTTGAAGGCAAATGCACGATGAATAAAAAGGAAGCGACGATAAATGCTAAAAAAATTCTTACTGCTTTTTTAGTTCCTTGATTATTTCAGGAATGATTTGGTAGAGGTCGCCTTCAAGAGCATATGTGGCGAGTTTCATCATTGGGCATTCGGGGTCTTTGTTTATAGCAACAATCATTTCCGACGATTGCATTCCTACGAGGTGTTGAATTTGTCCGGATATCCCGCAGGCGACATAAAGTTTCGGTGCAACTGTTCTTCCTGTTTGTCCTACTTGATGCGAATAAGGAATCCAGCCAGCATCAACTGTGGCACGAGAAGCGCCGACTGCTCCGCCAATTGCTTTTGCGAAGTCCTCAATCAATTGAAAGCCCTCCGGTTTTCCAAGACCTCGCCCGCCGGAAACAATTATATCGGCTTCGGCAAGATTTACTTTTTGTGAAATGTCGGCAACGAACTGCAGAAATTTCGTCCTGTTTTTTATTTTCGTTCTGTCAAAAGATTTTTTTACTACATTCGCTTCGCTTACCCCCGACTGAAGTCGGGGGCTACATTTAAAGACCTTGTGACGGACCGTTGACATTTGCGGTCTATGGTTTTTTGTCAAAATTGTAGCAAGTATATTTCCGCCGAAGGCAGGTCGTGTTTGCATCAAATTTCTCGTTTCCGGCTCAATGTCTAATCCTGTGCAGTCGGCAGTTAACCCTGTGTGAATTTTTGCCGCAACCCGCGATGCAAAACTTCGCCCTATATTTGTTGCACCCATCAAAATTATTTCCGGTTTTTCCTCACTAATGAGTTGTGACAAAAGTTCTGAATACGGGTCATCTTGAAATTCGTTTAATATTTCATCATCGTAGAGATAGACCTTATCGGCACCATGTTCAATCAAATCCATTGCTTTGCTTTCAATTTTGTTCCCCATCAGAACGGCACACAGTTTTACTTGTAATTTGTCCGCGAGTTCTCTGCCTTTGCCCAGAAGTTCAAATACGACCGGCGAAATTTCTCCATGTCTCTGTTCCGCATAGACCCAGACATTCTTGTAAGTTCGGAGTTCGTCCGCCATATGCGGAGGAGTTCGGAGTTCTTCTTTTTCAATAATAATTGCTTGATATTTTTTACACGCATCAAGACAAGCACCGCAATAATTACACTTCATTTCATCAACAACTGCAAGTTTCTGTTTTTTGTCTGGTCTATCGGTCAATGAGATTGCCGCAAAAGGACAGGATTTTACACATAGCCCACACCCAATACACTTTTCAGATATTACATAGATTTTGCTCATATCGTTTTTGCCTCTTTTAGTTTTGCAATGAGTTTTTGCGATTGTTCCGACGGTTCGCCCACAATTCTTTCCCCGCCAGTTCTGTGCGGTGGCGTAAAAACTTTCATCACATTAGTTGGTGAACCAGCAATTCCCAATTTTGTTTTATCCGCCTCAATTGTTTTTGCGGTGAAATGTTTTATTTCCGCTTTCTTTGAAAACATCATTCCTCGTAAGGACGGCAGTCGTGGGTTGTTTATCTCTTTTACGACGGTTATCAGACATGGTATTGGTGATTCAATCAAATCATAGCCGTCTTCCATCATTCTTTCAACCGTAATTTTTTGGTTCTCAATTTTCTCAATTTTTTTCACATATGCTATGTGAGGAATGTCAAGCATTTCCGCAACACCAGGACCTACCTGTGCGGTATTGCCGTCAATTGCCTGTTTCCCGCAGAGAATTATTTCATAATCTGAAATTTTTCTAATTGATTGTGCAAGTGTGTAAGAAGTAGCCCAAGTATCGCTTCCGGCAAATTCCCTGTCGGAAACAAGAACCGCCTCGTCACAACCCATCGCCAAACATTCGCGGAGCGCTTTTTCGGCTTGAGGTGGACCCATCGTCAAAACGGTAATTTTTCCGGTATATTTTTCTTTCAGCCGAATCGATTCCTCAACAGCGTAAAGGTCAAACGGGTTCACCTGTGCCTCTACTCCTTCCCTTTTCAGAGTTCCAGTTTTTTCGTCTATCTTCACATCTGTCGTCGCCGGCACCTGCTTAATTAAAACTATGATGTTCATTCCAGCCCCTCCAACACTTCTCTAATCACAATTCTTACATACAGAAATTATATTTTAAAAATTATAATAGATACCGGTTTCTCCTGTGAAATTTAAAGACAACCCATCTTCATTGTTATGATAAATTGCATATCCAAACATCAAGTCCAAAACAATATTATCGCCATATTTAATTTCAATGCCAGGACCTGCTCCCAAATTGTTATTAATCGAAATATTTTTTTTAGAAATACTTTCAGATGTATCCATAAACTTATCGTAATAAAAATGATATCCTGTATAAAATAGTAAATCAGATGTTCGCCCTTCTTTAAGTTTTTTTAAATAAGTAAGTCCTAAACTTATAGTGGAATTTTCTTTACTTAAATATGGTAAAAAAGTTATTTGGAATGCTTTGTTGTCAAACCACCTTCTATAACTTAAACCCAAGCCCGTTACTCCTCCAGCCCCTGCACCAATAGAATGTTTGTATTTTGGCACACCAGCATCAGTTTGAGTAGAAACTTCTGACTGGGAATAACTTAAAATTGGATATAAAAGCATTACTATTAAAACCAATTTTTTCATAAAAATTTACCTTCAATAATTTTTTTCGTTTTATCAACCTTATTTTTTCTTCGCAGTATTTAGGAAGGAAGTTACTAACGGGGTTACCGCTGCTAAAATACCTAATATAATGGATGCGGTTACTCCTTTTGCCAATCCGTAGATTGTGACAATAATAAATGAAACAGATATTACCATTGCAAATAGTTGCCCTCTATTTATTCTTTTTCCTTCTCCTTCAACAATTTTATTTTCAATTGACATTCTATGTTCCATTTGTTTTTCAGTCATTCTGATTATTCTTTCAGCAGATCCATTAATTACAGCATCATATTTTTGTAGAATTTCTGGGGACGGTAGAGGTCCAGAAAAATAAGATGCAGAAATTAGTATTTTATAACCTCTTTGTAATATCAATTTTACTTTTTCTTCTGGTATATCTTTTAACTGAGGTTCTCGTATAATATCTTTTGCAATATTTTCCATTATATCGTTATTTGTTATAGTTTGCTTTTCGATATCTTTATTCATAAAACCTCTCTTTAATTTTCAATAAAAAACTGTTTACACTTTTTTATTTATTTACTGATGCTGAATAATTATTTATCGCATTATTTATATCATTACCTGTAATATCCCAATCAGATTTTATAGACAGAAAGTCGATATTTTCTCCAAAATCTATACTTTTGAAATTACTAGAAAGACCATACAAATCAAAAGCACTATTAAAACCTTTCATAAAATCTTGTCTAAAGTAAAAGAAATACTTATTTAAATTTTCACCTGGTACATAGTTATCATTTATTTTCATAAAATCTCCTTTTGCTTTTACTTCTGCCCTTATTATACATGATTTTTGGGTATTATGTCAATAAAATTCCACACTAAATCTTAAATTGAATTGAGAAAGGATGGACAACATTGATTGTGGTCGTGCCTAAAAATCTAAAAATATAGGGATACTGTGAACTTACCGGTTAATGGTATTAACTGCGGTCTTAACAGGATGATTGGAATATTTGCTTCTTCAGTTTTATTTCCAGAGATATAATGAGCTCCTTCTAAAAATATATTAGATTCTTGTAATTTGCCAAAAAAATAATTCGCACTGAGTGCAAAACCGAGGCGTTGCTGAGGTTTCCATTCAATTCCCGCAGTTAAGAAATAAAAATTAAATTTTTTTCTATCAGTTTTATTCTGCCAAAGAAGGAAATTTACATAGTCGTTCCAATTTTCACCATTATTACTACTATACGCATAAAGTTCATGTGCAGAATTATTAATCTTGAACGACGAATAAATCATTCCAAATCCAGAAAAGAGGCGTATTGATTTGGGCAAAAAAAACATACTATTGACACTGGTTAGAAGAGCAGGTTCTTGGATAAATTCAAAATTGAGGTGGTTAATTACATTATTGTATGACCCTGTAAAGTCCACATCAAAGTTGACAGTTTTTGATAACTGGGAAGGTTGGTAGACAAAATCTGTAAATAACCAGTGCCAAGGAAAATAACGAATACCAAAAAATAAACTATCGGAGGTCTTGGTTTTTTCCGTGTTGATAACGAACTGATAAGAACCAGGAAAAGAACTAAAATAATCAGTTTTTGTAATTGTTTGTGTTACTGGTGAAATGTCCATCGCCGATGCAGAATATCCGAAAAGTATCCCAATGGCTTGTTTTTCTGGAACTAATACTAAATACGGCCTTGCTTCTTTCTCAAATACATCTACATCAATTTCAGTATAATACAACGAAATAATTTCTCTTGTTTCTATATCCACTAAACGGGCACTAATTTGGTATGATTTTCCGGAACAGACAATATTTCCTAATACTAAAAGACGTACTCCTAATAATTTTCCAACTTTAACCGCAGTTTCAATTTCCACAAGTCCAGAAACGCTAAATTGCTGTTCAGATAATATTTTTTCTAATTCCATTTGTTCAAGAACCACAAAATTTTTTGTTTTGATCAGATTATAGGTTAATATCTCACTGATCGCAAAGTTTATTTTTTTTTAGTCAATTTTTCATCGGTTTGAAAAGGGATAACTGCTAACGGAACTGGGACGACTGCTCCGTGACGGGATATGTAATCTTGATCAAATTGTTTGCTAATCTCTTCCATTTTGGAAACAATTTCACCTGTTTTTGCACAGAGGTTTCCTTTCGGAAAACTAAAAATTAATCCAACTATTGTACTCGAAAATAAAACAATTTTTTTTACTTTGTTGAATTTTTGCATAGTCACCGGTATTATTTGCACCATATTTTTTGACGGAACAAAGATTAAAATTGGGTCTTGAATTCCTTTTTTTATCGCATCTTTATAAACCTTTTCCGGGTTTTGCCCATTAGCAATCACAACTGGTTTATTAAAATTTTTTACCGCTACATATTGACCGTTATATTTTTTTTCTTTGATTAGTACCTGTTTCATAAAATTCTCCTCTCAACTTTCATTTCTTCTTTGCGGATTTTTTGATTAGGTCAAGAGCGATTACATTTCGCTGGATTTGGTTGGTTCCCTCATAAATCTGCGTAATTTTTGCATCACGCATCATTTTTTCTACCGGATATTCCTTCATATAACCATATCCGCCGAAAACCTGGACTGCATCTGTTGTAACTCTCATTGCAATATCCGAAGCAAAAAGTTTACACATCGCTGATGGTCCCGAAACATCTTTATCGCCTTTGTCAATTGCTTTTGCTACGGCGTAAATCAATGCCCGTGCTGCTTCAACATCCGTCGCCATATTTGCCAGAATATGCTGTATCGCCTGAAATGATGAAATCGGATGGTCAAACTGTTTTCTTGTTTTTGAATACTCAACTGCTTCGTCAAGTGCACCTGCGGCTATGCCTAATGCCTGTGCTGCAACTCCTGGTCTTGATTGGTCAAGCGTTTTCATTGCGACGATGAAACCCGCACCTTCTCTGCCTAAAAGATTTTCTTTCGGAACCTTGCAGTCCTGAAAAATCAGTTCGCAGGTCGCAGATGCTCGTATTCCCATTTTGTTTTCTTTTTTTCCGAATGAAAAACCGGGTGTTCCTTTTTCAACTATAAATGCAGATGCTCCTCGCGAACCTTTAATTTTGTCCGTTATAGCAATTACTGTATAAATTTCTGCAACTCCGCCGTTTGTAATGAAACATTTTGTTCCGTTTAATATGTAATGGTCCCCGTCTTTTTTTGCTGTTGTTTTTGTTGCACCAGCATCGCTTCCCGCTTCTGGCTCAGTTAATCCGAATGCAGCAAGTGACTCGCCTTTTGCAATTTTTGGAAGATATTTTTTCTTTTGCTCGTCGGTGCCGAATAAAATTATAGGAAATGTTCCAAGTGCTGTTGCGGCAAGCGAAAGCGAAATTCCGCCATCAACTTTACACAATTCTTCAACAGCAAGGCATAATTCCATTACACCGCCTCCGAATCCGCCGTACTCCTGCGAAATATAAAGCCCCATCAGATCCGCTTGCGAAAGTTCTTTTACAATTTCCCACGGAAACTCGCCGCTTTCATCAAACTCCTGCCGAACTGGTTTGATTTTCTCATTTGCAACTTTCCTTGCCAACTCAACAATCATTTTCTGTTCATCAGTTAAAGAATAGTCCATTGTCGCTTCGCTCCTTTACACGAATAACTAATATCTGAAACACTCGCCACGGCGAGAAACACGATGGAAACACAGTGGAAATACAATTGCATTTCTATGTATTTCTATGTATTTCAAGATGCTATTCATGTTTTTATTCTTTCTAACGCATTTTTTGCTGCACTCTGTTCCGCTTCTTTTTTTGATTTGCCCAAGCCCGCTCCGAGCCGTTTTTTGCCGATACTTACAGCAATTTTAAATGTTTTGTCGTGGTCAGGCCCTGTTTCCCCTGTAACGGTATAGACGGGTATGGTTCTGTGTTTTGACTGGACAACTTCCTGCAATTCCGACTTACAATCCGACACATTGATTTTTTGTTTATCTAATAATTTGTGAATAAATTTTTCAGTTTTTTCGTAACCACTGTCAAGAAACAGCGCACATATAACGGCTTCCATTGTGTTAGCAAGTATAGATTCCTTTTCTCTTCCGCCCGTTGACTCTTCCGATTTGGAGATTTTTACGAACTTTCCGAGTTCAAGTTTTTTTGCGATTTCTTGTAAAGTTGTCCTGCTTACTGCGGATGATTTTATTTTAGAAAGTTTACCCTCGTCGTAGTTCGGATATTTTGAATAGAGATAAACCGCGGTTGCCGTGGACAAAACGGAATCACCCAAAAATTCCATCCGCTCGTTAAATTCCTTCAGATTATTCTCTATTGCATATGACTTGTGGGTCAGTGCAACATCCAAAAATTTTTGGTTTTTGAATTTTACACCTAATGTTTTTTGCAGATTATTTGACATATTTTTTAACCACGAAAACACGAAAAAAATCTATTCGCCACGGCGGACGTGCTTTCATGGTCTAATTCATTCTGCATATCTTTTTACCGCCAAGGTAGCGTTGTGTCCGCCGAAACCGAGCGAATTAGAAATTGCAGCGTTTATCCATTTCTGTATAGGTTTGTTGGGAACATAGTCAAGATCACAATTAGGATCAGGAAACTCATAATTTATCGTCGGATGAATAAAACCTCTTTCCATGCACAGAGCCGTTGCGATAAGTTCTACAGCCCCCGCAGCACCTAAAAGATGTCCTGTCATTGATTTCGTAGAAGATATTGCTAATTTTTTTGCATGCTCGCCGAAAACTTTTTTTATTGCGATGGTTTCCGTTTTATCATTTAGTTCAGTAGACGTTCCATGTGCATTCACATAATCAATATCTTCTGGGTTCAATCCTGCATCTGCGATTGCCATTCCCATGCATTTTGATGATGCTACAGCATTTGGTTCCGGTGCTGTGATATGATAAGCATCATCAGTAGCACCATAGCCGGCAAGTTCGCAATATATTTTTGCACCTCGTGCTTTTGCGTGTTCTTCTGTCTCAAGAATTATGATTCCTGCACCTTCACCCATAACAAAACCATTTCTCTGAGCGTCAAAAGGACGGGATGCCTTTTCCGGAGCGTCATTTCTTGTTGAGAGTGCTTTAATTGAACAAAATCCGCCGAAACCAAGCGGTGTTATTGCCGCCTCAGTTCCTCCGACAATAGCGACATCCATATCTCCATATCTCATCAACCGCAGAGCATCGCCTATTGAGTGAGTGGATGATGCACATGCGGAAGTGATGGCGTAATTCGGTCCACGAACGCCAAGCATAATAGCAATTTCTCCAGGCGCCATATTTGTGATGAGCATCGGAATAAGAAACGGTGAGATTCTTCCAGCCCCTTTTTCATAAAGAACTTTTGCCTGATCTTCAATCGTCTGCATCCCACCAATTCCGCTTCCAACGATTACCCCACATCTCTCGAGATTTTCTTTTGTGAAATCAATTTTTGAATCTTCCGCGGCCAGTTTTGCTGCTGCAACTGCAAACTGAACAAACCTGTCCATTCTTCTGGTTTTTTTCTTGTCTATGTAATTTTCAGGATTAAAATTTTTTACTTCGCAAGCAAAATTAACTGAAAAATTTGTGGTGTCAAATTTTGTAATCGGTGCTGCTGATGATTTTCCATCCATCAGTGCCTTCCAGAAGTCCTCTTTGCCGATACCGATTGGGGACACCACACCCAAACCAGTAATTACAATCTTTTTGTACATGAATATCCTCCGGAAAAACAGAGATTGAGAAATTAGGAGATTATGAGATTAGGGATAGGTTTTCAAATAACCTACTTTCCTAATCTCCCAATCTCCATTTTCCATTCTCTATTCTTTGCCTTTTTACTGTTTCGCGTGTGCGTTTATATACTCAATCGCTTGTCCTACAGTTGTGATTTTTGATGCTTCTTCATCTGGAATTTCAAGTCCGAATGATTCTTCAAGTGCCATAACAAGTTCAACCGTGTCAAGCGAGTCAGCACCTAAATCATTTACAAACGATGCTGTGGGTACAACTTTTGCCGCATCCACACCCAACTGTTCAGTCACAATTTCCTTTACCTTCGCTGATACATCTGCCATAAAATACCCCCTAAAAATCGCTAAACTGACGCTAAACTTAGAAAAACCCGCGAAACCAACGCAAAAAGTTCAGCGTCTGTTTCGCGTTCCGTTTCGCGTTTGTTCCGCGTTTCTCTCACATGTACATTCCGCCGTTAACGGAAATTACTTCTCCTGTAATATACGATGATTCATCGGTGCATAAGAATGCAACTATATTTGCGACATCTTGTGGTTCGCCTAACCGTGCCAAAGGAATTAAGTCAGTAAGTTTTTTTCTGGCATCTTCAGGTAATTTGTCTGTCATTGCTGTTTTAATAAATCCTGGTGCCACAGCATTTACATTTATATTTCTTGATGACAGCTCACGCGCCAAGGTTTTAGTCAAAGCGATTACTCCACCCTTTGATGCCGAATAATTTACCTGTCCGGCATTTCCCATTAAACCTACGACGGATGCAATGTTGACCATTTTTCCAAACCGTTGTTTCATCATTATTTTTGCCGCTGCTTTTGAACAGTTAAAAACGCCCTTTAAGTTGATTAAAATAACTTTATCCCACTCGTCATCGGACATTCTTATCAAAAGGTTGTCGCGAGTAATTCCCGCATTGTTAATCATTATATCAACTTTTCCAAATTTTTCAACAGTTTTTTTAATCATCTCTTCTGTTTCTTGTGAGGAAGAGACATCCACTTTTAGTGCAAGTGTCTCAACATTTTTATCTTTTGATAGTTCATCCGCGGTTTTTTTTGCTGCCTCTTCCATAACATCAACAATTATTATTTTTGCACCTTCATTGGCAAGTTTTTCGGCAATTGCTCTGCCAATCCCCTGTGCACCACCTGTAATTACCGCAACTTTATCTTTTAGTTTTTGCTCACACATTAAAATCCTCCCGAAACAAACAAATTAATTTGCTTTTCATAATGTTTTTTATTATTTTCGTTTACTTGTAAAGCAAAAAAATCTGTTTGACTTGTCGTTTTTTTCAATCGTTTTTCTACAATTTCGCAGTATTCAGAATTTATTTCAAAACCTACATAATTTCTATTATTTTTTTTACTCGCTATCGCAGTCGTTCCTGTTCCCATAAAAGGGTCAAGGACAACTCCGTTTTCCGGAGAACTTACTTTAATAATTCTTTCTATTATGTCTAACGGTTTTTGCGTTGGATGTTTCTCTCTTTCCGGATCTTCGGCATGAATTCTTGCAATACTCCATATATCTTTCGGATTGTATCCAACTTCGAGCCATTTTTTGCCGACGAATCTCGGTCTTGTCCTTGCTTTTTTTGTTACTTCATCGTAGGGAATTCTTACTGCATCAATATCAAAATAGTATTTTTTGGATTTGACAAAAAAACCGATGTTGTCGTGAACGGAAGAAAATTTTCGGGTGCTGCCACCCATACTCGGCACTCTTCTATCCCAGATAATTTCGTTTATCATAGTTAATTTGGTTTTCATGTAACTAAAAATTTCCGGACTGTATTTCCAAGTTAGAAAAATGTAAAAACTTCCGGTATTTTTTAATTTTGGAATCACCGCATCAATCCATTTTGCCGACCAAAATAAGTATTCTTCTGGATTTAATTTATCCGAATTATTGCCATAATCCTTACCCAAACAGTAGGG
>JAZDKR010000049.1:0-4580 GCA_043802785.1 Elusimicrobiota bacterium
GATGTGTTTTACACTTACGGAGTTCAGTTTAATGCGACACCGTCTTTGACGATTGCGTGCAATGCGTTCTTGGATACTGGAACGGCAGCTTCTGCAGATAATTCCAATGCAAGTATATTTGACTTGGACACTTACAAGTCACTGTCGCTGTCAGCAGCAATTAGGTTCTAAAAAACCGCAGAACAGACGCGAAACAAAACGCGGAACTGACGCGGAAAAAAATTGTAGTTGCAGACCCTTGGTTTGCTAAAATTAGAAGCCCTCGTTTTTTGAGGGCTTCTTTTTTTATAACATGGACATGTAGGAAATGGCTTTATCTATGCTTAAATGTAGGCACGGTCTACGACCGTGCTGACTGTAAGCACGAACATAGTTCGTGCCTACAACATTGAAATTCATAGACATTAAATGTAGGCACGGTCTACGACCGTGCTGACTGTAGGCACGAACATAGTTCGTGCCTACAACATTGAAATTCATAGACATTAAATGTAGGCACGGTCTACGACCGTGCTGACTGTAAGCACGAACATAGTTCGTGCCTACAACATTGAAATTCATAGACACCAAGTTACGCAAACCTAAAGGTTTGCCCTACAAACAAAAATTTTTGTTTGATTTTTTCCAAAATTTTTGATATAATTTCTTTTGGAGGTGATTATCAATGTCTAATCATTTATCAAGAATCAGTCTTACAATTGAACAGCCGATTTATCTCACGCTTCTTAAATTATCAGAACAGGACGGTGTCTCTTTATCTTCAAAAGTAAAAGAACTGCTCCTTTCTGCTATGGAAGATGTTGAAGATATTGGACTAATTGAACTTGCTTCCACCCGTGAAAAAACATTTTCTAAAAAGAAAGCGATGTCTCACAAACAATTCTGGAATAAAGTCAGGAAAGTCGCATAAATGCGACCGCTACAAAAATGAGTTATACCGTATTATATCATCATCTTATTTACAAAGAAGATATTCCGCTTCTTAACAAAGATATTCTTCAAAGTATAAAAATTGCTATAGAATTACGGTTAATGAACTCACCAGAGCAATACGGAAGACCTCTAAGAAAAACACTTAAAGGTTATTGGAAATTAAGAGTTCGTGATTATCGTGTTGTATATAAAGTTGTCAAGAATGAAATCCATATATTTGCTATTGCACATCGTAGCAAGGTCTATCAATTAGCGGAGAAACGAATAAAGCAAATGTTTTATACTTAAAACACTAATATTCGCGAATTAAAAAACGCGAATTAACGCTGAATCGTAGCCGACCCTTAAGGGTCGGCTACTTTTTTTGTATAGATGAGGTTCGCTATCAGCGACGATAAATCGTCGCACTACTATCAGCGACGATAAACCGTCGCACTACTATCAGCGACGATAAATCGTCGCACTACTATCAGCGACGATAAACCGTCGCACTACTATCAGCGACGATAAATCGTCGCACTACAAAGACGATAAATCGTCGCACTACAAAGACGATAAATCGTCGCACTACTCCTCATAATGATGACAAGCACAAAATTAGAAGCCCTCGTCTCGCTTTGGCGGGATTGGGGGCTTCTTTTTTTTGTTTGATTTTCCTAAAAATTTTTGTATAATCGTTTTGTGAAAATGAAATTTTCAAGACATTCAAAAAACAATATACGGCTATATGAAATAACACAAATTGAAATTGAACAGTGTTTAACCAACCCCGATAAAAAAGACAGGAAAATGATTATTTCATTGTATACAAAACATTTACTTACAAATTTTCTGGGTTGCCGTTGAAAATTGTTTATGTTGTTGAAAATAATTGCATCGTTGTTATTTCGGCATATCCTTTGAAAAAAAGTTATTGGAGGTGATTGATTATGTATGTAAATTACGACAAAAAAGTTGATGCAGCGTTTATCCAGTTGTCGGAAAAAAAGCCTGATTCAGCAGTGGAAATTAAAGAGGGAATTATTTTACATCTGACAAAAACTGGTGACATCGTGGCATTTGAAATTCTCGGAGCAAGTAAAAAACTGGATATTGCTGAACTATTTAGTTATCGTATTCCGGTATCTGCAGATACTTATTCTGTTCCTGTGTATTCGGAACCTGTATATTCGGGAGCGGCGGCACTTTGATGAACTTATCCAAAAATCAAAAAAATAAACTTATCAAAATTGCCAAAAAATACGGTTTAAAACTCATTGTTGCTTTTGGTTCTGCTGTCTCGGGAAAAATACATTCTGACAGCGATGTTGATATTGCAGTGCTTCCGAAAAAAGATATACGCACACATAGTTTTTTTTCTTTGATATCGGATTTAAATGCTGTCTTCCCAGAGCAAGAAGTGGACTTATCACTTATAAATAGAGCGAATCCTTTGCTTTTGCATAAGATATGTTTCAACCCGTTTTTGCTGTATGGAAAAATTTCCGACTTAAACAATTTGCGCATTTACAGTTTCAAAAATTACATTGATTATCAGCCATTTTTTAAGATAGAAGAAAATTATGTGAATAAATTTATTCAAAAATATGCCAATAGATAAAATTTTAATAAACCGAAAAATTACCCTCATCAGCGAAGATTTAATTCAGCTTGAGCCAATTGCCCAACTTGATTATTCGGAATACATCGCTGATTTTAAGAATGAAATACTTGCCGAGAGATATCTTGAAAGAATCATCGGCAGGATGATTGACATAAATTATCATTTAATTGTAGAGCTGGGCTTTCCACCGCCGAAGGACTATTTTGAATCGTTTATTCAACTTGGAAAACTTAAAATTCTCCAAACAGAACTTGCTGAAAAATTGTCAAATTCTGCTGGTTTAAGAAACCGTCTTGCCCATGAATACAACGGTATTGACGAGGAAAAAGTTCATCAGGCGGTTAAAATCTGTTTTGCGGATATTCCAAAATATCTTAAAGCGATAGAAAAGTTTGCATCAAAAAAATGTTGAGTGAAACGAAATCCGCCTCATGCGGAAAAAAATTATTTTTGGTTCTGTCTTTACTACTTATCACTTATTGCAGGATAAATCCTGCGACTACATTGTTCGCTGCTATCCGTCTTGGCGTTGATATTGAAACCGGCGGAACAAGTTATTCAAACCCGAATTATTCAACATCCTCAACATTATCAAACTCATACAATTACCAAAAATCCCGTTTATATCTTGAAGGTGATTTGAAAAAAAATGTGACCGTCGGCGTAAAACTTTTAAGCAGGGGGATTTTTGGAAAGGAATTCGGAAAAGAATACACAACAGCAAAATCTTCAATCACATTTATAAATTCTACACCTCAAATTGAAAACGCATTTCTGGAATTCTCGGATATTAACAACCTGCCAATTGATTTCATCGTAGGACGTCAACCGATAAAAATAGGTCAAGGAGTACTTGTGGACGATGATGGACTCGGTTTTGATGCTCTCAGAGTAAAAGCATATCTGCCTTTTGATATTGATGTGGACGGATTTTTGATAAAAAGAACTGAACTTTCCGGGACCCAATTCACAAAAGATACTGACGATTCACTGAAGGCAATCGGTGGCAACTGGACTTATGAAAACAATTACAATTTCAGGGTTTATTATTTTATTGAAGATTCTTCGTCCACCTTAAAGAAAAACTTTATATCGGTTCGTGCTGATGGAAGATTTAAGGAAGGTGTTGATTACCGTTTAGAATTGATAAAATCGGGCGGTGATTATTCCGGAATTTCTTATTTGATAGGCGTTACAGCATATACAAAAGTGAAAAAACTTGGGAACACATCAGTGAACTTTGAATATGCGGTTGGCAGTGGTAAAGAAAACATGCTGGGTTTTGTACCGACTTATGGGCATAAAACAGACGGATTTGAACGCTCCGGATACGGTGAATACTTTGGTGCTTCTATGACCGATTTTTACGGCGGAATCCCACGAAAAGAGGTATATCAGGGAATTCATACAACTCTTTTGGGTATTGGATTTGAACCACACAAAACCATAAATCTGAATTTTGATTATTATATTCTTTTTTCTATTGACTCGCCAGCAGGATTGGTATTTACCGATCGTCTTGTAGGCGATGAATTGGATATGGCATTGAAATATAAATATACTGACAACTGTTATTTCAAATTCACATATGATATATTCCGTCCGTTAAAAATTCTGAAAGAAAATGCAACAGCAAAAATTTCTGCTAGTAAAATTGGCTGGTCTGTCTCAGCAAAGTTTTGATAAAATCACTGATATACGCTGATAGCAACCAGATTGTGTCATAATCCAAAATTGTAGTTGCCAAGATTGCTCGGCGATAGTAATCTTTACCATCTTTTACCATTTATTAACCGACCAAGGTCGGCAACTACTTTAACAACAGTGAATAGTGGATAGTGAATAGTGGATAGTAACATCAACGACTCGCCACTTATCACTTATCACTTACTTCTTTTATTAGCCGAGCAAGGTCGGCAACTACAATTGCGGCACGGTCTGATGACAATAATAATAATCCATATAACTTAACGAAGTAGCGTTAGGGGGGGTAAATGTTAAAGAAAAATTCTCTGTGCTCTCTGTGTTTTTTCTCTGTGTTCGC
>JAZDKR010000050.1:0-3215 GCA_043802785.1 Elusimicrobiota bacterium
ACTGATTGTTTTATGGTTTTGGTTTTTATTTTCATATATGTTTTATTTTCTATTATATGCTAGCTGAATAGGGTAAAGATTTTATGAAATCCTCCACAAACTGCCAGTCTGGATTGCCGTTTTTATCAACAGGGAGTTTGATTTTTAGCATTTTCAACCTATCAAGACTCAAGGTTCTACCATAAGCAAATCTAAAAATATCTTTTCTTATAATTGTATTAAGAAAATTTGCTACATAGGCATTCAAGGAAAAACTTTTAAGTCGTAAGATCGCGACATTTTGCGAAACACAAAACGGCTCAAATTGATAGCTTGATTTAAGTTCGTTGCCCACCATCGGCACTGTAATACAGTTACCACCATAAATAACAAAACTCCTGTCATTTATCACTTTGGCCGTGATGCCATTATTTTCTTCTGTGCGTCCAATATAATTTGTTCCCCCTTCAGATTGCTTAAGTTTATTCAAATCAATGCTCTTACCGATTTGAATATCAAATAAATTTTCATATTTAAACCATTTCCACTCTCGGTCAGAAAGAGAAACTTTTTTGTTTGATTTAGATTTTGATAATCTTGCTATTTTTTCTGCAATATTTACATTTCCCAAAATATTATTAAAATTATCGGAAATTTCTGTCACTAAAAGGCGTTCTGGCGTAACCTTCCTTGCGTAAGAATAACGATAAATATTTTTACGCAACAAAGTCACAAAAACTAACATCTGTTCCTGTGTGAATTTTTGTTTTGGCTCAAGAACAATACAATCAGAATTTATTGCGCAAGAATATGGATGATAAAAACTGCTACCAATAGAACCTGTGCGAGCAACGGATATTACATTTTTATACATGGGTTTGAGATCAAAAAAACCCACCACTCCATTATCAACATCCCCAGACGAAATAAATGGCGTTTTGCCAACGACAAAATCACTGAAAGGATCTTTCACTTTTCCATAGGCTGCATTAAAATAATTTGTAACTTTTATTATCATACTAAAAATCTAATTTCTCGTTATTTTTTACAAGAAATGAAAGGTATTTTCTAACTTCCAAATCAAAATCATCTTTTTTCAGATCAGAATAATCAGTTTCGAGATATGCTTCAGCGCACCATTCATCATTCATATCAACTTTTTTCCAAACACTTTTATTCGCAATTTCTTTGCGACGAAACATATCGAGCCATTCCTCGCGAATTCTTAACCACTTATCTGTTGCGATTCTTCCCTGCACTTTATCTTTCCTAAATCCGTCGTCTTTCCAATAGCCAAACCAGCTTTCGTGGTGCGGGTCGCTATCATGCGGCACATAGGCGGTAAAAACCATAATGCAAGCGACAACACCGACTGGATAAAATAAATCGTTAGGCATACTCATCACCGCTTCAAGACGATGCTCTCTTAAAAGTTGCTCGCGAAGCGGATGTGACGCAATAGCTAGCGACATTGGCACAATTACAATTCCGGTGGCGTTTTTTTGCAAAGCGTCAAGTAGCATTTTGACAAAATTCCATTCGTGAAGATTCTCGCCTTTTTGGGAATACGGCGGGTTGATAAAACCGACACTGGCTTGATTTTTTACTTGCTTGAAAATCTCTTCGTCAAAACACGAGCCCTGATAAAGATTTGTTTTGCCATCGCCCCATAGAATCATATTTGAAACGGCGAGCGCGAACATTGATGGCTCTTGCTCAATACCAATGAGAGATTTTTCTAAAATCTTCTTTCTTTCCTCCTCGTTTAATCCTTCCGTCATTTTTTTCATCGCGGAAATCAAAAACCCGCCGGTGCCGCAACAAGTATCCAAAACCTTGTCGTTTTTATCCAATTTTGCCAAATCAACGAATAATTCAGTGATATGTTTCGGCGTTAAAACAATGCCAAGACCTTGCGCGTCTCCGCCGGTATAGCGAATAAATTCACCGTAAAAATTGCCGATTATGTCAAAATCAAAACGATCTTGAGTAAAAGGTTTCATCTCCGAATCTATTTCGCGAACAATATGTTCCAGCGGCGATTCATTTTTCTTTTTATCAATTTTCTGTAATTCGGGATGATATTCAATAAAACTAAAAGCACTCATAATCGCCCGTTTTTTCTCGTCCTGATTTACTCCGAGCGTCGTCCTGTTAATTTCGTCTTTAATCGCTTGAAATGTTTTTTGAGCAAGTTCTGAACCAATGTATTTCGGATATGCAACCTTAAATCCTTTTTCCATAAGCGCGATGAGAACCCCGCTTACAAGTAGTGGCATTTGCGCTACAGTAATTTTCGCGTAATCGCGAAGATAATTATGCAAATCTCGGGAAAATCTGTTTAGATCTTTTTTTCTGGCATTGGCGAGATTTTCATCGTAAGTGGCAAAACGGATATAATCTTTCCAAGAAATAATATCGGCTACCGGAACTTTTTTTATGTCGGTAAGAATTGAATGAGTACTGGAACCTTTTGGGAAAAGAAAGGTACTAATTTTTAATTCCTCTTTTGTTTGCCCGCTTACCGCGATCGCAATTATATTATATTCTCGTGATAATTTTGAGGCGTATAAAAGAACGCCATCGACAGCAAAACTAGCAGGTTGATCTTGGTCTGGCGATTCATGAAATTTTATGTCGGCTTTGCACTCAATAATAATTAAAAAATCTTTTTCCCGACTTTGGATCAAAAATTCTGGTCTGCCCTTGCCACTCCCGATTTCTGTTTTACTTGGCAACAGTTTTTTAATGAGCGCGTTTTGAATCACTTGCTCATCAACTAAAAAACCATTTTCAGGTGTAATCCCGACCGTTTCCAACTTCTTGCGAACGATATTTACAGTTATTTGTTCATTTTTTGACATATTACTATTATATCAATAATTACAAAAGAGAGACAGAAAATATTTAAAAAAACATGCTGACAGTTCCTTGTCAATGCGGAGGGGGTGGGATTCGGCTTCGACTCTCGCCGTCTTCCGACGGCTCGGTCTAGCCACCGCCTCGCGGTCTCGCTCGCCAATTGCTCGCTCGACATCGCTCCGGCCTCCTTATCCCAACGCGAGTCGCGCAGGCGACTCGCTCCCCTTATCTATGAAATTAAAACAATCAAAAGATTGTTTTAATTTCATTAGCGGAGGGGGTGGGATTCGGACCCACGAGACCCTTGCGGGTCACGGCTTTCCAAGCCGTTGTAATAGACCGCTATACGACCCCTCCAAAGAAATAATTTAATT
>JAZDKR010000051.1:0-19665 GCA_043802785.1 Elusimicrobiota bacterium
ACGCTTCCAACGCCACTTTCGCCTTAAAACCTGCTTCAAATTTCTGCCTCATTTATGGAACCCCCTTGCAGGCTCTTATTATACTTTTTTTCTCACCTTATGTCAGCCTGAAAAGTGGTCCAGTTTTTCCCGAGTATTATATCTTAATAAATTTTTTATTTTTCATAAGATATTTTTCCTTCAAATACTATGGCAACTTTGCCTTCAAAATATACGGTTTTGCCGTCGTAATATACTTTTAGAGTTTCGCCGCCCTGTGTTAGAACGCTGACCGGCGAAGAAACATATTTTTTAAGAATTGAAATTATACTGGACGCAACCACCCCTGTCCCGCAGGCAAGGGTTTCTGCCTCAACACCTCTTTCATAAGTTCTGACTTGGAGTTTGTTTTTTCCGATAATTTTTACGAAATCTACATTCGTACCAGCAGGTGCAAATTTTTTATGGAACCTGATAAGCCGACCCAATCTATTTACATCAACATTTTCTACCCCGCCCTTTCTAAAGAATTTTTCAGAAAGAGCGGGATTGACAAAAATTACGGTGTGCGGTACGCCGGTGTTGACAAATGATGATGCAAGGTTTTTGCTGTCTACATGAAGGATGAAATCCAAGTTAAAATCTTTCGGAGCCGGCATTTTTACTTTTACAGTGTGAGTCCCCGTGAAACCCTGAATCAGGTTCATGGTGACATCCCGTGTCAGTTCGGGGTGACACTTCGTGTCATTTTTTATTTCCGCAGATATTAAACCGGCATCCGACTCAAAACTCATTTTTGATGAAGCAATTTTATTAAGACATGCAAAAAGTGAAATACATCTGGCTCCATTTCCGCAAAATGATGCACGACTTCCGTCGGAATTGTAATAGACCATTTTGAAATCGTTTTGCTTTAGCAGAGATTTTTCAACAAGTAAAAGTCCGTCCACATCTTCTTTGGTGCAATATTTTTTAGCAAAAAGAGAAGCGTTCTTGATAATTTTTTTTCTGTTGTCAATTACGATGAAATCGTTCCCGCTGCCAGACATCTTTACAAAATTTATTTCTTTCATTTTAATTTCCTTTTGGATTGCTTCGGTCGCCACGGCGACCTCGCAATGACAACTCGTGAAACATTACTTCGACTTCGACTTCGCATTAACATACCATCTTTTCCCTTTTTCTTATTATTCTCCATTTTTTACCTTCCACGAGCACTTCTGCTGGGCGTGGACGCATATTGTAATTTGAGGACATTGAATATCCGTAGGCACCGGCACACAAAACAGCAAGACAATCACCTTCGGAAACTTTTGGCATCTGTCGATCTTTTGCAAAAGTATCAGACGACTCGCAGATAGGACCAGCAATATCCCAGTTGTGTTTCTCACCATCTCTTAAAGCAATCGGAATAATCTCGTGATATGCTCCGTAAATAGCAGGACGCACCAAGTCATTCATTCCCGCATCAACTATCAAAAAGTTTTTCTTTGATGTTTTCTTGATGTAAATTATTTTTGCAACTAATATTCCCGCTTCGGCAACGATAAATCTGCCCGGCTCCAGAATTATTGTGTGGTTTTTCGGAAGATTTGACATAATTGCTGATGCATATTCATCCGGTGTAATTATTTTTTCGTCCTTATACTTTATCCCAAGCCCGCCGCCCATGTTTATGTATTTCAGTTTTATTCCGGCATTTGAGAGTTTTTTAATATATTCCGAAACCTTTTTTGATGCAATTTCAAACGGACCCTTGTCGGTTATTTGCGAGCCGATGTGTACATGGATACCGACGATATTTATGTTTTTCATTTCCTTCGCCATTAGATAACCCTCAAACGCTTCATCAAAACATAACCCGAATTTATTATGAGAAAGACCAGTTGTAATATGCGGATGGGTTTTGGCATCTATGTCGGGGTTGACCCTGAATGAAATTCTCGCCGTCTTGCCGAGCATCTTCGCGATTTTGTCAATTCTGTAAAGTTCCGGGATTGACTCAACATTGAACATCAAAATATCTTTTTTTATCGCTTCTATAATTTCATTGTCTTTTTTTCCCACACCAGCAAAAACTATTTTTTCCGGAGATATTCCGCAAGATACTGCAAGTTCCAATTCACCTGCCGAAACAATATCGCAACCGCATCCTTTCTTGGCAAGAATTTCTAATATCTGTCGATTTTCATTTGCTTTCACGGCATAGCAAATTATATGCTTTGTTTCTGAAAATGCACTATCAATTGCTTTGTAATTTTCCAAAAGTTTATTTTTCCCGTAAAGATAAAACGGGGTGCCGACTTTAACCGCCACATCAAAAACAGAAACATCGTCCACAAATAACAGATTTTTTTTGTATTTCAACATAATCCTCCTCGTGTTAACACCCGTAAATCGTACCGCTACTCGTGGGCTTACGCCCACCGCTACAAACTCCGAACTCTTACTTTTTGCCTCTTGTACCCGCTATCCGCTTACTTTGTCATTGAATATGTTTAATAAGAGCTGTTGATAGTTTTTTGGAAAGTGAATCCTCTTTTTGACCGATTAAAACATTAAAATTATTTTTTGCGTCTGGCAAATCATTTTTTTTTAGATATGCAACTGCTCTCAAAAAATACTCGTCGGCAGAGATAAAATCAGAAATCGCATCGTCAGGATTTTTTTTTAATTTAATATACCCATTTAAGATTTTGGAATCCGCCAGAGCGGTGTCATACTGTTTAACATCCCCGTCATAATCTACAAGAATATTTAACATCGCAAGTTTTAATTTCACTTCGTCGGTCGGACTTATAAACAATGCTTTTTCATAAAGTTCAATTGCTTCCGAATATTTCCCCTGTTCATTAAAAATATCCGCAAGACCTGTTAATGCTTGTATGTTGTCTTTTTCCCCTACGATGGAGGGATCCGTTCCACTTCTGGCAAGTTCCAACGCTCTCCTGTAAAATTCCTCCGCCTGTTCATAAAGATATTTTGCTTTATAAACAACGCCCAATCCGAGAAAAATTTTTATATCATTTGAACCGTATTTTAATGCTTTATTGTATGACTCAATCGCTTCATCTTTCATATCTGCCAGACGGTATGCTTCACCAAACCGTAAAAAAACTTTCGGATTTTTTTCCTTAAGAGTTTTTGCTTCGTTATAGTAATCAATAGCATAACTATATTCACCGCGAAGCAAGTATTCATCACCCTTTGAAATATAAAAATCTATTTTTTCTTTTTTGGAGTTGGCGAAAAGGCAGTAGAAAGTAGAAAGTAAAAAGTAGAAAGTAAAAAGGAAAATCAACTTCCAATTATTATTTCTCATTTAATTTTACCATAAAATCGCAGAGCGAAGCAAGAAATTTCTGAAGAGCCTTCCGCCGTGGCGGACGACTTATTCGTTCCAGGAGTTCCGCCTTGGCGGGACAGAGCGAGTTCTGACGAGCGTCTCAAAGAAATTTGCTTGCGAGCGAAAATCATTTTTCCAATACAATTTTATCTATAAATTTTTCAAGTATTTTATCCTTAATATCGTTCACCTTGCATCTTCCAGAAATAACACCGGCTTCAATGCACTCATGAGATTTGTCAAGTTCTATCATACTGACATTTTTAACATTTGGAATTAGCAAAAAATCCGCTTCTTTCATCTGTTTTTCCGTCAAAAATCCGCCTTGCAAATTTATAACTTGCGAAAGCGTTGTTAACACATTTTTTATCTCAAAAGTTGAAATGTCCGCCTGTGGATAGACGGCAATTATAAAATCGGCACCCATAACTTTTGCGATGTCAATAGGAATATTATCAACAACACCACCGTCAACAAGAAGACGATGTCTGTATTCGACCGGATTAAAAACACCCGGAATCGTCGCCGAAGCCCTCATAGCAAATACCACTTCGCCGTCCTTAAAAACAATTCTTTCACCGGTTTTTATATCGCAGGAAATGCAGGCAAACGGAATTGATAACTCATCAAATTTTTGAGCACCGATATATTTTTTAAGATATTTTTCAAGTTTATCGGTACTTAAAAGCGACTCCGTTGTAATGAGAGTAAGCAGTTTTACTGATGAAAAATTGGAAATTTTGTTCCAGCCGATGCTCGAACCAATGTTTTCTATATCGGAAATTTTCATCCCCGACGCATATAGCCCACCGACAAGAGCACCAACACTGGTACCGACGATAATATCAATAGGAATTTTTTTTTCTTCAAGTGCTTTTAATACACCGATATGGGAAAGCCCGCGAGCACCACCGCCGCCTAAAACAACCGCAATTTTGGGTCTTTTACCGTCAAGCGACAAAAAATCCTTCCACAGTAAATTTCTTAACAATTCGTCATTTTGGGAATAAAGAAAGGTAGAAAGGCAGACAGGTAGAAAGGTAGAAAATAGGATGTAGAAAACATTTTTATTCAAGGCTTTTACCAACGACGGTTTCTAAATCAATTCTTGCAGTAATGACATCTCTTACAGAACAAATATATTCCAACTGCATTTGTAAAACTAATTCGGAAATTTCTACATAGTCAGAGGATGAAATATTTTTATATAATTCCGAAGTATCAGCAAGGTCGCCTCGGACGGCAATCGCCTGGGCTTCTTTGGTTTTATTTTCATATTTTTCAATCGCATACTGGTACTCAATAAATGATTTTCTCACTTCCGCTTTTATTGAATCTGAGATGTTTGCCCTGTTAATCTGTGCCTTTCTATACTGATATTTTTTCTGCTTTATCCTGGCAAATTGCCCGCCTCCGTCAAAAATAGGAAGCGTTAAATTAACAGTGGCATTCCATGATTTTTTTTCAAAGGGCCACTGGTTATCTTCAAGTTGATAATTTCCTCCGAGAGCAACCGTCGGATAACGGCCGGAGAGCGAAAGATTAACAGAGAGCGCGTCCATCTGTTCCTGCAACTCAGTTTTTTTAAGTTCGGGGCGATATTCCATCGCCCATGCAAGGCACTTATTGAGGTCGGCAGGAACTTTTTTATATTCCATGTCGCCTATTATGGCAAATGTGGTATTCAATTCAATACCGATAGAATCCAGAAAATCAATCCTCGCTATTTCCAAGTCCTTTTTGATTTTGTCCCCAGTTGACTTAATTCTCCCAATAATTCTTTCGGTTATAAACCTGTTTTTTATGCCTGCATTTTCAATTTTTTTATTAGATAATTTTTCAATTGTAGCATTGCATATTTCTAATTTTTTCTGAGTTGCTAAAAGTTTATAGAAATTTTTTGCAGCCGTTGCAACCGTTTTATTTTTTATTGCGTCATAATCACTTTCAGCCGTCTTAAATTCCGTCTCGGCAAATTTTTTTGTGGAGCTCATTTTCGCGGCACTCCACAATATCTGCGATAATGAAATTTTGGTTGTATAGTAATTTTCTACTTCCCCAGGGATTTTCTGGGACAAAATAGCATTTCCCAAAAGCGGGGAAAGAAACAGTGGGCTTTCGGCGTTGAATCTTGAATAATTGGCGTTGAATTCAAGTTGCGGATACATTATCGCCCTTGCCTCATTAAGTCGTTGTTTGGCAATTTGTATATCCTGAGCCGCGGATAAAAGTTGTTGGCTGTTTGACACGGCAAGTTCAACGGTTTTTTCAAACGTTAGGGTGCGTTCCGTTAGTTGCTTGGAAGACAAAAAGGTAGAAAGGTAGAAAGGTAGAAAGGTGACACATAGTGTCATTGCGAGGAAGTCCCGATACAATCGGGACGACCGAAGCAATCTATTTAAAGATTGCCACGGGCTTCGCCCTCGCAATGACATCTGTAATCTGTAATTGATTTTCTTCATAATTTTCTTAGTTGAACTTTTACTGATGACAAAGATGTGCCACCATAAGATTTTCTTTTTTCAACGGATTTCTTGAAATCCAAAATTTCGAAAACCGATTTTTCAAATTTATCTGAAAATTCTTTCCATTCTTGAATTGACAAATCATCAAACGATTTTTTATTTTTTATACAGTAATTCACAATTTTAGCGACGATATTATGTGCAGTTCTAAAAGGTATATTTTTTGAAACAAGATAATCCGCTATGTCAGTTGCAAGGATAAATCCGTTCTTGCATGAGAATAACATTTTTTCGGAATCAATCTTAACAGTGTTTATCATTTCCGAGGAAACATCAAGTATGTTTTTTATTGTCTCAACGGAATCAAAAAGCGGTTCTTTGTCCTCTTGCATATCCCTGTTGTAAGATAATGGAAGCCCTTTCATAATGGTTAAAAGTGAAATTAAATTACCGTAAGTTCTTCCTGTTTTTCCTCTTA
Source organism: Elusimicrobiota bacterium (assembly GCA_043802785.1). Lineage (GTDB taxonomy): Bacteria > Elusimicrobiota > UBA8919 > UBA8919 > UBA8919 > JAZDKR01. The sequence continues at coordinate 6,269 of JAZDKR010000051.1, forward strand.
CAAGTTCTGCAAAATCAGGATTTTTTTTCTGGGGCATAATTGATGAACCCGTAGTGAACTGTTCCGTCAACGAAATGAACCCGAATTGTTGAGACGACCAAATTATAATTTCTTCCGCAAGCCGTGAGAGATGCATTGACAGAAGTGAACAGTCAAACAAAAATTCAATTAAAAAATCTCTGTCGGAAACGGTATCAACGGAGTTTTCGGAAATTTTGGAAAAACCAAGTTCTTTTGCAACAAAATTTCTGTCAATGGGAAATTCCGTTCCAGCAAAAGCACAACAGCCGAGAGGCGAAACATCAACCCTTTTGTAGCAATCCAAAAATCTTTCTTTATCTCTTGATAACATCCATCCGTAAGATAAAAACCAATGACTGAAAAGCACCGGCTGGGCATTTTGTAAATGGGTAAATCCAGGCATAATTACTGATAAATTTTTTTTGGCAACCTTTTTGATTGCATTAATTGTGGTGCCTATTTTTTCAATAATTATTTTTATCTCATCTTTTAGGTAAAGCCGTTCGACAAGTACCACTTGGTCATTTCTGCTTCTCGCTGTATGCATTTTTCCGGCAACATCTCCTATTCTTTTTTTAAGTTCGGTTTCTATTGCAGTATGAATATCTTCGTCGGTAAATTTCAATTTGCCGTTTTCGGACTTGATTAAGTTAAGTCCGTTGATAATTTTTTTAGCATCGCTTTGTGAAATAATTCCGCACTTGGCAAGCATTTTTGTATGAACAGTGCTTCCCAATATATCGTATTTTGCAAGTTTAACATCGTAATCAATGGATGAAACAAATTTTTTTAAGTTCATAAACGACCCCTTTTTGTAAAATTGTAGTTGCCTCATTTATGAGGCATAACTGTCGTTTTTTTTGCCCGATAAATCGCTTGCCCAACGGCCGTCAGGCGGGGGCAGCTACATTCAGTTAATCTTTTCTATTTTTTCTCAAAATTGCTTCAACTTTTAACTGTAGCCCGAACAGATTTATAAAGCCCTCAGCATCTTTTTGGTTGTAAATATCCTCTTCTTCAAATGTTGAAAGTTTCTCCCAATAAAGTGATTCCGTGGAAGTTCTTCCCAAAACGATGCAATTACCTTTGTAAAGTTTTAATTTCACAGAGCCGCTAACATTTTTCTGTGTCTCGTCGATAAAACCGTCAATTGCTTTTTTCAGTTGCGCCTGCCACAAGCCATAATAAACTAATTCCGAATACTTTGCTGCCAAAATTTCCTTAAAATGAGCGGTTTCTCTGTCTAACACCAACGATTCAATTTCTCTGTGGGCAATATAAAGTATGGTTGCCGCAGGTGCTTCATAAACACCCCGTGATTTCATTCCCACCAATCGGTTTTCTACGATATCACATCTGCCAATACCGTTTTTACCGCCGAGCAAATTTAATTTTTCTATTATTTCAACAGGATCATATTTTTTGCCGTTGATTTTTGTCGGCACACCTTTTTCAAAATAAACATCTATTATCGTCGGTTTATCAGGTGCTTGTTCAGGTGAAACGGTCATTTGAAACATTTTATCGTCGGGCGAATGCGCGGGATTTTCCAAAATACCGCCTTCGTAAGAAATATGCCATAAATTTGCGTCGGACGAATACGGTTTTTCTTTAGAAACAGGTAACGGAATTCCGTGCTTTTTTGCATAATCAATCTCTTCCTGCCGGGATTTCAAGTTCCACTCTCTCCAAGGTGCAATGATTTTTATAGACGGCATCAGCGACTTGAATGTCAGTTCAAACCTCACTTGGTCGTTACCTTTTCCTGTCGCACCGTGGGAAACCGCATCTGCTTTTTCCTTTTTGGCAATTTCAATAACTTTTTCTGCAATTAAAGGTCGCGAGAGTGAGGTTCCGAGAAAATACTTGCCCTCGTAAATCGCATTCGCTTTTATCGCAGGAAAAATATATTTTTCAACAAACTCCTTTTTTGCGTCAATGGTATATGCCCTTAATGCACCAGTTAATAACGCCTTTTGGTGAATTTTCGTTAGATCCTCATCGGTCTGGCCAACATCAACAATACAGGCAATAACTTCTGCGTTATAATTTTCTTTCAGCCATTTTATCATCACCGATGTGTCCAACCCGCCCGAATACGCAAGAACTATTTTCATATCATACCTCTACAATAAGTTAAAAGTTTATAAAGTTCATAAAGTTTTTAAAGTTTTTTTCTACTTTCTAACTTTCTTTTATTAACCCGCCCTGACGACCCGCTTCGCAGCGAGGCGAGCCGTCGGGCAGGCAGAACGCCCCTCGGGGCTCACAACTTTCTCCGCCTTTGGCGAATAACTTTATGAACTTTCTTCTACTTTATTACAAATGGAATTTCTTGTAGTTTTATTTGAAAACTTACAAGGTCGGTTACCAATAAGTATATTTTATAATTCCCTGCTTTCAGATTTTCTATTGCCGAAAGAGAAATCTCGTTGATGAATCTTGCCGGTTTATCGCTTAATGGTTTCTTAATCTCAAGTATACCCGGTCGGAGCAGTACTATGGAACCAGTAGCATCGCAAACCATTATGTCCTGTCTTATCCATACATTCGGCTTACCGCCGATGTTTATCGCAAAGAGGTCTTTTAAGTCGTAAGACACTTTTATCTTGTCGCTTAACGCGAACTTGTCCGTCTGTGTATCCCCGACTCCAATTTTAACATCAATAATCTGAAGCGGCTTTATCCCTTTTTCCCCTCTAAAACATTTGGAACATTTTGAACAACCCAACAACACAACAAATACAAACAAACAACACAACACATTTAAAACCGGATTGGTTCTGCCAAATTTCATATCGCCTCCATTTTAACATCAGAGATTAGGAAAATGGAAAAACAGAGAATGGAGAATGGAGAATGGAGATTAGGGTTTTGACTTTCCCTAATCTCCCAATCTCTATTCTCTGCCCCTACATCGCATCCACTGTTTTCTGCACGGAATTGACGGCTGAATCCACGGTTTGCTGATAGGAATCTATCTCGCCCTGAACGGATGCCCTTATTTTTTCAATCTTCGTCTGGTTTTTGTTAATCTCCGCCTGACAAGTGTTTTTTATACCATCTATCTGCGACTGCAATCCCGACACTTGTTTGCCTGCCGCACCCAACACTGAATCAATCTGCTGCTGATATGAGGTTATCTGCGACTTCAAGTTTTTTATTGACTCTGTATCGATAGCATCATTCAAACTCCGATTGATTTCATCAAGTCGCGTTTGGTATCCTTTTATCCGATCATCAACGGATGCTTGGATTTGTGAGATATTTGCCTTGCAATTATTTATCTGCTCGTTCATTCCGGCTTTAACATGGACTATCTGTGATTGATAGTTGTCTATTCCGTCGGCTATGGAATTACGAGCAGTGTCAATCTGCTGCTGATACGAGTTTATTTCCGCACTTACTGCCGACTTGGCGGAATCTATCTGATTCCGATACCCGTTAACCTGATTCTGTATTGATAATTGTATTGCATCAATTTGACTCTTGGCTAACTCAATCGTTGAAGAAACAGCAGCATTCGCATTATTTATCTGCTGCCGTGCCTCACCAACTTTGGCGTCAACTGCGGTCTGGACATTATTTATACTGACATGGATTCCGTCAACCTGCGTATTAAGACCCGCCTGTAAATTATCTATGTTCCCCCGAAAATCAGCAACCTTCACATTCACAACACCGGCGAGATCATTTATCTGCGTTTGATAACCGTCAATAGTTCCCTGCACGGATGACTGTACTGCGTTAATGATAGTGTCAACATCTATCCTCTTCTGGATTAGTTGCTGCTGTAATCCGTCTATGTTTGTTCGCGAAAATGCAATTTGCGTATTCAAATCGTTTATCTGACTTTTGAAACCATCTATTTGCGACTGCAAACTGGCGGCGAGGGCTGCATCATACGGGTCAATCTTGGCTATCTGTTTTTCCAATTTATCAATCTTTGTTTGCAGTGATGTAACTCGTGCACTCAAATCGTCTATTGGTTTCTGTAAGTTGTCTCTCTGCTTCTGAATCTCGGCATCAAAAATTGTCAACTCTGCTTGGTATGAATCGATAGTTCCCTGAACGGATGCTTGGACGGAATCCATTTGCAACTGGATTTTCTTTTTTTCGCTATTCAGGTATGCCACTTGTTCATCTATTTTCACCTGCCAGGAATCTACCGCGGTCTGGACGGAAGCACGCACTTTGTTTATTTTTTCTTGGTATGAATCAACCTCGCCCTGTGCTGTTTTTTTTGCCTGGCTTATCTTGGACTGTATTTCGTCTATCTGATCTTTAACACTATTTTTTGCCTGATCAATTTCGTTTTGGTAATAATCAACTTGCGACTGAACGGATGCAACTACCTTATTTATTTCCGACTGATAACTATCAATTCGCGACTCCACCGCCTGATCAGCAGCATCTATGCTTGCCTGATAGGTGTCCACCGTCTGATGGACGGATGATTCTAATTCGCTTATTCCATGCTGGTAATATTCAACTTGCGCATTCGCCACGGTGCTGATTGTTCCAATTTCCGTTTGAAGATTCTCTATGTTGCCTGAAACGGAATTTTTGATATCAGTAATTTTTCCCTGATAATAGTTTATCTCGCCTTGAACCGACTTCTTTGCTTCCTCATATGCCGCAGTATTATTGTCTATTTGCTGCCTGAGTCGATTGGATAAGTCGTTCACCTGTTGTTTAAGCGGGTCAACCTGCTCGTTGGCAGCATTTTTTATTGTGTCTATCTGTTTTTGGAAAGTGTTTATTTGTGCGTCCATCTGTTCCTGTAGAAGGTCCACCTGTTTCTGATAGACATCTACTTGTTTGTCCACGGCATCCTGAATTTTGTCTATTCTGTCCTGGGCATTATCAATCTGGTCATTTAAGCGAGACATTCCCTTCTCAATAGATGCTTTGACCGACTCTGCATATTTCTTGGCGACTTTTATCGTGCTTTCAACTGTATTAAAAAGTGGTATTCTGGCGATAACTTTTGAACCATCCTCTTTGGCAGAAAGGTAGAGAGTAAGGGAGTAAAAGAGTAAGAGAGTACGGAAAACTAAACCTAAAAACTTTTTCATAAAACGCCTCCATGTTAGTTGCCGACCTTGGTTGGCTAATACATGGTAAAAGTATCGCCAAGCAAGCTTGGCAACTACTATATCGGGATGCCTCTGTGATAATCTTTTTTTTTCATTTTATTTTTGACAATACTAGTTTAGAATTGAGAAAACTTAGTTTAGAGAAAAGTCAAAAACTCCGAACTCTAAACTGCCTTCAAGGTCCTGCTCCTATAATTCCGCTTCTTAAATTTTTTGTCCTATTAAACTTTGATCCAAAAGCAGTGGCAAATAATTTTATGGCACCGTAAGCAACCACGCACATCGCAGTAGTGATAAGAATATATTCAACCGCGCTTTGTGCCGTTTCATCGCCCATAAAACCGCGAATGGTGAATGGTGAATGGTTATGTGTATCCATATGATTCTTCAACTGCATCCACAGACCGTGTTGCAATGTCATTGCGATCCGCCAGAGGCGGAGAAACAATCTCAAAAAACGTTTCTCCGACTAAAACGAGATTGCCACGGTCGCCTTTGGCGACCTCGCAATGACAAAAAAAAGGGGCACGACGATGCTTCTTAAACATCGGCTAACAGTAAACTTTCAAATTTATATTCAACAAATTAAACACCGTCCCCTTGACCCCTTCTGGACTATTCACTAAAACCTTCTGTTTCAGTCTTAATCTTTTTCATTGATTTCTCAATCAACGTTCTTATCTGTACACCAAAAACCTTGATTCCAGCGATACACACAACCGCTATTAGCGCGATTATAAGAATGTACTCCGTCATTCCCTGTCCGCTCTCATCGTTCAAAAATCTTTTTAACATTTTCCTCACCCCCTTTTTTTCATTCAAAAATTCGCATACCAACTTTTATATCTTTTACTTTCAGTTCTTCAAGAAATGTCGGTATAGTACCGGTTGCACTGAATTCACCGAGCACTTTCCCTGTTGTTCCATCAATCCCTTTCTGCTTATATTCAAAAATCGGAGAGAGTGTTATTATTTCGCCTTCCATTCCCGTTATCTCGGAAATGTCTGTAATCTTTCTTGAGCCGTCGGCAAACCTGGAAACCTGAATAATTATGCTTATAGCGGAAGATATTTGCTCTCTAATTGCCCTTATCGGTAGTTCAAACCCTGCCATCAAAACCATAACTTCAAGCCGTTTCAGACAATCCCGCGGTGAGTTTGAATGAACAGTCGTTAATGAACCGTTGTGACCAGTATTCATTGCTTGAAGCATATCTAATGCTTCACCGCCACGACACTCACCGACAATAATTCTGTTAGGCCTCATACGCAACGAATTTATAACAAGTTGTCTGATGGTAATAGCGCCTCTGCCGTTTATATCGGCGAAACGGGATTCAAGACGACCTACATGCTCCTGATTAAGACGCAATTCTGCGGCATCTTCAATGGTAATTATCCTTTCATCAGACGAAATAAACGATGAAACAATGTTAAGCAGTGTTGTTTTCCCGCTACCTGTTCCTCCGGAAATAATTATGTTTTTTTTAGACAGAACGCACAGTTCAATGAACTTGAGCATATTTTCATTGCAACTGCCAAAGGACAGCAGGTCGCCGCCAATAAGACGTTTTTTTGAAAACTTTCTTATTGTAATCATCGGTCCTACAAGTGATATTGGCGGAATTATAATGTTGACGCGTGAACCGTCGGAAAGTCGTGCATCTACATATGGGGTTTCGTTGTCAAGGCACCTACCGAGCGGCTTAACTATTGCATCTATTAGATGTTGCAGTTCTTTATCATCGGTAAATCTTTTTTCAGTAAGTTGTAATTTGCCCTCTTTCTCAATATAAATCTGAGAAATACCGTTGACCATAATTTCGGTAACAGTTTCATCTTGCAAAAATTCATCTATGGGACCAAAACTTTGCATAAATTTTTAGGATTAAGAAATCAGGATTAAGGATTAAGAAGGGCAGGATTAAGTTATAAGTTGTAAGGATTAAGAAGTCAGGATTAAGAATTAAGTAGTAAGAATTAAGTAGTAAGAATTAAGTAAAAACTTAATCCTTAATCCTTAATCCTTATCATTTATCACTTATCACTTACCACTTATCATTTACCACTTATCACTTAATCCTTAATCCTTAATCCTGATCACTTACCACTTAATCCTGTCTTTATTCCAGTATTCTCGGTGTGATAAATATAAGAACGGTTGTTTTTGTTTCAGTTATATCTTTGCGGGAGAATAAAAATCCTAATACAGGAATGTCCATAAGAATCGGCACACCTTCTCTTTTTTCATCTTTCGTTGTTTCAATCATACCTGCCAATGCAAGCGTCTGCCCACTTTTAAGTTCAACATTAGAGGTAGCCGACCTTGTCAAAATTGCAGGCATAGTTCCAACTTTATTTGCCCAGTCAAGCCGGCTTACCTCCGTTGTTAATGTCAAGTCAACATAATTACCCGGAAGAATTTTCGGAAGAATCTCCGTCTTAATTCCATATTCTTTCCATTCAATAGAACCACCTGAAACACCTGATGCAACTATAGGAATCTCGCCACCTATAAGAAACTTTGCGGAAGTCCCTGATTTTGTTACAATTTTCGGACTTGAAAGAACTTGCGCAGCGCCATTTTTCTGCAAGAGTTTTAACTCCGCAGCCAACACCGAATATCTTGACCAGTCACCCACTTTTATTATTGAAGGGACTTCCGGCAATGATTCAGGCGTTCTTAATCCGGACGCATCTTTCCACGAAACCTCACCCGCCTGGATTGTGTCTAACCATTTAACCCCAAGTTCAGATGCTTTGTTGTTGTTTATCTCGGTAACTTCAACAGCAACCTCTACCATCGCCTCGGAGAAACAGTAGTAAGTAGTAAGCGGTAAGTGATAAATTGTAAGGATTAAGAAAAGGCAAAAAATCTTAATTCTTAAAGGGAGCGAAGCGACCGACTTAATCTTTAATCCTGTCTTTTTCATCATTCCTCTGTGTGTTTGTAAAGTACGAAATCTCTGACGGTTATTATATCGCCGGGTTTGCCGGAAGTTGTTATTTTTTCGTCGCTTCCGGGTTTGCTACTCTGATACCCCGACGCAGATGCTTTTAAAGTATACGCATCATAATCAAGTCCTTTGAATGTTCTCACTGTTTTGACAGATAATGTATAACTTCCATCTGTAGCGGTTTTTGCAGTATCAGGAAACCCCTCTGCCAAAACATTGGCATTTGATAGATAACCGTCTACAATGAGTACAGTTTGACTGGATGAATCGACATCAAAATGTCCATGAAATACATTGCCCTTAAATGTGATTGTATCCTCAAAAGTAGAATTTCTCTGGCAGCCGGTGAATACAGTGTAAAGTCCCAATAGAATCGGGATAAATTCCAAGTGTAAAGTGTAAAGCAGCGGTAGAGCGCTAATTTTGCCAATAGCAACAAGAATTTTTTTCATAGATACCGCCCGTTTTTATACTATCAAATTCAGGAAAAAAGTCAAGCGAAATTTTCCTTGCGAGGTCCTCGGGCAACCTCTGAATCAGGACACTTCCGTGGCATATCTTGAATATAGTACGCTATACTTCTTCGCGGTATATCTATTTTATAATCCTTGATAAGAATCCATCTTATTTTCTCAGTGCTTAAATGTTCTTTACTTTTTTCAATAACTTTTTTAATCACTAATTTCTTTATATCTTTTTTATTACAGAAGAAATCCTTCAAAGGAATTTCTTTGCCCGATGGATTTTCAATACTTCTGTTCTTTATAATGCGACAAACAATGCTTGAGTCAATACATATCTCTTTTGACAACATCTTTTGTGTTAGCAATATCTTTTTTTCTAAATTACCCGTATCCAAAAAATCTTTCTGGAAAAATACTAATTTTTCAAGTATCTGATACACATTGGTTTTTCTCAAGTTTGCCAATTCAAGTCGACGAACAAGTGATTTTACATTTCTATCTTTTATATCCCTAACTTTATCATAATTTATTTCGTATCTTCCTCTTGCCAGATTGGGCGAAAAGAAATTTATTACGAAATCATCATTATCCTTACTTATGGACGCTATTTTATTATACTTGATCTGCGTAGTAATATTAGTTCTCGGTGAATTGTAAAATTCTGAATAAATAGATACTTCATTTAACAAATCAATAATCTTTTTTACTTTATCAATTCCAATCCCACATTTTTCTTTTATTTCATCGTTTGATATATTATACTCGTTGTATAAAAAATATTTCTTAAATTTTTCTATTCCGATTTCTTTAATTGTTTGTATTGTATCTCGTTTTGTTTCTAAAATTGATTGGACATCAACGGATGTATGGTCAGCAAATATGTTTTCATTCAGTTCTGAAAAATTGCATTGAAAATCTGTTTTTGGAAATCTTTTATATTTTACAACCCTTTCATACCTTAATTTTTCAAATAATGGATTAGATTCTATTTCATTTATAAATTGATTAAACTCTTTCTCGGACAGTTTTATAATATTGGCTAATCTCGTTCCCAGTATTTGATGAACAGTGACCCTATAATCAGTAGTTAATTTTAATTTCTGTTTCATTTATACTACATTCGGTTATGCCTGATAAATCAGGCAACTACACAAATCACATTGTAGTCGCTCAATTTATTGAGCAAAAAACAGCAAAGACGCCGATAAATCGGCAACTACAAATTAGCATCAATTGCCCGAAACTTCTATCATGGGGCATAAGTCCCCTAAAAAACAACTTTTACAGTCGGGCTTTTTAGTCCCGCTTGCGGAACAAACTTTTCTTCCGTGTTCTATCAAAAGATTTGAAACTGCAAACCAGTCGCCTCTATCAAAAATTTTCATTAAATCCTGCTCTATTTTTTCGGGACTATTGTTTTTTGAGAGTCCCAAACGAAATGACAAACGTCGGACATGCGTATCAACCGCAATACCATCCACGATTCCGAATGCATTTCCTAACACAACATTCGCAGTTTTTCTTGCAACTCCCGGAAGTGTCAGTAAACTTTCCATAGTATCGGGAACTTTGCCATTATGTTTTTCATCAATAATTTTGCAGGCACCTATTATATTTTTTGATTTGTTGTGATAAAAACCGGCGGATTTTATTTCCTGTTCAAAAACTTTTATATCAGCGGATGCATAATCGGATGCTTTTTTATATTTAACAAAAAGTTTTGGTGTAATTTTGTTAACCCGTTCATCCGTGCATTGTGCGGAAAGAATTGTTGCAACGAGGATTTCTATTGGATTTGAAAACGTCAACGCCGTCTTTTTTACGTCCGGATAATGTTCTTTCAACCGCTTCAAAACTTCTTTTGCCTTTACACTTCCTTCTACAATCATATCACCCCTTCGGGGTTGTGTTACAAACATTTCACTTATTACGATTTTACTTTTCACTTTACACTTTCCACTTTCCACTTTCCACTATTTTTTTTGGGCCCTGAGGGACTTGAACCCCCGACCCGCTGATTATGAGTCAGCTGCTCTAACCAACTGAGCTAAGAGCCCGCATTTCCTGATTATATTATGGAATTATTGAAAAAGTTCTCCTCCGATGGAATCCCTTTGGACAATTGAGTCACTTTGGGCAACACTGTCATTATATCTAAATTTTATTCTTTGTCAAGTTTCCAGAACACATCTGTTATTCAAGGTAGTCCATAAGATTCTTGCATCGTGAAGGATGTTTCATTTTTCTTATTGCCTTCGCTTCAATCTGGCGAACCCGCTCCCTTGTAATCTTAAAAATTTTCCCTACATCCTCCAAAGTTAACGGATACCCATAACCGATACCAAATCTCAAACGGATAATCTCCGCCTCCCGTTCGTTGAGAGTTAACAATACCTTTTCAATCTCTTTGTATCTTAAATTTGAGTGTATCTGCTTTTCCGGTGTTTTATGTTTTTTATCCTCAATAAAATCTTCAAGACGAGAATCCTCATCGTCACCTACAGGAGTTGAAAGCGAAAGCGGCTCCTGAGTTATTCTTAAAAGCGTTCTTATTTTATCGGAAGACATTTTTAAGTATTTTGAATACTCTTCAATCGTGGGTTTTGTACCATAATCCTGATGATATTTTCTCTGAAACTTATTAAGTTTTGACGCCATCTCTTTCATATGAACCGGAATTCTAATCGTCCTAGATTGATCAGCAAGTGCTCTGTTTATTGACTGCCTTATCCACCATGTCGCATATGTGGAAAACTTAAAACCCCTTTTATATTCAAATTTTTCCACACCTTTTATTAAACCAAGATTGCCTTCCTGTATTAAATCCAAAAGTGAAAGTGAGGGTGCATACATATGTTTTTTTGCTATTGAAACAACAAGACGCAAATTTGCTTTTATTAGTTTTGATTTCTCATTAGATAGTTCTATTTCCAACTGCCTTATTTTATTGGCGGATAATTCAATATCTTCAAGCGAAATATCCATATTTTTACTCATCTTTGATAATTTTCTGCCAGCATTGTTTACTTCATCAAGTATCCGTCCGAATTTTGAAAATTCATACCTTGTTAACTTAAAAAATTTATCTCTTGTTATTTTTTTATGTTTCGCGTGACGGTAAATCCGCTTTACATCGGTAAGAAACATTTTATTTTTTCTTGAAATTTGGTTAAAAACATTTTTATTCTCCGTTATCCTTTCCGCATAATTTAGTAATTTCAATTTCAGTTTGTTAAATTTTTCCTCGTGAAGATTAAGTCCTATTATTTCCCTTATTATGTCTTTTTTATAATTATTAATTTTGTTTTCAATGGATACTTTTTTATCCGTAGCGTCTTTTTTTAAACTCTTGAGTTTCTTTTTAAGTTGATTGATTTTCGTCTGAACTTTATCTAAATACTTTGATATCTCTATCATTTTTCTCTGCATGTTTCTTAAAGTAACATCGGTTTTTTTCCCGCGGGGCATAAACTCTCGCGGTGATGCGGCACTGGTTGAAATAAGCACTTCCCAATTTTTTATCTCCTTAAGGGCAATGGGTGAGTCCAACACTATCAATTTTAGTTCTCTCTTTTTTTCCCAGATGCTTCTTGTTAGTTCAAGTTCTTCTTTCCTTTCTAAAAGCGACGATTTCCCCATTTCAGTAAGATACATTCTAACGGGATCCTCCATTTTTAATTTTACTGATTCATCGTTTGAAAATTTGATGATTTGTCGGCGTTCAGCCGATTCGGCAATGGGCTCTTCTGGCTGTTTATTCAGAACACTTATTCCCATATCGTTCAGGATAATAAAAAAATCGTCAATTTCATTTATACTGATATCCGATATAGACAGATGCTCAAATATATCATCATATGTAAGAAAACCGGCTTGTCTTCCCTGTTGTATTAAATTTCTTACTTCTTTTTCATCAATCATATTTTTTACCCTTTTTTTGACCCTTTGGTTTTTTTAGAAATTTCCACAAACCTTTCTATATCGCTGGCTTTAATTTTTTCCAATTTCTTTTTTTCCATCCTAATTGATATAGCATCCACATAAGACTTCACGAATTTTCCGGGATTAGGCAACTTATAATCACTTATTAAAATTTTGGAAACAAGTTCATCACCCGTCAGTTCTACGAGTTCGGCGGATGTAACAGAGTCCCTGCCTTTAATTCTGCGAAGGTCACACAGAATATCAAAAATCTTTTTTGTTTCATCATTTACAAAATCAATTTGCAAATTTTCCGGGATATAATCTATAAGTTTCATATCGCCGGCCAGTACCGATATAAGATTTCTTTCCTCAATATTAATTTTGTTTTCAACCTCCGGCATCTGTTGTGATAAGCCGCCGTCATACCGCTTTGTTTCGGTTTTAAGTCGAGCCATTTCCGTTTTTATAATTTCTTCCTTTACCCCGAGTCGTTCGGAAAGCGTTTTTATATATTCCGACTGGACAACTGCATTCGGGATTTTTGATATAACTGGAAGTGCTAATTTTATAAGACCCCTTTTGCCTTCAATGGTTTTGACATCAAAACCCGCCATGGTGGACGATTTCTCATCAATAAAAAAATTAATATATGATTTTGAATTTTTAAAAACATTTTTCACTTTATCCGCACCATCAGAAATTAGAATTTCGTCGCTATCTTTACCGTCGGGCAGTTGGGCGATTTTTACATATAAATCGTCATTAAGAAGCACCTCGCACGACCTTATCGCGGAGGACCGGCCCGCCGTATCCGGGTCATATGCGACGAGCACATTATCGGTATATCTTTTCAATAACGAAGAGTGCTGCGGCGTAAAAGCGGTTCCCAGTGTGGCGACAGTATTTGTAATTCCGTATTGATGACACATTAT
>JAZDKR010000052.1:0-33966 GCA_043802785.1 Elusimicrobiota bacterium
GCTTTGTGATACCGGTGATAAATACTTTTAAAGTAATTCATCTTGAATTCTAATTTCATAATCTAACCCTCCCTTCAGGGTTAGATTATACATGATTTGACGATGACCCCTTGGGTTAGATTATACATGATTTGATACGAACCCTTGACTTCTAATGTAAAGATTGATATAATGAAATTGTTGAATTCGCGAAAAAAGATATTACCACAGAGCAACAATTATTTTGACATTACTTTGAGGTGAGACAGGAGGTGTTTAGAAGTGATAGAAACATTTTGTAAAGAGGAAATAAAAAAGGATAAAAGTATAGCATATTTCTCGATGGAGATAGGTATTGATTCAAGAATTCCAACATACAGCGGTGGGCTTGGTGTTTTAGCCGGAGATACACTCAGATCCTGTGCTGACCTGAAAGTGCCGATAGTTGGAATAACTCTGTTATATAAAAAAGGATATTTCTATCAGAAATTAGATGAACAAGGTAATCAAACAGAACTACCCGCACAATGGACACCGTCGGATTTTTTAGAACCGTTGCCCGGAAAAATAAATGTAAAGATAGAAAATAGAGATGTCCTTGTTCGGGTGTGGCAGTACAAATTAAAATCCGTAGATGGGAATTATTTTGTTCCTATATTTCTTCTTGATACCGATGTTCCCGAAAACAGTGATTACGATAAGTCACTTACAGATTATCTTTATGGCGGAGATGAAAAATATCGGTTTGCACAAGAAATTATTTTGGGAATCGGTGGTGTACGGATGCTTCGTGAACTTGGGTATACTGACATAAAAAAATATCATATGAACGAAGGGCATTCAAGTTTATTGGTTTTGGAATTAGCAAGACCAGGTAGGTTCGCCTGCGGCGAAGAACTTAAAAAACAAGAAGAACCTTCGTCGGTGCGCGATTTATGCGTTTTTACCACACATACACCTGTTCCGGCAGGTCATGACAAATTTTCATATGATTTAGTGAAAAATGTTCTGGGTGATTTTGTTTCGCTTGATACTCTTAAAATGCTTGCCGGTGAAAAAAATCTCAATATGACTTTGCTCGCACTAAATTCAGCAGGGTACATAAATGGTGTTGCAAAAAAACACGGTGAAGTTTCTCGTGAAATGTTTCCGGGGTACCCGATTGATTCTATAACTAATGGAGTGCATCCATATACTTGGGTATCCGAAAGTTTTAGAAAATTATACAATAAATACATTTCTGGTTGGCCAAAAGATCCTTTCACATTAAGAAATATAATGAGTATTCCAAAGACGGAAATATGGGATGCACATATGGGAGCAAAGAGAAAACTGATTGACTATGTTAATGATGAATCAAATGTCGGAATGAACTATGAAACACTCACAATAGGATTTGCAAGGCGGCTGTCCACATATAAAAGAGCAGGTCTTTTGTTTTTTGATATTGAGCGGCTTGTTAATATTTCCAAAAAAGCAGGAAAAATACAGGTTGTATTGGCGGGGAAAGCGCATCCGAAAGATATACATGGGAAGGAGTTAATAAAGAAAATCTTTGAATGTATCCGTAGAGTTAAAAAGGACATAAAGATAGTATATCTCGAAAATTACGATGTAGAACTTGGGAAGATAATTACTGCCGGAGTTGATCTTTGGCTGAATACACCTTCAAGACCCAAAGAGGCATCCGGTACTTCCGGAATGAAAGCATCTCTTAACGGAGTTCCAAATTTTAGTATATTAGATGGTTGGTGGATAGAAGGATGTATTGAGGGCGTTACAGGATGGTCTATTGGGGAAAAAACAATTGGCGCTGTTAGGAATAAATCACGAGAGACGGATGTTCCATCTATATGGGGAATTTCTGAAACGGTTGAAGAAAATTCTGACGAAAAAGACGCTCATGATTTATACAAAAAATTGGAAAATGTAATTATTCCGATGTTCTACAAAGATAGAGAACAGTGGCTAAGTATTATGCAATATTGCATTGCATTTAACGCCTCTTTTTTTAATACAAACAGAATGGTTCACGAGTATGTATTGAATGCGTATTTAACATAGTGTGGACCTTGCTCCGAAGTGTTAATAGAAGAAAGTATGAATGATGAATAGCCCCGTAGGGGCGTTCTGTTTGTAGCATAATCTCGTGTTTTCTAATCTCTGCCGTTAAAAGGGGGTTTTATGTTTGAAGGAAGTTATGTGGCATTAGTTACGCCGTTTGCAAACGGCAAAGTTGATTTTGAAAAACTGAAAGAACTTGTAGAGTTTCACATTAAAAATGGAACTAACGGTATTGTTCCATGCGGAACAACAGGTGAATCGGCGACGCTTAATTACGAGGAGCATGAAAATGTGATAGAGGTTGTGGTAAAAACCGCCGCCCACCGTGTTAAAATTATTGCTGGCACCGGTTCCAACAGCACCGCAGAAACGATTGATATGACGGTATTCGCAAAAAAAGTCGGTGCCGACGGAGTGCTTCTTGTTTCACCTTATTACAACAAGCCGACGCAAAAAGGGCTTTATCTTCATTTCAAAAAAGTTGCGGATGAAATTGACATCCCGATTATTCTTTACAATATACAATCAAGAACTGCCGTCAACATAGAGCCGGAAACAATTGCAAAACTTCACACTGATTGCAAAAATATCGTTGCGATAAAAGAGGCAAGCGGGTCATTGGAGCAGATGGCGAAAATAAAATTGCTCTGCCCGAAAATGGACATTGTTAGCGGCGACGATGCGTTAACACTTCCGTTGATGGCTATCGGTGGAGTAGGTGTTATTTCCGTCGTAGCAAACATTGTGCCTCGCGATGTTTCAGATATGGTGTGGGCTTACCTAAAAGGTGATGTAGAAAAAGCAAAAAAAATGCACTACAAACTTTTTAATTTAACAAAAGCGATGTTCATTGAAACAAATCCGATACCTGTCAAGACCGCGATGGGTCTAATGGGTTTATGTTCCGACGAACTTCGGCTTCCTATGTGTGCGATGGACGAAAAAAACAAAGAAAAACTTGTTAAAGAAATGAAAAACTACGGTTTATGTAAACGGGCATAAGCCCGATAAAGATGACCCGCTAATAGTTATAAAGTTCATCCGCATCAGGCGGATAAAGTTATAAAGTAGCCCCGTTAGAGGCGGCCTGTTAATAGGTCTGTTTGTAGGAGGGGAAAATTATGATCAAAATAGTTGTCTGTGGTGCAGCAGGGAAAATGGGAAAAATGATAACTTCAAGGATTCTCTCCGATGAGGAACTTGTTTTGTCAGGTGCAGTTGAATTCACCGGGCATCCGTCGGTAGGACAGCCGATAGATAAAATAAATATTACGGATAATTTTTCAGAAGCGTTATCATTATCGGATGTGGCTGTTGATTTTACAATTATGGATGCGACATTACATCATTTGGATATTGCCCAAAAGCAAAAAAAAGCGATTATTATAGGCACAACCGGCATTACAAAAGAAGGAATTGGAAAAATAAAAAGTGCTTCCAAAGAAATCCCGATTGTCCTTGCTCCAAATATGGCTGTCGGAGTGAATCTTTTATTCAAACTTGTTGAAGAAGTTGCGGCGGTTTTGACGAATTATGATGTTGAAATTATTGAGGCACATCACAACCAAAAAAAAGATGCTCCATCCGGAACAGCACTTAATCTTGCCGAGATTATCTCCGCTAAACTTGATTTGGAACCAATTTTTGGCAGGCACGGAAATGTCGGAGCGAGAAAAAAAGAAATAGGGATTCATGCTGTTCGCGCGGGCGATATCGTTGGTGAGCACACAGTAATTTTTGCCGGTAATGGAGAGCGGATTGAACTTATTCACCGTGCCCATACCCGTGAAACATTTGCAGCTGGAGCGGTCAAAGCCGCAAAATGGATTTTCGGCAAAAAACATGGATTTTATACAATGAGGGATGTGTTGGGGTTGTAGAGAATTGTCGTAGTTGCCAAGCTTGCTTGGCGATTTTGCCATTTATTAGCCGACTACTCTGATTTTCTCTGTGTCCTCCGTGTCCTCCGTGGCGGATTTTCTTGTATGATATACAAATTTACTAAAAAACCATCAAAAATTATCTGCGTTGGATTAAATTATATTGACCATGCAAAAGAACTTGGTATGAATTCGCTACGGCGAACGGATGAGCCGATAATTTTTCTGAAGCCACCGTCGGCAATCATTTTCAATAATGAAAAAATAAAATATCCAAACAGTTCAAAACAGGTTGATTACGAAGCAGAACTTGCAATTGTCATCGGAAAAAAATGCAAAAATGTTTCTGAAAAAGACGCAAAAAAATATATTCTCGGATACACCTGTCTCAACGATGTGACAGCGCGGGATTTACAGAAAAAAGATGGCCAATGGACAAGAGCAAAATCGTTTGATACATTCTGTCCGCTTGGACCGCATATCATTTCAGGAATCGCAAATCCAAATAATCTAAAAATTGAACTTTACTTAAACGGCGAATTAAAACAGTCATCTAACACAAAAAATTTGATTTTTAAAGTTGAAAAACTTGTTTCATTTATCTCAAAAATTATGACACTTGAAAAATATGATGTCATAGCAACAGGCACACCCGTCGGCGTTGGACCTGTCCAAATCGGCGATAAAATAGAAGTAAAAATAGAAAAAATCGGCACATTGACAAATTGGATTATTTAAGTTTGTCATTGCGAGGTCGTCCCGCCACGGCGGGATCAGCCACAAATTTCACGAATTCAACGAATTAAAAAGAAAAGAAATTAGTTTTTGTGTTCTTCGTGTCCTTCGTGGCTATTCAGTTTTCTTGTATGAAAATATTTACCGATAAAATTGATTTTGAAACAAAAGGCAACTGCGATATTGTAAATATCACCGACGAGGTTTTCGGCGTTCTTAAAAAATCAGAAATTAAAAACGGTCTGTTGAATGTTTTTATTGCTGGTGCAACAGGTGCTATCACAACAATAGAATACGAGCCGGGACTTGTTGCCGACTTCCAAAATATGCTTATCAAAATTGTTCCCGAAAATGGCGAATATCAACACAATATAACACACTCCGACGGAAACGCCGCCTCACATTTAAGAGCATCCCTGTTAGGTCCATCTCTTACCATTCCTGTAGAAAAAAGCAAAATGATTTTGGGAACTTGGCAGCAAATTATTTTTGTTGATATGGACAACCGCCCACGAAAAAGAGAAGTTGTCGTAAAAATTATAGGTGAATGACCACTTGCAATCAAATCTTCAGCCACTATATTCCGCTGGAGTGCTTAGAATACACCCTGAACACACTGGAAAACAATTCTGACTGTGGGGTATGTTCGGAAAGGACTGCTCTTAATAAAAGTGGTCTCTGTGGGCGGTGTGCGAAGAAGTTAGAGCCGCCTGAATGACGAATAGACTGTGTTGTAATCCAAAAATGTAGTTGCTCTTACAGAGCCTCCTTTTATGGTACATTATACCATAAAAACCATAAAAAAACCGTTACCGAAATACTGAGGAATTACACACAGGCGGGCAACTACAATTGCGACACAATCGGGCAGGCAGGAATCCAGTTCATCGTCGGAAATATACTTTCTGGATTCCCGTTTGGACGGGCATAACAGCCTTGTTAGACCGGGCTCATATATTATATTGAAAATAAAAATACTCGACAATTTTATCAACATATTTCATTTTTGAATTTAAGCCAGTTTTAGCTGCTCAAATTCATTTGACATATAACCGCTAATGAAATAAAAAGGAGTTATATGAAAGAAACATTATGGTATGCTGTTGCAATTAATGAAGTATTAATAATGCTTGAAACAAATTGCAAAAACGGTTTAACAGACGCAGAAGCTAAAGAAAGATTGGTAAAACATGGTTTTAATGAATTAATGAAAGAAGATAAAGTTTCTCCTTTTAGCATTTTCATTAATCAGTTTAAAAACATTCTTATTCTAATCCTAATTATTGCAATTGTGCTTTCGGTTCTTGTGGGTGAATATGTTGATGCAGGAATTATTGCAGTTATTGTGTTTTTTGTAGCGATATTAGGGTTTATTCAGGAATATAAAGCGGAACGGGCGCTTGATGCATTAAAAAAGATGCTTTCACCATCTATAACGGTAAAAAGAAACGGAAAAGAAAGCGAAGTTTTATCCAAAGAACTTGTTCCGGGCGATATTTTAGTACTTGAAGCAGGCGACAAAATTCCTGCAGATGCGAGGCTTATTGAAAACCACTCCTTAAAGTGCGACGAAGCTTCTTTAACAGGAGAATCTTTTCCTGTTTCAAAAGATATAAAGCCATTGCCTGATGGAACAACGGTAAATGACAGAAAAAACACGCTTTTTACAGGAACAGCAATCACATATGGCAGGGGTTTGGCTGTTGTTACAGATACAGGGATGAATACTGAATTTGGCAAGATAGCTAAAGAAGTTACTTCAATTAAGACTGAAAAAACCCCTCTTGAAAAAAGGACTGATGAGATAGGCAAGTGGTTAAGTATATCTTCTTTATCTATATGTCTGCTTGTGATAATAGTCAGCATTATCAGGGAGTATTTAGGAGGAACTGTTAATGTAGGATTTATAGTAAAGATAACAATGTTTGGAGTAGCTCTTGCGGTAGCGGCAGTACCGGAGGCCTTGGCGGCTATTGTTACAGGTGCGCTTGCTATAGGTATGCATCAGATGGCAAAGAGAAATGCATTGATAAGAAAAATGCCTGCTGTTGAAACACTGGGGTGTACAACAGTTATTTGTTCTGATAAAACAGGAACGCTGACAAAAGGCGAAATGACTATTCGTAAAATGTTTGTTTTAAACAAGATGATAGAAGTCAGCGGTACGGGATATTCTCCTGTTGGTGAGATTAAGGGGATTAGTAATGAAGCAGGCAGTGATGTCGAATTATTGCTTAAATCCGGTATTTTGTGCAATGATTCCGAGCTTTATGAAAAAGACGGGAAGTGGTGTGTTAAAGGTGATTCTACTGAAGGCGCACTTTTGGTGGCTGCATCAAAACATGGAATGAATATTTACGAAATTAAAAAAGCCAATGAGAGAGTAGGTGAGCTTCCTTTTAGTTCAGAAAGAAAAATGATGACCACTATTCATAATATGAAAGAAGGGAATAAACTTGCTTTTATCAAAGGAGCTCCGGAGGTTGTTTTAGAAAGATGTTCAAAAATATTTGATAACAATAAGATAAGAAATATTACAAAAAACGATGTTGCTGCTATTTCCGTGATAAATGATGAGATGGCAAAAAATGCGTTAAGGGTATTAGCGTTAAGTTATAAAGATATTTCCGGCAGCAATGAATATGAAGAAAACAAAATTGAAAATGATATGGTGTTTCTCGGACTGGTCGGCATGATGGATCCGCCAAGAGAAGAGGTGATAGAAGCTACCAGGGTATGCAAACAAATTCATATTAAACCTGTGATGATAACAGGCGACCATAAACTTACTGCTGTTGCAGTAGCAAAAGAAATAGGTTTTTATAATGATGGTGATATGATATTGACAGGAGAGGAATTAGATAAGTATTCGGATGAAGAATTCGAAAAAATAGTTCATAAGGTATCTGTTTATGCCAGAGTATCTCCGACTAATAAACTAAAAATAGTTACTGCTTGGAAAAAAAGGGGCGAAGTTGTTGCAATGACCGGAGACGGTGTCAACGATGCACCTGCGTTAAAACATGCGGACATTGGTATTGCAATGGGTATAACCGGTACCGAAGTAACAAAAGAAGCCGCAGATATGGTTTTAACCGATGATAATTTTGCTACTATTATAAAAGCCATTGAGTTGGGAAGATGGATATATGATAATATAAAGAAATATCTCGCCTTTCTTTTGCAATGTAACATTGTAGAAGTAGTTGTTATTGGAGGGGTAGTCATTATTTTAGGTCCTGAATATTTGCCGCTCCTGCCCGCAGCTATATTGTATCTAAACTTAGCCACTGATGGGCTTCCTGCACTTGCCTTGGGGATAGCACCTCCTGACCCCGATATCATGCAAAAACCACCTAGAAATCCGAAAGAAAGTGTCTTCTCGTTGGATGTGAGTTCCTTCCTTGTAAGGGCAATTATCATTGAGGTCCCTTTCTTTTTCTTCATCTTCTTTCACGACCTTGGTGACATAACTCACGCCAGAACAGAGATGTTTTTCTTGTTTATAATCATAGAGCTTGTTGTTGCCCTGAACTGCCGTTCTCTCACACACAGTATCTTTAAGGCACCGCCGCATAAATGGCTTATCATAGCTGTTATTTGGGAGATTATATTAATTGCTGTACTAATTCAGATTCCAGCAGTATGTAATGCCTTTGGAATAAGTAAACCATCAATATCTGATATTGGAACAATATTAGGTTTTGGAATTGTTGTATTCGTTCTAATGGAAGTGACAAAAGCTATTTTGAGAAATAAAATAAGTTTTGATACAAAGAAAGGAGAATTACAAAATGGAAAGAAAAACGGGTATCTTAAATGAGAAAAAATTCAGTAAATATTTTTTACTGGTAACCTTTATTCTATTCTTAATAGTTTTTTTATATATGATAAGGGTATTTATACTTCCTATAATTCTTGCTGTAGTAATTGCAACACTGGTTTATCCTTTATTCAAAATAATCTTGAAATTAACAAAAAACAGGCGGACTCTTGCATCACTGTTGAGTTGTTTAATAATTTTGATGGTGATATTGTTGCCGTTAATCTTTATTTTTAATCTGGTGATAGTTCAAAGTGTTGAGTTTTATCGTACATCAGGGCATGAAATAGAGGGGATAATTCAAAAAGGCAGTACGGGAATCATCGGGGAAATCACGAATTCATTTATAGGCAAACACCTGTCAGCATATAATATCACTATTGACTGGAAATCCATTATAGAAAAAATCCTAAATTTTTTTAATTCTGCAATAATAAAATATATTAACATGTCCTCTGTGGCAACTGCGGGTGTAATATTCGATTTGTTTATCATAATGTTTTCGCTATTTTATTTTTTGCGGGATGGAGAAAGAATGTTGACTAAAATCAAGGATATTATACCTCTCAGCGATGAATATAAAGATAGGATAATATCCAGATTCTATTCGATGACAAATATTACCGTCAAAGGGATACTTTTTATAGCTTTTTTGCAGAGTGTTCTTGCTACATTAACATTATGGGTTTTTGGAGTGAAGGCATGGCTATTGTGGGGAATAGTAATACTTATATTTTCCGCTATTCCTTTTGTAGGTACTGGTGCCGTATTGATACCTGCAGGTATTATCAAGATAATAAGCGGCGATATTGGTCAGGGTATAGCGATAATGATTATAAGTGTATTCTTCATCTCCTTGATAGACAATGTTCTCCGACCCAGAATAATAGGGCAGAGTGCCGGAATGCATGATTTATTGGTATTTTTTTCAATAATAGGAGGTATTGTCTCATTCGGTCCTGCCGGTTTGATAATAGGACCCCTTATTGCTGCGATTTTCCTGACTATCCTTGAGATATATAAAATTGAATTCCGTTCACAAATTGAACACTCAAATTTTACAAAGGAGGTGACTATAGAATAAACACATCACGAGATTCATAAAATTGATATTTTGACAGGACTAAATCTTCAGCGAGATGTAATGATGAAGATTAGTATCAACAAAGGAGGTAGGAAAATGTTCGAAGATGATTTAGATGATGGCATAAAGCAAGCAAAAGAGAAAATACAGTCTGTAATGAAAAAAGGGTCACTGCGGTTTGTGTTTATTATTGTAGGTATTCTGGTGTTTTTCATGTTTTTAACACCATGGGTTCAGATTGGGCCAGGTGAAAGAGGGGTTGTCCTTAATTTTGGTGCTGTTCAGAAGGTTGTGCTTGGAGAAGGACTGCATTTCAGGATACCTATAGTGCAGAATGTTGCCATAATGGATGTCAAGGTCCAGAAATCTTTAACAAGTGCTGCTGCTTCATCGTCAAACCTTCAGGAAGTGAGTTCGGAGGTTGCTCTGAACTATCATATAATTCCTGATAAAGCAAATCTTGTCTATCAGTCCATCGGCATAGAATTTAAAGAGAGAATCATAGACCCCGCAGTGCAGGAAGTGGTAAAAGCTGTAACAGCCAACTATTCAGCAGAAGAACTTATCACAAAAAGACCATTGGTAAGCGAGGCAATGAGAGCAAACCTTGCTGAAAGACTCATGCCGTACAATATAGCAGTTGATGCATTTTCTATCGTAGGTTTCAACTTTTCCAAAATATATTTGGAAGCCATTGAGTCAAAGCAGACAGCGGAACAGCTTGCTCTAAAGGCAAAAAGAGACCTGGATAGGATAAAGATAGAGGCGGAGCAGACAGTTACAGCAGCCAGAGCAGAGGCCGAAACCCTGAGACTCCAGAAGGCAAATATTTCAACTGACCTTATAGAGCTGAGAAAAATAGAAGCAAATCTTAAGGCAATAGATAAATGGAATGGAATACTGCCCCAGGTTACAGGCAGCGGAACAATACCATTTATTGGAGTAGGTGATATACAGGAAAAGATAAACAAATAATCATGCAAGTTGAGAATCCTATATGAGTAGATATTTTATTTTTCTTATTATTGCAGGCATTGTAGGCGGTATTATAGCCAGAAGAAACGGACGTAGCCCTGTAATCTGGTTTACGCTGTGTGCCCTTTTTCCTTTTCTTATTATTGTAATTGCATTTCTTTCACCTATAGTATCTGAAGGGTATACCAAAAAGTGTCCTTACTGTGCAGAAATCATTAAAGAAGACGCAAGATTTTGCAAACACTGTAGTAAGGAGCAACCTATAGATATAGATATAGTCAGAGCGTCTTCTGATAGATAACTCTTTATCTCATCAATATCTATGGTGGTGTCCCATAAGTCCCTTTGCCCCGCCTTGGCGGGGTCATTGCGAGGGCAAAGCCCGAAGCAATCTCGGTTTTAATCCGCCTCTAGGCGGAGGATTGCCACGGTCGCCTGTGGCGAACCTTGCCTTTGGCGGGGCGAAGTCTGACGACTCGATCCGCAGCGAGTCGGGCTTTCATAATAAGAATAAACCCGAAGGGTTGACATTATTATAGAAAGGAAACAAGCAATACAATAAAATGCCCCGAGTAGGTTCGCCAGAGGTGAAGAAAAAGCGGGAAAGAAGTGAAATTTGGGCCGAAGGTGACAGTAAGTTTAGTGGACAAGTATTTATTTTTGGATAAGTTTTCAAGCGATGAATTTATCAACAGTCCGCCATATGCGGACAAGAATCTAACAAAAACAGAGCCAAGTAGGTTTTCAACAAGTTATCAACAAATAAAAAGAAAAAGGCAACATACTAAACGAGATATTAACATAAAAATATCAAAAAAATAATTTTTCAGCAGACCCGAATTATTTTTTGATCGTTCCGCGATTAAAAAGGTGAATAAAATGTTGATAGGTATAATGTCGGATTCGCACGATAATATGGTCGCAATTAAAAAAGCGGTGGATTTTTTTAATCAGAAAAATGTTGCTCTTGTTTTGCATGCCGGCGATTATGTTGCACCATTTACGGCTCAAGAATTCAGTAAATTAAAAATGAAATTAGTCGGTGTTTTTGGTAATAACGACGGTGATAAGTCACATCTTTTAGAGAAATTCAAAAATATCGGAGAACTTTACCAGGGACCATATGAGATTGAACTTGACGGTAAAAAAATCGTTTTGATGCATCAGCCAAAATTTATTGACCAATTGCTGAAAGATAAAAAATTTGATATCGTCATCTACGGACATAACCACAAAATTGATGTAAGAAAAGATACCGCCCTTGTTATCAATTCCGGAGAATGCGGTGGCTGGATTACTGGAAGAAGCACCGTCTCAATTCTTGACACAAAGACCCTAACCCCGGAAATAATAGATCTGTAATCAAGTTAGTTCCGATTTATCAGGATGACTTTTTTGTCGTCATTCCCGAATGGTTCTATCGGGAATCCATATGTTTATGTTTTGTTTACTTATGGATTCCTCTCCGAATGTTTTTGTCGGGGATAACTACATATGAATGGGATTCAAAAAATATATCCCATATTTTGCAACACCAAGTAAGACCAGATGAAGTTGAAGAAGCATGTTATAATAATCCAGTTGTTCTTAAAACAAGAGGGAATTGTTATTTAGTGCTTGGTAGAAGCAATACAGGGAAATACTTATCTATTGTGGTTGCACCAAAAGAAGAAGGCAAAACACGAGTTATAACAGCCAGAAATATGGACCACAAGGAAAGAAAACTTTTCACAAGAAAAAGGAAATAAGGAGATTGAAAAATGAAAAAGATACCGAAATTTAAAACAGAAGCAGACGAATCAAAGTTCTGGGATGAGCACAGTTTCACTGATTTTATTGGAGATTTAGAGGAAGTTCATATTGAATTTCCCAAACCCAAAAAACGGACTATTCCCATTCTGTTGGATGAAGTGAAAATACAAACAATTAAACAATTAGCATCTGCAAAAGACATATGATACGGAACATTGGCAAAAATGTGGATAGTAGAGCGGCTTAAATGGGAAACATCACATTTAAAGCACAAATCACCATAAACAAATAAGTTCAATAATCCCAAGATAGCAGTTTAGATTCTTTTAAATTTTTTAAAACTTTTTACTTGACAATTTTGCTTAATTGTGCTACAATTATCAAAAAGGTGCTACTATGAATAAATTATTCAGGTTTGGTGTTTCATTGGAAAAGGATTTGCTTGATAAGTTTGATAAACTTATAAGATCCAGAAACTACACAAATCGTTCAGAAGCGTTTCGCGATTTAATTCGTCAGGAACTAATAAAGAAGGAATGGCAGGAGGGCAAGGAAATCGCCGGAGCCATAACCCTTATCTACAATCACCACAAAAGAGAACTTGGAAGTCATCTCACGGATGTCCAGCATGATTTTCACGACTTAATTATTTCAACCCAGCACATACATTTAGACCATGATAACTGTCTGGAAATAATTGCAGTTAAAGGAAAATCCAATGAAGCCCAGAAACTATCGGATATATTAAAGTCAATAAAAGGCGTGAAACACTCTGCTTTGAGTATGTCAACAACAGGGAAGGGTGTTTAATTTTTTTTGTTTTATCGGTAGCACGATTTTTATTTTTGTAGCAAAAAAGTGCGAAATAAAAATCGGATTTTTATTATGAGGAGGTGAGTGAAATGAGTAGCAACAAAGATTCACCGCAAAAAAAGGCGGAAGCATAGCCCCGTTGAGAGAACTATACCCCGCCGAAAGTATTATAGCAAGTTTGAGATTTGGTTGCAAGTGGAAAATTATCTCGCCAAAAGCGGGACGGAGGAATAAATGAAGATATTTATGATAGTTTTTTGTATATTGTTTTTTACATATTCGGTTGTGTTTGCGGCACATCCGTTAACAACGGATGACATCGGAATCGTTGAAATTGGCAAGTACGAATTGGAAGTTGGTTATGATAACTGCAAGAGAGAAAGTGAATTGCGAAATCACTCCTGCGGGATTTCGCTGAAACACGGCATTACGGAAAAAATGGATGTTGGGATTTCATTTCCGTATCAGATAGAGCCGAAACCGGAGGAACCATTCGGAACTACTACGCTCGGCTTCAAATTTCTTTTATTGAAGGATATTTTTGCTTTAACCGTCAATAATGAACTCGGTTCAAGCGAATACTTTATCAACGGGATTTTTACACGAGAGGTTCAGTCCATAACCATTCACGCAAATATCGGTTATGCGGTTTCCGGCGATGAAAACACGGAAGGCGAAATAATTCACAGTTCCGCGTTTGAATACCCGTTATCAAAAATAGATTTGGTCGGCGAAATTATCGGCGAAAAAATAGGGTTTCTGAATTACCTATTAGGCGTAAGATATAAAGTTGCCGATATTTCTTCGCTGAATTTTGCGTACGGGAACGGGTTCAGAAAAACGGATGAAAAAATTGCTTTTGGCTTTCATACGGAATTTTAAGGGGGATAATATGCATATACCTGACGGATATTTAGGACCGGTAACTTGCGGATTTTTCTATGTAGTTATGTTGCCGATATGGATGATTGCTTCAAAGATTGTAAAAAAAACGCTGAGAGCAAAGCAGGTGCCGCTTCTGGCAATAGGTGCTGCATTCAGTTTTGTGATTATGATGTTCAATGTGCCGATTCCTGGCGGGACAACTGGACATGCGGTAGGTGGTGTTCTCGTTGCGATACTTCTCGGACCGTGGGCGGCATGTATTGCCATTACTGTCGCCTTGGTGGTTCAAGCGTTATTATTTGGTGATGGTGGACTTACGGCAATTGGTGCCAACTGTTTTAACATGGCATTTGTGCTTCCATTTGCCGGATATTATATCTATAAGGCGATTAGTTGCAATGCTCCAATTGACTCAAAAAGGAGAGTTATCGCTGCTGGGATTGCCGGTTATGTAGCACTTAATCTTGCCGCAGGACTTACTGGATTTGAGTTTGGGATTCAATCGCTTCTCCACAGAACGGCAAGCGGACAAGCACTCTATTGCCCATATGGATTGACTGTTGCGCTGTCTGCAATGTTGGGAGAACACCTGTTGGTTTTTGGATGGGTTGAAGCGATAGTGACTGCTCTTGTAATAAAATATCTGCTGAAACAATCGCCGGAACTTCTTGGTATATAAGATATAATAGAAACTATAACCCCGAAGGGGTGGAATTATTATAGCAACAGGTAACAGGTAACAAACCACAACCCCGAACCGAGCAGATTCACCGCAGGTGAAGGGGTGAAATTATTATAGGGGTGGAAATAATGTCACCCCGTCGGGGTTTAGTTGTGATTGTTTAACAAGATCTATAATAATATCATCCCTTCGGGATTTAATGTCAAGGGATTTAAGGGACATGACACGATCGAAGCGAATAGGAGGAAAACCTGATGAAAATTACTACTAAACTTTGGCTTGGCTTGGCGATATTAGTTATACTTTCTCCGCTCGGACTTATTTTGCCGGAGCATTTTAAGGCGGGAAGTGCCTGGGGAGAATGGGGTGCTGATGAGATGCAAAAACTTGTCGGCTATATTCCTCAAGGACTTGAAAAACTTTCAAGTATATGGAATGCACCAATGCCGGATTATGCTTTCAAGGGCTGGGAAGAAAAAGGACTCTCACAGTTGAGTTTTGCGTACATAATATCGGCTGTCATAGGAATTGGAATAATTGTGTTCGTGATATTGGGCATGGGAAAGTTATTAGTTAAGAAAACTTTATAGCCACAGATTACACAGATTTGTCATTGCGAGGAGTCCCGCTGCAAGCGGGACGACGAAGCAATCTCAAAGAATGGGATTGCCACGGGACTTCGTCCCTCGCAATGACATTTTGTAAAACTTTGTGTTTTTCTGTGTCCATCTGTGGACACACTATGTCAAGAGGCAATAACTTTATAGAGCAATCTATTACAGACATTCTATCATTTTTAAAAGAATCCGTCTTTGCCGACGAGTATGCGGTTAAGAATGGTTTTTTGCAATCGTTAGATCCGAGAATAAAGACAATAACTTTTTTAATGTTCATTGTTCTGATAATTCTTACAAAGAATATTCGCATTCTGTTTTATCTATATGCGTTGTGTTTGTTGCTGAGTTCCGTCTCTAAAATTAATTTGTGGTTTTTCTTAAAAAGAACATGGATATTTATTCCCTTGTTCTCAGTTTTCATAGCGATTCCCGCCCTGTTCAGTATTTTTACACCAGGTGAAACATTAACCACCTTAAACATAGTGGGACTCAAACTTATAATTACCCGTCAGGGATTTTTCGGTGCATCTTTATTTGTTACGCGGGTCACAACATCAGTATCTTTTGCGGTTCTTTTAACTCTCACAACCAAGCATTTTGAATTACTTAAGGTTCTGCGTATTTTTAAGGTTCCTCAGATATTTGTGATGACGGTCGGCATGTGCTACAGATATATTTACCTTTTTGTAGAGATTATTGAGAATACTTATCTTGCAATGAAAAGCCGTGTTGGTCCAAAGATTCATTACAAAAGAGGACAGCATCTCGTTGCATGGAATATTGCATCTCTTTGGCAGCGGTCATATCAATTAAATGAAGATGTGTATAAGGCAATGCTTTCCAGGGGATATTGCGGAGAATCGGTTGCAATGGATGATTCCAATATCAAAGTAGAAGATTGGCTGTGGTTGTGTTTAGTTGTACTAATTTTTATTTGTGGACTATGGATAATCTAATTTTTGAATTAAACGATGTACATTTTTCATACTTAAGAAAATTTCCTGCACTATGCGGTATAGATATAAACATCAGGCAGGGAGAAAAAATAACTCTCATCGGTGCAAATGGTTCCGGAAAATCAACGCTTTTACATATATTTGACGGACTCATTTTTCCTGATAAAGGTACCATCAAAGTTTTTGGCAAAGAATTCAAGGAAAATGATTTTTGTAGCGAGGATTTCTCAAAAAATTTTAGAAAAAAAGTTGGGCTTGTTTTTCAGAATCCAGATATCCAGTTGTTTTGTCCGACGGTAAAAGAGGATATTGTTTTTGGACCGCTACATCTCGGAGTTGAAAAAGAGGAGATTCAAAAACGATTAGATGAACTTGTTCACCTGTTAGATATTAAAGATTTATTGGCTCGGTCACCCCACCATCTAAGCATAGGGGAAAAACGAAAGGTTGCCATTGCCTCAACTTTGATAATTCATCCTGATGTTTTAATTCTTGACGAACCAACTGCTGGATTAGACCCTTTAACGACGAGGCATATTATTGATTTACTTTTACAAGAAAACCAATCCGGTAAAACTATCATTACGGCAACCCACGATTTGCATATTGTTGAGGAAATATCGGATACAGTTTATGTCTTTAGCCGTGAAAAAAAAATAATCAAATTTGGCAAACCTGATGAAATTCTAAAAGACGAACAATTGCTTCATGACCATAACCTAAGGCATATTCATAGCCACCGGCATAAAGACAAAATTCACATTCATCCCCATCTGCATTTGGAACATCATATGGATTAGTATATCTCTTTGAATATTGAAAGCCATCATTTCATATTTCAAGGTAGGTGTAGCAAATTAACATCTTGTTGTCAAGGGGTTTTTTGAAGATTTGCTTGAATTTGTAGCAGATTAGGATTTTCAATGTTGTCACCCCGAACGAAGATGTTGTGTCGTAATTGCCGTTTTTTGGTTTTGACCGTCATTCCGTGCTTGACACGGAATCCATTCTTAGACGATAACACAACCGCTCCCTGCGTACTATCTGCAGGGACAAGTTTTGCAGAGGAATGACGAACTTTTTAACAATTATAACACGAAATGGAAGTGAAGGGTCTCGCTTCTCGTATAGCAACAAGATTCTTCGCTGAATTTATTGCAGCAAAAATACTCGGATTTATTATTGATATAGCTGTCACACTGCTTAATGATTGGGTAGGAGAAAATTGGGTAGAAGTTTTAAACAAAAAAGGAGGCGACTAAAATGTCTTTTTTTGACAATGTTAACGAATCATTAAAGCGAGAAATAAAGTATCAACTTTTGGGTGGTTCAAAAGGTGCTGGGCGTTTTTATGACCCAGGCCGTGCATTGAGAGATGAAGTGAGAGAACAAAATAAAATTATGGAAAAACCACAATGTAAAGGCAAATATATTCCGTACTAAACTCATCCAACTTGAACTAACATTTGTTTAAGCAAAATGGTCGTTACAAATTTATCTATGAGAGAATATTATATCAATAAATGGGTAGCATCAAGAATTTATGGTGGTAGGACCGTAATCTATAATTTAAAAGACCACAACATTTTGACACTTGCCGGTACATCATCCGTTATTTGGCAGGAAATAAACAAACATAATAGTTTGCCCAATTTAACAGAAAAACTTGGTAAAGTTTTTAATGCTCCATTTCAATAGATAGAATCGGATACAAAAGAATTTTTATGTTCGTTAGCAGAAGTAAATCTTATCGAAATAAGCAAATATAATTGCGACAATGTTTTATCAAAGATACCTATTGAAAAACAACAAAGCAATAAACAATTATTGGACATAGAAAAAGAAATTTCAATAAAAACAGCAAATGAAAAACAACTTTTCAATGTTTTGTTTGAACTAACTTATAATTGTAATTTAAGTTGCGTTCACTGTTATGCTATAAATTGTAAAACAAATCTGCCGTTAAATAATGAATTGACTACAGAGAAATGGAAATCCATAATTGATGAACTCTATGATGAAAATGCTTTTTTGATTACTTTTTCGGGTGGTGACCCATTTTTAAGGAAAGATTTTTTGGAAATTTTTAGATATGCGAGAAAAAAAGATTTTGTGTGTAATATTTACACAAACGGAAATTTGATAACTGATGAAATAATAAATGAAATTTGTGATTTATACCCGAGAAGTGTTCAAGTTAGCATTTACAGTGCAAGGGAAGAAATTCACGATGCAATAACTCAAGTAGGGGGTTCTTGGAGAAAATCCTTTGCTGTTCTGGAAAAATTACATTCTAAAGGTATTTTAATTGGATTCAAATGTCCTCTTATGAAATCTAATATAAAATATTATGAAGAAATGAAAAATCTTGCCAAACAATTTGATGCCTCGTTACAAATGGACTTAATGATATCAGCTAAAAATGATGGTAATTTGGAGCCAACAAACATAAGAGTGCAAGACGATCAAGATATTTTTAAAATAATAAGCGACCCGGAAATAGATGGTTATTATAGTGAATATAAAAGAGGTGAACAAATATCTGATAAAGACCCAGAAGCATCAATTTGCGGTGCTGGTGGAAACGGCTTTCGTATAAACCCTTACGGAGTGATAAATGTCTGCATTGCATTACAGTATCCTATAGGAAATGTGAATAATCAATCCGTTAAGGAAATATGGAACAATTCTAACTCGTTGAGCAATTTCAGAAAATTTAAGTGGAATGATTTAAAAGATTGTAAGAATTGTAAAATATCAAGATATTGTATTTTTTGTCTTGGCGCATCCAAAAATGAAATGGGCGATATGTTAAAAAAGAATCCATATAACTGCAAAATCACATCCGCCAGGACGAAATATTTTTCAAAAAAAAGGGGGTGATTTAAATGAAGTATGAAAAACCCAAAATAGAAAAAGAAGCAAAGTTCATTGCTTCTACCGTGGCTGGTCCACATAGTGAGAATTGTTGCTGTCAGATGAGGTATTAGTTACAGGTTGTAGGATATTGCCTATTCACATAGCGGTTTGGTAGAGATATGGAGAACACATTTTTTAGTGAAACTTTGTGAATCTGCCAAACCGCATGGTTGTATAAAATTGCCTGCTAAAATAAAAATTTTAAATGCTGTGGTTTTTCAGATAAGATAAGCGGAGGTGCTATAATGTGCTGGAATGAAATATCTAAAAGAATAGATAATGAAATTAAAGTTGGAACAAAGATTCCCAAAACGGACGGTAAAAATAGAACTGTAACAAAAAAAGTAGGCACACGTATATACATTCGTACAGGGATAAATACTCATGCTGAAAAATACACAACGAAAGAAATGATTCAATACGCTTACGATACAATTAAATCTGGAAAATCTTTTACTTCAGCAGTATTAAAGTCAAAATTTCCCCAAGAATATAAACAGGGTAGTTGTGTTTTTTCGATGACTGGTGGAATTCTTGCAGTATTAGGATTAGCAAAATACACGCGAAAACGCGGATATACTTCGGTGAATAATAAGGACGGAGGAAAATAAAATAGAGATTGAGATAATAGGATACTGAGAGATTAAGACAGATTGCTTCGGCGGAGTTTATTCTGCTTAAAGCGGAACCTCGCAACGACAAGTGGGGAACATTTCTCACAATGACATCTTTAAGGCAATAATACAAAATGACTGGGTTGGTGACGGTCGTTTTTTTATTCGAAAAATACTTGACAAATTTTATAAAGTATGTTATCTTTATAGTAAAGAAGTAAAGAAGTAAAAAAGTAAGGAATTTGGAAAAGGAGGTTGTCCATGCAAAAGATTATTATGGCTCATATGAGTTCTAAAGCGCAGGTCACTGTCCCTAAGGAAGCGAGACAGATTCTTGGAATAGGACAGTGTAACATTCCTATTGGCTTCATTGTTGAACCCGAAACGCATACCGTTAAACTTACCAGAGTTAATGTCACATCTGCAGATGAAGATTTCACAGAAGAAGAATATAAAAAACTTCGTAAACTCGCTAAAAAACCGGGTGGGAAAATTTTTACAACTGCCGCCGCAGTTATTAAATATCATAAAAAACTCACTAAAAGTTAATGAAATATTTATTTAGGCCCCGTTATATTCGCAGCATTAAAAAACTTGATAAAAGCCGAGCAGCAAATGTTCAGAAGACATTTGAATCGCTCGTTAGATTTTTCCAAACAGGTGAAAAACCATTTGGACTCGGGCTCAAGCAATTACGACGTGATATATGGGAAGTTCGTGCCGGATTACTTGACCGCATAATTTTTCGTCGCACAAAAAATACAGTTGAATTCATTATTGCAGGAACACATAATGAAATCAAAAGATACTTAAATTCTTTGTAAAATAATGTGAATAGGACAGAGATTGCTACAGTCGATCCCCGATTAAAAATTTCCCGAGTAGGTTCGCCTGGGGCGAAGGGGACAAGTTTATCGGCTTCGCAATGACAGGCAAAGATAAATTACAATAATACAAAATGGCTGGGTTGGTGACGGTCATTTTTTTATTGTGTTTTTTGGGAAAATCTGTATAATTTCACAATAAAGTTATGGATTTACAATTTTATCTAAAAAACAAAAAATTGGTCGTTGATGAAGCACTGAAAAAGTATTTTCTGAAAAATGCAGATGAACCGCTTATTATAAATACTGCGATGCGATACAGTATTTTTGCCGGTGGGAAGCGGTTGCGTCCGATTTTGTGCCTTGCCGCTTGTGAAATTTGCGGCGGAGTTGAAAAAAATGTTCTTCCAACCGCCTGTGCGATTGAAATGGTTCACACATATTCGCTTATTCACGATGACTTGCCTGCGATGGATAATGACGATGAACGTCGGGGAAAACTGACATCTCATAAAAAATTTGGCGAAGCGATTGCTATACTTGCCGGCGACGGGCTTTTAACAAAAGCGTTTGAAATTATTCATCCGAAGGTTGTAAAAGAAATTGCCGTTGCTGCTGGAACGAAAGGAATGGTTGGCGGGCAAGTGGTGGATATAGAAAGTGAAAAGTTAAAAGTTAAAAGTCAAAAGTTAAAAAATGAACTTGTGTATATTCATGAACATAAGACGGCAAAAATGATAGAGGTTTCACTTAAAGCAGGTGCTGTGTTGTCCGATGCTCCCTCGGCAAAAATAAAGGCGATTTCAAATTATGGCAGAAAAATCGGTCTTGCGTTTCAAATTACAGACGACATTCTGGATATTATCGGCAACAAAAAAAAACTTGGCAAAAAAGGGTCGGATTTGAAAAATAAAAAATTGACCTATCCGTCAATCTATGGTATAGAAAAATCAAAAGAAAAAGCGGAGGCATTAATTAAGAGTGCAAAAAACAACCTAAAAATTTTTGGCAAAAAAGCGGATGTGTTTAATGAATTAGCCGACTATATAATCCAGAGGGATTTTTGAAGGGAACGATTATCTAACTGGGTATACTAACGGTATTAAGTAGTTGCCGACCTTGGTCGGCTAACAAATGGTTACTAGCGCTAATCAATCTCGGCGACTACAAGTCAAGAGCGCCCAACAAGTTGGGCGACTGCTTGGCTGAAAATGGAGGCGAATTATGGTAAAAAAAGTACCGTCGGATATTGAAATAGCGCAGGCAATTGAACTTAACCCGATAATTGATATTGCGGAAAAAATCGGTATCAAAAGTGATGAGTTGGAATTATACGGTAACTACAAAGCAAAAATAAAACTTGAAATTCTCCAACGGATAAAAAATAATCATCAAGCGAAATATATTGATGTAACTGCTATAACGCCTACACCACTCGGCGAGGGAAAAACTGTTACAACGATAGGGCTTTCACTCAGTCTATCAAAAATCGGAAAAAAAGTTATAACAACAATCAGACAGCCGTCGTTAGGTCCCGTGTTCGGAATAAAAGGCGGTGCTGCTGGTGGAGGTTATTCTCAGGTTTTACCGATGGAAGATTTTAATCTGCATCTTACCGGTGACGTTCACGCTGTTTCAATTGCACATAACTTGTGTGCTGCATTCGTGGACAATTCTCTTCACAAAGGAAATAAACTCAATATGGATATGAACAACATATTGTGGCGAAGGGTTGTTGATGTTTCGGACAGAGCGTTAAGGAATATAAAAATAGGGCTTGGAACAAAAGAAGATGGTATCCCCCGTGACTCAGGGTTTGATATATCTGTTGCATCCGAAGTTATGGCGATACTTGCGCTAACAACTTCGCTGAAGGATTTAAGAGAACGATTGGGAAGAATTGTTGTTGCATTTACTCCTGACGGTAACCCAGTCACTACTGAGGATTTGCAGGTTGCTGGCTCTATGGCTGTATTGTTAAGGGATGCTATTAAGCCGAATCTTCTGCAGACGACAGAACACACGGCTTGTTTCGTTCACGCTGGTCCTTTTGCGAACATCGCACATGGCAACAATTCAATTCTTGCCGACCTTATGGCAGTAAAACTTACCGATTATGTCGTTACGGAAAGTGGATTCGGTGCCGACTGCGGAATGGAAAAGTTTATGAATATAAAATGCAGATATTCAGGACTTATTCCTAACTGCGTCGTTATGGTTTGCTCCATCCGTGCTCTGAAAATGCATTCGGGAAAATTTAATGTTGTTGCCGGCAGACCATTGGAAGAAGGACTGATTAAAGAAAACCTGACTGCTATTGCCGAAGGAATTTGTAATCTTGAAAAGCATATTGAAAACGCAAAGATGTTCGGTGTGCCAGTTGTGGTTGCAATAAATAAATTCTCAACAGATACGGATAAAGAGATAGAATTTGTCAGATTGAAGTCATTAGAAGCCGGCGCCGATGATGTTGCACTCTCTACGGTTTGGGAGAATGGTGGTGACGGTGGCAGGGAATTAGCAGAAGCAGTTGTAAACGCCTGCGAGAAAAAATCTTCAAACGAATTCCGGTTTTTATATCCACTTGATATGCCGATAAAAGAAAAAATTCAAACAATTGCAACAAAAATATACGGAGCGAAGGATGTTCAGTACACACCGCAGGCAGAAGAAAAAATTAAACTTTACACCAAACTTGGCTGGGCTCAACTTCCGCTCTGTATGGCGAAGACGCATCTTTCATTATCACACGAGCCGACATTAAAAGGAAGACCAACAGGATTCACATTACCCGTTAAAGATATAAGGGCATCTATTGGTGCGGGTTTTTTGTATCCTTTGTGCGGCGAGATGAGAACAATGCCAGGGCTTCCATCTGTTCCCGCAGGCACAAAAGTTGATATTGATAAAGACGGAAAAGTCGTAGGATTGTTTTAAGGACTGTAAATTTGTAGTTGCTCAATTTATTGAGCGCCTTTAGTAGGTTTGTAGTTGCTCAATTTATTGAGCGCCTTTAGTGGGTTTGTAGTTGCTCAATTTATTGAGCGCCTTTAGTGGGTTTGTAGTTGCTCAATTTATTGAGCGCCTTTAGTAGGTTTGTAGTTGCTCAATTTATTGAGCGCCTTTATGCCAGATAAATCGGGCAACCACTGTGACCTAAAATGGATTGGACAAAATTTGAATTAAAACCAAAAGAAGAAATTATTGCTCTCCTGCAAGGGGTCAATAATATCTTTGTTATCAGTTGCAAAAAATGTTTTAAGGAACTTAATCCTTCGGATGACATTACCGGTTCTGATGAATGTCCTGCGGTTTCCAAAATTGTTGAGGAGGCGAATAAAAAAATTGTTGGTTGCATTGATGTAGATTTTCTTTGCAATAAATTATTAACAGAAAAACTTATCCCGAAAGATTTTCAATCGGCAGAAGTTATATGTGTTATTTCCTGTGGAATAGGTGTTCAAACCGTTGCAAATTTAATTAAAGATAAGCCGGTGTATTGCCTGACAAATTCCGTATTTAAGACGGGACATAGCGGTGAGCACGGAATGGCTTTGGCTGAAGAAAGGTGCGGGGCCTGTGGGGATTGCGTATTAGATATTACCGAGGGAATATGTCCTGTAACTAATTGTGCCAAGCAATTACGCAATGGTTCCTGCGGCGGCGCAAAAAATGGTAAATGCGAGGTAAAAAATTCAGATGGTAGCCAGCGTGACTGTGCTTGGGAAAAAATATACAAACGCTTGAATGCAGTAGTATCGGGGTCTCCTCGCTTGAATGCACGAGAAAAAACAATCGCGGGAGAACAATCCGTTGAAATTAAGGACCATTCCAAACCGGATTTTGATACAATAAATTCTTGTAGTATTGATATTCGCAATAAACGACAGCAGAGTTTTTATGGTGGTCTTTATCCAAAAGAGAATAAAAAACAAACTGAAAATAAACCAATTCAACCTTTTCCCGAACCCAAATTTCTAATTATTCCACTATCACAACACATCGGCAAAATTTGTGAACCGCTCGTGAAAGTTGGCGATAGAGTAAAAGTTGGACAGAAAATCGGCGATGTATCATCCGAATTTTTGGGTGTACCTGTCCATTCCAGTGTGAGTGGAAAAGTCATCGAGATTGAACTTAGAAACCATCCGTTAAGTATTGAAAAAGTTCTGGCAATAACCATTGAGTCAGATGGTAAAAATGAAGTTCAAAAAAGCGAAACATTATGTATTGATGAAAATTGGCAACCCGAGCAGGCGATTAAAATGATTCGCGAGGCAGGAATTGTGGGATTAGGTGGCGCACAATTTCCTACTTACGCAAAACTGTGTCCACCGAAAAATAAACCGATAGATACTGTTATCCTTAACGGTGCTGAATGTGAACCATATTTGACTGCGGATTATCGTGTTATGCTGGAAAAGCCGGAAGAATTATTAGCAGGTTTGCGTGCGATAATGAAAATCTTAAATGTTGAAAATGGTGTTATTGCGATTGAAGATAATAAAGAAGACGCGATAGAAAGGTTAAATAATGTCATTGCGAGTCGCGAAGCAACGAAGCAATCTCAAACAAATAAAATCAAAGTTGTAGAACTCAAAACAAAATATCCGCAGGGTTCGGAACGGATGCTAATCAAAAAAATCTTAAATAGAGATGTCCCGCTTGGAGGATTGCCCTACGATGTCGGCGTAATAGTGAACAATGTAAGCACGGCGGTAGCGGTCTACGAAGCATTATATAAAGGCATATCTTTGATAAAGCGAGTAATTACCGTCACGGGCGATAACTGTGTCCGACCTGGTAATTACGAGATAAAAATCGGTACACTATTTCAGGATATCATGGAGTATTGTTTTTCTCTTCCCTACCCCTTCACCTGCGGTGAACCTACTTGGCTATCCCCTACCCCCTATTCACTAAAGATGGGCGGTCCGATGATGGGTATATTACAGAATAATCTTGATGTTCCGGTAATAAAAGGAACTACGGGAATTTTGGTGTCTGCCAAACCAGACATACAATCTGATTTATCAAGAAGTTGTATCAAATGCGGTCGTTGTGTAGATGCCTGTCCGATGGAATTGCTCCCTTTATACTATGCTTTTTATGTTGACCAAGTAGGTTCGCCAGTGGCGAAAAAACAGCAGTGGCAAGAAACAAAACAGTTAGGAGTTATGAACTGTATAGAGTGCGGATGTTGTGATGATGTATGCCCCGCAAAAAGGTCAATAGTTGGTGCTGTTAAAATAGCAAAAAAGGCAGTTCATAGTTCATAGTTCATAGTTCGTAGTAGAGGCGGATGACGGATAACGAATAACAGATTTTGATTTTATTAGTTGTAGTTGCCCAATTTATTGGGCGCCGTTGACCTACGCAATACGCAATACGTTTTTATCTGTTTTGTATCGCCCTTAAAAAAATGCTAACAATCAAACTTAAACCCGTAGATAATTTGCGGTCATATCTAACAGAAAAAAATCTGATAATACGATGCCTCGGTTGCCGCGAAGTTCTATTCCCGGAAGAACAGGTGAACAATTTTAAGGAGGGACTGTCCCCGCAGGGGACTGTCCCATATGATATTGACGATATTGCAACCGATTATTTGTGTAATCCTGACTATACCCAGACGCGGCTGAAATTGTGGCAGAAGAAAATTGACGAAGCGACAAGTATAATAATTTTTTCATGCGGGGTTGGTGTGCAAGTTGTATCTTCGTTGATGAATAGACATACTTATGCCGGGGCTGATA
Organism: Elusimicrobiota bacterium; assembly: GCA_043802785.1. Taxonomy (GTDB): domain Bacteria; phylum Elusimicrobiota; class UBA8919; order UBA8919; family UBA8919; genus JAZDKR01. Next base: position 26,359 of record JAZDKR010000052.1, read on the forward strand.
CTGTTCATCTCAATGGTTTTCAGGGTTTAACACCTACAGAATACGATTGTGATCTTTGCGGTGATTGCCTTTTAAATTATACCGGTGGACTTTGTCCTATAACTGCCTGCTCAAAATCGTTGCTTAATGGTTGTTGCGGCGGTGCCAAAAACGGTAAGTGCGAAGTTAATAAGGAACTTGATTGCGGTTGGGAGAAAATTTATAATCGGCTAAAGGAATCCAGTAAAGTTGTCCGAACTGACTCCCTTGGAGAAACAACTTCAACGACTATAAAACTGCGAGATTATTCAAAAACAATACCGTAAAACAGCAGTAAAGTAGTTGGCAGTGGTGTGGTTGGCAGTGGGCAGGAACATGCCGTCATTCCTGCGAAGGCAGGAATCCAGTGTCGTTTTCTTTTCTGGATTCCCGATTTGGCCTGTCCCCGAAAGTAGTAGTCGGGGAGCACTCGGGAATGACGACATAAGGGCGGTTAGCCAACGAACGTCCCCCAATCGCTAACCACAAACGAAACCTCTTTTGGAAAAAGAGGAATATTAACGACGGAGAAAAACATGAAACTTACGGAACTGTTTGCTAATGGAAAATTTGTTATTACTTCGGAAATTGGTCCACCGAAAGGTTGGCAGATTGAGAAGTGTCTGAATGAAGCGGAACATCTCAAAGATAAAGTGGATGCTATAAATGTTACTGATAACCAATCTTCAGTAATGCGGTTTGGTTCACTTGCAACCTGTCATTTTTTGAAAGACAGGAATATTGAGCCGGTATTTCAAGTTGTCTGCCGCGACAGAAACAGGATTGCTCTCCAATCGGATATTTTAAGTGCCGCTGCTTTTGGTATTGAAAACTTGCTTTTGTTGACCGGTGACCACACAACACTCGGCGACCATCCACAGGCGAGGCCGGTGTTTGATTTGGACTCCGTTTCCTTAATTTATGCAGTAAAAAAGTTGGAGGAAGGTGTTGACCTCGCAGGCAATAAACTTGAAGGCGAGCCACCGAAATTTGCAATTGGTGCGGTTGTGTCACCGTGCTCTGACCCTGTGGAGCCGCAACTTATAAAAATGGAGAAAAAAATAAAAGCAGGCGCGGAATTTTTTCAGACACAGGCAATTTACGAAGTTGAAAAATTTGTAAAGTTTATGGAAAAGGCGAAACAATTCGGAGCACCTGTTATGGCAGGGATAGTAATCTTAAAATCCGTCGGTATGGCAAAATATATGAATGAAAATGTTGCCGGCGTTTATGTTCCGGACAATTTAATTGAAGAGTTGAAAAAAGATAAAGAGAAGACAAAATCTGGGCAAACAGGAATAGAAATTGCTACACGACTTATAAAAGAACTCAAGCCGTACTGTCAGGGTGTTCACATAATGCCGCTCGGCTGGGACGATAAAGTTCCAAAAATTCTTGAACTCGCAGGGTTGTAACAATATGCCTGTCATTGCGAGCCCCGTCCCGCCTTGGCGGGATCGGGGCGAAGCAATCTCAAAATTACCGATGGAAAAGAGAGATTGCCACCCCGCCATTGAATCAGTGGCGGGTCGCAATGACAAATTAGTTCAATAGCCAAACCGTTACCGAAATTGTGAAGTATTACAAGGTTTTTTTCCAGTATTAACGTATGATTATCAATGTTTTCAAAGTTTATATTGTTTCGGCGAGCAATTCTTTTGCAGAAGTGTGTGCACTTTTGTTGTTTTCAGTGAAAATGATTTTTTCAAGGAATAAAAATGGTCGCTTGCTGATTTCTGAAATAACGAAAAACCAAATATATTTTACCGGTGTCCAATCGTTCTTGATAATAAGTGTAATTTCGTTTCTTCTTGGTGCTGTTGTGACGATAGAGTCGGTAACACAACTTTCAAAATGGAATGCAACCGAACTTATAGGCAAGATACTTGTATTGGTGATATTGAGGGAACTGGGTCCCATATTTACATCGCTTATAGTTATAGGCCGTTCTGCTACCGCGATGGCAACTGAAATAGGGAATATGGCAGTATCTAAAGAAATTGAAGCATTGAAATCCATGGGCATTGACCCGGTAAGATATATTGTGGCGCCGCGTCTAACAGGTATGGTTGTTTCTATGGTGATGCTGACTGTCTATTTTAATGTTGTAGGTATTACAGGTGGATTATTGGCTGCAAAAATGATGTTATCAATTCCATATTTAATTTTATACAAGAAGTTCATCTGGGCGGTAACATATAGTGATATATTAGTTGCGTTTCTGAAAAGTTTTGGTTTCGGTATAATAATAGCGATTATTGCCGTGTATCATGGCTTAAATGTAAAAATTTCGTCCACCGAAGTGCCGCAGGCGGCAACCAATGCTGTGGTTAATTCTTTATTGGTTTTGTTTATTTACAATAGTTTGCTGACGATTTTATTTTATTTATAAAAGTATCAGAAACTGAGTAGATGGTAGTGAACGGTCTTTAGACCGTTCAAATAATATGCAGGGTCTGAAGACCCTGCCCTACCGAGATACCGACTTATGAACAACGACACCCCAGCGATACAGATTAAGAATATGAGTTTTTTCATGCCTTCCGTCAACAGATGCCTTTTTTCTGATGTGAACATTTCAATAAAAAAAGGCGAGGCGCTCGTTATATCCGGTCCGAACGGCTGTGGCAAGACACTTTTATTAAAAATTATCAGTGGTTTATTTAAGCCGACATCAGGGGATGTTATGATAGACGGGCAGAATTTGTCAAAATTATCCGATAAAGAGATATTGAAGATAAACGAACAGGCGGGTTTCGTATTTCAAGATGGAGCGTTAGTAAGCAATTTGAATGTGTATGATAATATCGCACTGAAATTGCGGTATCATACCGATATGAGTGAAGATGAAATTAACAACAGGATAAAACCATGGCTTGAACAAACAGAGTTGCTTTCATATATACATAACTTTCCTGCGACACTAAGTACAAGTCAGAAGGAAATGGTGTGTTTGATAAGGGCATTAATAAATACTCCGAAGTACCTGTATGTGGACGAACTCACTAACAGCATTGATGGACGGTATTTTGATTTTATAATACAGATAATCAAAAATTTGAAAAAAGAAAAAGTAACAATAGTGTTTGCTACAAATGACAAAAAAGTAATATCCGAAATATCCGACAGGGTGTTGATTGTTGACGAAGGAAAAGTGATGTAGGGGATGCAAATGTCAGTTAAATTCACGAGTCGGCAAAAAATAGTAAGTTTATTTGTCGTTTGTGGGATTATACTTCTTTTTGTGGGGTTGGTGTCAATTGGCCGTGGAAAGAAATTTTTTAGCAGAAAAAATTATTATTTTACCACTTTTAAGTCCGGTGAGGGGCTTCAAAAAGGTATGGTGGTTTATGTGAATGGGTTCCCGATAGGTATTCTGGAAAACATGGTGCTTGACTATAAAAATAATGTGATTTTGAAAATCGGGATTTATGAAGAACATTGGAAAAGGATAAAAGAGGGCTCAATCGTTAGGTTGATATCACCGCTAATCGGCTCAAAAACGCTTGAAATAATTCCCGGCGAATTCAATGCCCCGCTATTATCAAATTTCAGCAGTATTGTATCTTGTGATTCCGAAGAAGGCAGAAAGATATTATATGCACGGCAAAATGAAATTACAACCTCGCCTGTTGACACGATAATAAGAAACACTTCGGAAATAATGAGAAAAATAAACGACCCACAGGGACCATTTTTTGCGAATCTTGAAAATTTCAAAGTAATAAGCAAGAATGTCGGAAAAATTAGCGATAAAATTATGAATAACCAGGACAAAATAGACAATATATTTAAACATATGGAAGAGTCAACGGCGAATATGGAAGTAATTTCAAAATCAATAATGAATTCGCCTTATTTTGAAAAGAAGGAAACCAAGTCGAAAAAATCGTCAATAAATCTAAACGAATCGTACAGTCCGTACAATACGAAATGAAAGAGGCAGGTAGAAAGGTAGGGCAACCCTTTAGGGTTGCTTTTGTAGTGCGACGATTTATCGTCGCTTTTGGCGAGGATAAGGACTTATACTACTTTTTCCGTCTCCCGTTTACTGTTTCCCGTGACTAAATGAAAAAACTTAATCTTGCGACGAAGTCGCTTATGCTAATTCTGCTTTTGATTCAAATCTGCGGATGTCTGCCTAAGATACAGATACAGGAAAAGCGCATGGATGACGATGCACTTTCCCTCATAGAAAAAGGTAAAAAACAGTTCTCCGTTGGCGATTATGAATCGGCGTTAAGATCGTTTCAAAAAGTATTAGACATAAGCAAAACGATAGACAATCAACAGGTTGCGGCGATTGCCTACAATAACATCGGTACGACTTTACTTATGTCGGGTGATTTTGACAACTCGGAGGAGAGTTTTAAGAATGCTTTAGAAATCAACCGTAAATTAAATGTTATCGGCGAGTTGCTCGTGAACTTAAACAATCTCGGCAAACTGTATATGAAAAAAAAGGACTATCAAAATGCAAGAAAGATGTATGAGGAGTCCCTCGCAGAGAGTCAATCTGCGAAGGATATGATTGCGACAGCGACAATCTATAACAATCTCGGTATATGTGAAATGGATACCGGAGATTTTGAAAAAGCGAAAGGATTATTCGAAAAATCCGCAAAAATAAACCGTGCTGAAAACAATCAGGATGGGATTGCAATCAATATGCTTAACCTCGGTAATTTATTCCAGCAACAGCAAAAGTACAATGACGCACTCAATTATTTTGAAAACGCTTTGAAAATTCACAAGAAATTAGAAGATTCATACAGTATATCTTCCGATTTAAGTAGCATTGGATATGTTCTTGAAAAACTTGCCAAAAATAGTGAGGCATTGGAATACTATCAAAGGGCATATGAAATAAACGAGAAACTCGGAATGAAGGACAGAATGAAAAAAGACATTTCCGATATAATGAGGGTGGCAGAAATGCTTAAGAATAAAGAAATCATAGAAACCTACCAGAAAAAACTAAATGCGACCAATGGGTCGCATTTACCCTGATGAAAATCAGGGTCTACCATAAACATGCAATGTTCAGAATTATTCTCCTTCTACTCTTTTTTATAAGTATTATTCAAGAAATTCACGCAAAATCTATCTATCAGAAACAAATAAATAATAACGAAATAGAAATAGAATTAGATCCGTACTACACTAATTTTGATTATTATCTGTCACTCACCGAAATCGCCATTCCGTACTATGGTGATACCGACGAAATTAACATATACAAAAAATTGCTGACAAACCCTACCCCAAGATATTTGGTGTTTGAGTTAAGTTCCTATCCTCTACCTTGCCTGGGTGGGCTATTAAAAAAACAAGCCCCGAATTTTTACGAATCAACAAATGTTACAGATGATTTTAACATAATAAAAAGCATCACCGCAGGATTTGAAGAGCCATATGCAATATCCTTATTTTTGGGTGATGTAATAAGTTTTAAGCAAAAAAACGTAAAAGATGCCGAAGGCAAAGGTTATATCGGACTTTTGTTGAGCGGGGGCAACTACCACATAAAAGACAATGAAATAATCAATGACAACTGGTTAGAAACAGAGTTGAAGATAAAAGGCGACAAAAAAATGCTGGAAAATAAAATGAGTTGGAGTTTCAGGGTTGGTGCCAAGTTCCACAATAACGATTACATCAAAGATGTTTTATATTTTTCAATAAAACGTGATAGAACGGATGAAGATAAGGTTAAGAATTCTCTTTTTAGAAATAGCAGTATTGAGTATACAGTTGATGCAGAAACAAATAAAATCGGTGTGCTGAAACACTATTTTCTAATCGGCAAAAAATTTCCGCTCAACAAACCAAAAATTATTATTAGTTTGGGAATGGGTTTTTTGTGGGAGAAATCCGATAAATATACCGGTTTGCTTGAAAGAACGGGCGGGACCAACAATTTTCAGATTCTTTTCAGACCAAATATAGAGTTTTAATACAAATGCATTATGTAATGCCCCGATTTATCGGGGCTTTTTTTATTTGAAAATTTCTGTAATTTCTTGTATAATGAGACCGTTGTCCAAAGGGACTCCATCGGAGAAAAAGTCATTTGGTGTCACCCTGAATCCGCCGAGGCGGATGAAGGGTCTGCTTGTTCGTCGGAAGACTGGATTCTGCGTCCCGCTATGGTGGAACGCAGCAATCTCAGTTTTATTTCAATGTTGTGATTGCCACGGCGATTTTATCGCCTCGCAATGACCGAAAACAGGAGGTTGAACAAAAATGAAAAGAATTTTGATTTTTGTCGGATTATTGTTGATTTTGGGTAAAGTACCGGTACAAAGTAGTGAAGAGGTGAGAGATGGACAGTTGCTAAATAAAAGCACGGAACAAATAGTTTTAGAGGGCAGAGAGCAAGGCAGAGAGCAAGGCAGGGAGCAAGGCAGAGAGCAAGGCAGGGGCAATGACCAAAAAGAAACAACAATAACAACATCATCAACAACAAAAAAAACATATCTATTTGATGACGAGGATAGGAGAAGGTATTATGAAAATGAGCAAAAAAGATTTTTAGAACAAGAAGAAAGGAAACGGAAAAAACCACCATATGAAAAAAGTTCATGGGAGTTGATTGATGATGCGTACAAAGAAGGTAAGATTGATATTGACGCTGACTACATTTATAAGCGTTATGTTAAAGAATATCCTGAACTTTTACCACCAGAATATAAGGCAAAACGGGCTATCCCTTGGCAAGGCGGTACAAGTACAAACATGCTTATCCGACGAGAACTCATAGACAATTGGAATAAATTTCGTCCAGAAACAAAAAAGAGAATTAGGGAATTGGAAGTTAGATCTATGGTAAAAAGGGACACAAGTATTAGGCAAGAAATAAAAATCACAAAACCAAAAGATAATGAGATAGTTCATTCTCCTGCAATAGTAGTTGAAGGAGTAACAGAGATACCCGAAGTATGGAATATTACTTCTCTTTGGGTAAGCATAAGTAACAATGTTATAGATAAAAAACAAGATAAAAAACAGGAAATAAAGTTATCACAACCAGAATACATAGTTGGTGAAGAAACATTTGAAGATACAAAAGAAGGAAGGGTTAGAAAGCAGAGAGATATTGAATGGAAAGAAAAATATAAAGATAAACCTGGATTTGCTGAACTATCAGATCCTCCCGGTCAGAATGTGTATCGGTTTAGTGAGATGGTGGTATTACCGTCGACGGGTATATGGAACATACAGATAGGTGTGAGTAATGAGAGCGGTAATTCCGTCGGCGATGGTGCAACCGTGATATACCCGCCAAGCGATAAGGCGGATACCACGCCGCCCGTGATACAGATAGAAGGTATAGAAAACGGACAGCGATTTAGCAAGAAAGAGTTTTATGCGACGGTAAAAACATCTGATGAACCATCAGCATTGGTCAGGTATTATATGAATGATGTGACCGCTGGACGAGGTTGGGGGGGGGGCACGTTAAAAAATTATGATTGTTATAGTACTCATTATCTTACAAAGGTCGGCAAAAATATATTCAAGATAGCAGTAACCGATTGCTACGGCAACCGAGCGGAGAAAGAGGTAAAATTGTATTACGAACCAGAG
>JAZDKR010000053.1:0-4605 GCA_043802785.1 Elusimicrobiota bacterium
GAGCCAGCCAATCAAAAATACGACTAAGGCCGCGATGAAGCGGGGTATAAAACCAGCCACACCAGTCCAAAGCGTAAGTAAAGAACCCTGCACTATATCAGATGCTTGTAATACTTCTAACATACAACACCTCCATTCATAGAAATTAACCCACAACTAACGACTAATAACCTACAACTCAATCTTGTTATCAGTTGTAAGTTGTCGGTTGTTGGTCTGAAACAATTATAGCATTTTTAACTAAGCAAGATGCCGATTATGTTGATATCTCTTAAACAATTGGTGGAGTTTCTATTTTTTGGACCTCGTCGGCGGCGGATGACTCGCCGATTTCAATAACGTTTTTGACGCGATCAACCATCAACGAGAGACGTTTTTCGGAATCATCATAAGCGGATTTGGTGTTAATAATGTGTTTGCCCAGACGCTGAAAATCTTCGGCCAACTTGCCGCCATCGGTCGAGATACGTTCCAAACGTTTAATAATATCTTTGGTCTGTTTAGAAAACTCAACATCTTTGAACCAGTGACGAATCGCGGAAACAGACAAAGCAAAGGTGTTGGGCGAAACGAGAAAAACTTTCTTGGTTCGCGCGTAATTCGCGATATCAACATCTTTGAGATTATTAATAACTTCGTAATAAACCGTCTCGGCCGGAATATACATAATCGCTAAATCGGTCGTCCCTTCTGACGGCAAGAGGTACTTGGTCGCAATCTCATCTATTTTCTTTTTTACATCGGAATAAAAAGATTTGCGATAAATATCTTTTTGTATATCGTTTTCGGCGTTGACCATTTTTTCAAAATTCTCCCAATTAAACTTTGAATCAATTGGCAGAAGCAAGCCGTTGGGCAGATTCAAAACCGCGTCTACCGCTTCGCCGGATTTGAAATAATGCTGGAGCTCATACATATCTTTGGAAAAATACTGACCCAAGGCCGCCTCCAGTGACGACTCGCCCCAGATACCGCGCAGTTTCGGCGATTTAAAAATATCCTGAAACGACGAAACACTCTTCACCGATTCATGCATCTGCTTCATCCCCTCCTGAATCTGGGTCATATTCTGGGTAAAACTCTGAACCTGTTGACTGACGGTCAAAGTCGCCCGTTCCGAGGCCTGTCGTGAACGCTCAAGCTGTTCGTTAATTCCTTCGCGATTTTGGGTAAGTTGGGCACTGACAATCTGCGAAAGTGCGTCAAAACGCTGGTGTAAAACTATATATTTTTCATCCGGTTCCCCCGCTTTTTTGCGTCCCTGCATCATCATATAAAGATTAATGCCAAGCATGACCAGTGTGGCCAGCGAGACAATAACCGCCAAAACAACGAGAGAATTATTCATGTCCTAATAATAGCATTATTTTTCTGTCCATAATTCATTCTTTCTCTAATGGAATTAGCAACTCTCCGTATTGTAAAACTTGTTTCCCATCTTTTTGTGTTAATTTAATCATTTCTGTCTCGCCAATCATTTTGGCTTTCATTTTATCAAATGCCTCTGCGGTAACATCACCATTGTTTGCTAAATATACAGCCAGTGCGTCTAAACTCCAACTATGTCCTACTGAGCCAATAATCAATGGCCTGCCTGAAATATATTTTTCTACAAACTCCCTTAATCTATTTAGCCCTGCCAATTGCTTTTCTGCTATTTCTTTTGGATTCGGCCCCCTTAAATCTCCGATCATGCCTTGATTATCTAACCAATCTCTTAAAAATCTTTCACTGTCACCTCCGCTACGCTTAAGCATTTCCCGCGTGTATTGTGTCCATTTGCCATCTTCAGTAGTAAAATCTCCCACAAAAGAAAATTCCTTGATAAACAGAGGAAAATCAATAACTATTTTCTTTTCGGGATTGGCAGTTATTTGTTTTACTAAATAATCTACTTTATTGGAATAGCCCTCAATACTCTCTAAATCTTCCGGCACAAAAACAAGAACATCGTCTCGTTTTTGCTCCGAAATAACATCTTGCATTTCATTTCCATAAATCAAAGCGGTGGATTTTGTTCTTGCGATTTCCGAAGTTCCGCCAATAAACATAATTGTCCCATTTTCAGATTGTTCTAATGATTCGAGAATTTCTCTGGCTCGTTGTTTTGCAAGTTCGACGCCCTTTTCAGAAATACCCTCAAAATCAGGCGATTCTTGGTCGCCCTCTTTTGGTCTCATGGAATGTCTTGTGAAAAAATCTTCTTCGCGCATAAATTACTTGTTTATTTTAATAATTCCCTTGCTTGCGTCAATTTCTACAGAATCATTGTCTTTCAAAATTTGAGTTGCTGTTTTAGTTCCAACTATACATGATATTTTAAATTCTCTAGCCACTATCGCCGCGTGGCAAGTTAATCCGCCCTCATCTGTAATAATTGCCCTGGCTTTTTTCATATACGGAATATAGTGTGGAGTGGTTTGTATGGCTACTAAAATCTTGCCATCTATTAAATGACTTTTGCTTTTCAATTCGGATTTATCTTTGATAACAATAACCCTTCCTTTTATTATTTCATTTGAGTTATACGCAACCTGCCCCGTTATTTCATCGTTATCTTTTAATTTTTTAGACTCCTTATCCAACTTCAAAAAGTATTTTTGTATTTTAGTTATTTCTGCAGAGTCATCAATAACTTCTCGCTTTTCATTTCTTAAATTCAGATAAATAAACCCGTGATTTTTCCTTGACTTGATAATATTTTTTATTTCAGCGTCCGTTAGTTTTTCGTTTAACCACTCCTCGACCTCGTTCAGGGTTAGTAATTTCATCAAAAGTAACGGGGCAATTTTCATTTTTTTTCTTTTTGTTAAAAATTTGAAGAAATAAAATAGGTTCTCACCCATGGCTTCTTCCTTAAATGCCACGCTGTTTCTCCATACATCGTGTTTTTTTGTAACCCCCTCGATGTTTTTTAGATTGTCCTTATTTTCAGCCAGCTTGAGTCCCAAAGAAAAAATGATAATGAACTGACCACTTGCTATTTCATAAAGATTGCGCATTTTATTAAACAACACTACGCTTTTGCGGTAATCGTCTTTTTCTATGGCCATAATTAGTTTTTTGCCATAGGATTCTATGTCTTGATACAAGAGGTTATTTTTCTCAACATAAGATACTAAAATTTGCGGATTTTTCAGAATTTTTTCGTTGGAAATTGTGTGAAAGTTTTTTGCTTGCCAGAGATTAAAAACCCTAATCGGATGATTCTTTTTCAGAGGAATTAGTAATGTTTCCGCGAACTCAATTCCGTATTCTTTTTTGATATATTTAGCATAACCATTTCGTTTTGCAGAATAAAACAATAATGATTCATCTGCCCTCACGCCGAAAAACCATCTCTGACCTTTTATATAATCAAAAATACTTTGCTTATTTTGGGTTATATCGTGCAAGGTAGTAATGGGTCGGCTTTGTATAATATAAAATATATCCTTTTCTTCCGCCCATTCAATGTCTACGGGAAAGCCAAAATGATTTTCGATTTTGAGAATAAGTTCTGAAAGTTCTAAAATTTCACTATTAGATAAAACCTGCTTTTGGTTTTGGATATTTTTATCAATAATTTGTCTTGGTTCTTTTTCTACGACAAAACTATCGGGTGTGATTTGTCCAGAAACAATCGCTTCACCAAGTCCAAATCCAGCCTCAATTATTAACTGATTTTTGTCTTGCGTAACAGGGTGAACAGAAAAAGCTACACCCGACTTTTCGCTTTCAATCATTTTTTGCACGACAACAGCGACGGATATTTTTTGTTTATGTAAATTTTTCTCAAAACGATAAAAAATGGCGCGAGGCGTGAATAATGAAGCCCAGCACTTCTTTACATTTTCAAGCAAATTTTTTTCAGTAATATTAAGATAACTTTCAAGCTGACCAGCCCAAGCCGCGATTGCTGAATCTTCGGCGGTAGCTGATGATCTTACTGCTACATATTTTGCACCAAGGTTGTTGAAAAACTTTTGAATTTCATCAGTTATATCTTTCGGCATTTCTGCCCCAAGAATCAATGTTTTTATTTTCTCCGATGCATTTTCAACGGTATGCATTTCTTTATGATTGACAGTATGCAAAATTGAATCAATCTCAACGTTTAAGTCCGTTTCTTCCAAAAATTTTTCAAAAGCGCTGGAAAGTATAACGAAACCGGGCGGTACCGAAATACCCACATTTATTATTTCGCCAAGCGAAGCACCCTTACCACCAGCTATGGTTGTGTCTATTTTACCTATATTTTGAAGATTTTTAATTAATTCCATAATTATTTTTTACCTCAACAACTCATCAGTTGAAACACCGAATGTTTCGTTTGTGGTGGACCGTACCAGATTCGAACTGGTGACCTCCTCATTGCAAATGAGGCGCTCTACCAACTGAGCTAACGGCCCGAATCTGTTTCTGTGGGTGCGGGAGGGATTGAACCTCCGACCTCGTCATTATCAGTGACGCGTTCTACCACTGAACTACGCACCCAATATAATTATCCAAGAGTAACAGAAACAGCTCTTTTTTTCAATAAAACTTGCAAAATTACTCTATCCATGCTAGGATAGGTAAATCCCAAGTGGATTGGTTAACTCGTTTATATGAAAACAACCGCCA
>JAZDKR010000054.1:0-2029 GCA_043802785.1 Elusimicrobiota bacterium
CAGATTATTGTGTCTTATATATTTGTTGTTTGAGTTTTATTCAAATTCCGATACAATGAAATATGCCCGATAAATCGGGCAACTACATTTGCTGTTGTAGTTCCATACTGTGTCATAATCTCCCTGCCTTTAATGCCCCGACGTGGTGAAGTATCCGTGAATTATCGACTGAAACCCCTGTTTTTTTGCTTCTGCGTTTATTGTACCAGCGTAATCTTCGTCAAAGGTTTCGCTGGTACAAACTCGCCACAAAATTTCGTTATTAAAAAATGTTGCCAGTTCCCGCCGGGCATAGACATCATTGTGCTGGACAACTTTTTCCCGTAATTCAAAAAATGTTTTTGAGTGTTGTAAAGCTAATTCGTTATTCGCGATAATTCGCGTTTTCAATTCGCGACAATTCGCGTTTACTTTGAAAATATATACCGGTTCTTTTTGCGGTTCAATGCGAATATAATTTTCCCGCCCGTGCCAAATATATGTTTTCCCAGTGATTAGTTCTTCAACGATATAGTCGTCATCAGACGAAATACCGAATTTTTCAATTGGAACGGTAATTTTTGCATCCTGAATTTCATGCGGATTAAGATTTGCAGCGACGAGGATTATGTTGTCCCCATATCTTTTCCCGTAGAAGAACACATTGTCATTTGTGGAGTTGTAAATTCTCAAATTGTCATACTGCTGTAAAGCAGGGTTCTGCCGTCTAATTTCGTTTATTTTTGCGATGTAGTCCTTGATATTTTCATGACTGTTCCAATCCCAAACCTTGAACTGATATTTTTCTGAATCAATGTATGTTTCTGTCCCTGGAAAAGCATTGCCGTCACAAAGTTCGTAACCACTATATATCCCGAAAACAGATGATAATGTTGCTGCAAGTGATAATCGCATCTTAAAAGCAGGTCTGCCACCCGTCTGAATGAGCGGAGGACAGATGTCCGGCGTATTGGTCCAAAAATTACCTCTCAAAAAATTTGTCAGATAGGAATTTGTAAGTTTCTGCACATATTCTATAAGTTCGTTTTTTCCATTTCGCCATGTAAAATAAGTATATGATTGTGAAAAACCAACCCTTGCAAGTTCTTCAAGTTTCTCGTAATTTGTAAATGCTTCGGCGAGGAAAACAGTATCAGGATATTCTTTTTTCACTTCCCGTATAACCCATCGCCAGAACTCCGTCGGTTTTGTGTGAGGATTGTCAACACGAAAATGGGTAACACCGCGCTTTCTCCAAAATATAAAAATGGATCTAAGTTCGTTCCAAAGTTCTTTTTGCGATTCGCTTATCCATAGTGAAGAAGTATGAGATTGCTTCAGGACTTCGTCCTTCGCAATGACAAGCGAGTGATTCGCAATGACATTTTTATCTTGTGGATTTACCCCGTTAGAGACAGGAAGTTGTTCGTCTCTAACGGGGTAAAAATTTAGCGGGTAAATATCTTCATATTTTTTCGGCGGATTTTCGGCGTAAGCAATTGTTCCGTCGGCTCTTTTGTGAAACCACTCGGGATGTTCTTTTACATATGGATGGTCAGGCGAACACTGAAATGCAATATCAAGAGCAATTTCAATTCCTATTTTTTTCGCTTCATTAACAAAATGTTTAAAATCTTCTATAGTTCCAAGTTCTGGCTCAATGGATTTGTGTCCGCCTTGTTCATTTCCTATCGCCCATGGACAACCCGGATCGTTTGCTCCTGCTATTAATGAGTTGTTTGGTCCCTTTCTAAAAGACCTCCCTATCGGATGAATCGGCGGAAGATAAATTACATCAAATCCCATTTTTTTGATGTCCGGCAGACGTTTTTCACAATCGGCAAAAGTCGCGTTTTTGCCCGGTTGGGTACCCTGTGAACGGGGAAACATTTCGTACCATGCGGCTAATCTTGCATATTTTTTTTCGACCATAACTTCTAAAATTTTACTATGACCGTCTATAGTATATTGATAAAAACCTGGTGTTTTAGGAATAACTGAAGAAACATATTTTTCACCGTCTTTAAGCATCAAAGCAGTTTTCCATTTT
>JAZDKR010000055.1:0-14142 GCA_043802785.1 Elusimicrobiota bacterium
TAACACCTGTTAAGAATGTTGATGCAATGCCATTTGAAAGAATTCGCACATTAAAAAAGTTTGCTGAGACAAAACTTGAAAATGTTTCAATAATTCCGCAGATGCACAAAAAATTAGGAATAAGATAAAATATGAGTAAATCATTTACTATTCATGACTTGCCTCGGGAGGAGCGACCACGAGAGCGGTTAGTCAAATTTGGAGAACAAGTACTTTCGGTTCAAGAATTACTACAGGTTATTTTGGGGCGCGGCATTGCTAGTGAATCGGTTGCGGTCATATCGCAAAAATTATTAACTCAATTCGGCAGTTTGCAAAAATTAGCCGAGGCAAGTATTGAGGAATTGACTTCAATAAAAGGAATTTGGTTGGCAAAAGCGGGGCAAATAAAAGCGGCGTTGGGTTTGTTGTGATATTGGTAAATTGGCAATTTATACAACACAAAAAAGATTACTTGAAATTGACCAAAGTAAAGATTTAGAAAATCCAAAGAAAAAATATGGCAAACCGGCAAAATCTTTTGCAGTTGTTACATCGGGACTTTATGATCTTGGAAAGATTTTTGCTCTACAAAAAGACGAATATATTCGTTTTGTGAAAAATCTTTTCGAGATTGAAGAAACAAAAACGCAAAAAATCAGCGGGGTGGAAATTGACGGCAAGAAAAGGGAATTTTACGCAAAAATTTTTCCCTATTGGGAATTAAAAAATGCCAGCGTTGACGAAAAGTATTTGCAGGAATTGCATAAAAACATCGGAGAGAAAATTGACGATAGGTTTTACATAATTGCTCCCGCAAACAATGTCAATTTTATCAGCGACTATCATCAAATTGGCAATGTCCGTTATTATTTTCTAAAAGTGCCATATCAGATAATCAAAGAATTGCACAAGGTGCAGTTTAAAAAATTCCGCCAGCCACAAAGCAAAAGTCAAATCAATGATTTGGACGAGGCAATCGGTTTTCACTTTATCCGTCAGCCGGAAGTAAAATCGGAAATCAAAAAGTTAAAAGACAAAGTTGTTTTGAAAATCAAAAAATTTGAATCCGCATATTCGCAAGACGAAACAGGCGAAAAATTGAAAAATTTTGAAAGTTTGGCGATGTTACTTGTTGACTTAAACTATGACGGCGAAAAATTTATGATGACGAATTACTTTTTTGCCCAGGATTTACTTAATCACAAACCAAGCGATAAAGAAGAAGGTGAAGAAGAAATTAAAGAGGAATTAATAAAACAGAAAGAAATTATAAAAGAATTTCCAAAAAAAGATTGTGGCAAACAAATTATGGCAATTTATGTTGATATTTACGGCAACGAATTTAAGGAAGTTTTTAAGATTAAATAATTATGACAGAAGGAATTAAAATTTATAAAACACGAGATACTGAAAACATGACAACAAAAATTGCTTTATTCAAAGGCAAAGAAATTAGGAAAATTATCTATAATAATGAGTGGTGGTTTTCGGTGGTGGATGTGGTAGAGGTGTTGACCGATAGCGCTAAACCACGAGATTATTGGTATGCAATGAAAATTCGAGTAAAAGGCGAGGATGGAGTTGAGTTGTCTACAATTTGTAGACAACTGAAATTAGAATCTTCAGATGGTAAAAAGTATGAAACTGACTGCGCTAATACAGAGGGACTGTTTAGGATAATCCAGTCTATTCCATCTCCGAAAGCTGAACCACTAAAGCGTTGGTTAGCCAAAGTTGGTTATGAACGAATTCAGGAAATAGAAGACCCTGAACTGGCAACAAAAAGAACACATGCAATTTATAAAGCCAAGGGATATTCAGATTCGTGGATTGCCAAGCGAATGCGTGGCATAGAAGTTAGAGAAACTTTAACAGATGAATGGAAAAAACGGGGAGCAAAAGAAGACACAGAATATTCAATTTTGACAGCGGAAATTTCCAAGGCTATGCCAGTGCCGTATCAATCGCTATGCGACTCAAACGGCCAAAGCGACATTCGGAATGACTCCATCGCAATATAAAAAGTTTAAGGGATTAAAACGGGAAAATTTACGCGATCATATGGAGGACTTGGAATTAATTTTGACAATGCTTGGCGAAGCCACGACAACTAAAATAACCAGAGACAAAAATTCAAAAGGATTTATTCCACTTAAACAAGACGCCAAAGAGGGCGGAGAAGTAGCTGGATCTACCAGAAAAGATATTGAAAGAAGAACAGGCAATCCGGTTTCAACGCGGACAAATTTTCTAAAACATCTGCAAAATAAAAAACTGCTGGAAAACAAATAACCATGCCAGGTATTAAAATTTACAAAACACAAGATTTAGTTTTGCAGGTAAAGCAAAACTACAATCCCGCCAAGCTCGATTTGAAAAAATGGGTTGATTTTCTTGATGTGCTTTGCGGCGACAGAGAATTTCAAAAAGAAGCGATCAGGGACGCGATTATTTTTCTTGCGTCCGGAGAATATAATTCAATTGAAAGTTTAGTTGAGGAAAATTTCAGGAAAAACGACGAATTGCAGAAAAGATACAAAGATGTCCGCGAATACCAAAAAAACTTACCCTTGCCTCATAAATTGTCTGCGGTGATTGATTTGGCAACTGGCACAGGCAAAAGTTATGTGATTTATGGAATTGCTCAAATATCTTTAGGTATTGGTTTGGTTGATAAGGTTTTAGTGCTTTGCCCGTCACTTACCATAGAGTCGGGCTTGAAAGAAAAGTTTGAGAAACTTTCCGGTGACGACAAAATAAAAGATACTTTGCCGGACAATGTAGTTTTCAAAAATCCGAGAATTATTGATGCAAATAGCACAATTAAAAACGGTGACATTTGCGTTGAGAATATCCACGCCGTTTATGAAAGAACGGGCTCGTCAATAAATGACAGCTTGAAAAAAAATGGTGAGAGCGTTTTGGTGTTGAATGATGAAGTTCATCATGCTTACAATTCGTCAAGTGAACAAGATATAAAGAAATGAAAAGCGTTTTTGCTTAATCCCGATTTCAATTTCAAATACATCTTGGGATTTACCGGCACGGCATATATGGACGATGAGTATTTTAACGATGTTATTTATCGATACTCAATTCGTCAGGCTGTTAATGGAATGGTAGTTAAATCGGTTGATTATGTGGCGAAAGACGAAAATATAGACAAAAATGAGAAATTCCAAAAGATTTACGACAATCACGACGAATTTGTAAAAAAGTATCGGCTCATCAAACCCCTCACAATTTTAGTTACAAAAGATATCTCCAAAGCAAAAATACTTCGGGAGGATTTGATTGATTTTTTGGAGAAGCGAGAAAAAATTTCGCGAAAAGCGGTAGAGAAAAAAGTTTTAATTGTTACCTCGCATAAAGACCACAAGAAAAATGTTTTAGAATTGAAAAATGTTGATGATAAAGAAAATTCTGTTGAGTGGATTGTTTCCGTTTCCATGCTTACAGAGGGCTGGGATGTAAAAAATGTTTTTCAGATTGTGCCGTGGGAAGACCGCGCTTTCAATTCCAAACTTTTGATTGCCCAAGTTTTAGGCCGCGGGCTTCGCATACCGGAAGAATACAAATCACCACAGCCGAAAGTTAGAGTTTTCAATCACGATGCGTGGAGCCGAAACATTCGCGGTTTGGTTGATGAGATTTTGGAAATTGAAGTTCGCCTCACAAGTGAGGTTTTGACTTCCGGGGAACGAGCAAAATATCATTTTGATCTTTACACTATTGACTACGAAAAACAGGAAAGAGCTGTTAAATCGGAAAAGGACACAGAAATTTTTGATTATTCAAAGGGATTTATAAATTTAGTTGCCCAAATTGAGCAAATAGCCAGAGAAACTGAATACGAAGATTTGGGTGGAGTTATTAAGCCAAAAACAACGATAATCCAAAAGGAAGTTTTTGGTGTTGACGAAGTGGTGGCAAAAATTGTTGAAACTTTCAAAACGAGAGATTTTGAGGCAAAAATAAGATTTCCAAAGGGCGAATACGAGAAAGAGCACTTGCCCCCAGAGAACGAAATTAAAGAGATTGTCGTAAATTCAATGCGGAAAGTTGGTATAAAAAGCGGAGTTTTAACCGAAGATAATGCCAACAGAATTTTTAAAGCGTTTCAAACGCTTTTCAGAGCGAGAGGGTCAACAGTCATTTTGAAAAGAACAGCGAATAAGCCAAAGTTAATCAGCACAAAAGTGCTTGAAAAAGAAAGCGTAGGAATAGGTGGCTTAAAGTATGGCTAATAATTTAAAATAATTTTATGACAAATAAAAAAACAAACAATAAGCAAATAACAATTTTTGAAGGTCAAAAAATCCGTCGGATATGGGATGATAGAAAAGAAAAATGGTATTTTTCTATTATTGATATGATATCAGTTCTTACGGAACAGGATAATTTTAAAAAGGCGCAAAGCTACTGGACCACGCTTAAAAGTCGTTTAAAACAGGAGGGAAACGAGTCTGTCACAAAATGTGACAAACTGAAATTACAATCCCCAAAAATTAGCAAAGAATTGCCGTCGAAAGAGCCAAAATTGACGAGATAAATGAAAAATAAAATATCTAAATCAAAACTTGATAAAATCAATCCGGAACTTTTGGTGGCGATGGATTATGAATATGTCGGTAAGAAAATTGAAATCGTTGTTGAAACGGATGAGTTCACCTGCCTGTGTCCGTGGTCGCACCTTCCGGATTTTGCCCATCTGAAAATTGTTTATGTGCCTGACAAACTTTGTGTTGAATTAAAATCGCTGAAACTTTATCTACAAAGTTTCAGAAATGTGGGGATTGTTCACGAAAGCGTTGTCAATAAAATTCTTTCCGATTTGGTAAAGCTTGTCAATCCGGAAGAGATGCACATAGAAGCAATCTTCAACCTCCGCGGCGGGCTGAAAACCACAGTAAAAGCGGACTATAAAAAGTGAAAATTAACTTGATGTATAGAAATTTGAAAGTTGCCTCATTTATAAGGTGGTTTGATTTTGTAGTTGCTCAATTTATTGAGCGCCGTTGGTTGTATTGCCCGATAAATCGGGCAACTACAATTTTTTTCCTTTAGGACTTTTATTGCACAAAAAAACATAAATGTTATTATTAAAAGCCACGATGCCGATAAAAATATTCAACCCGAAAATGTCATTTACTTATTAGAAGCAGATTTACGCTGATTACTACGCGGATTTACGCAGATTTTTTTCAGCGTTATTCCGCGCGGCTATCCGCGTTTATCCGCTTCTATTCCTTCCTATTCCAAGCGATTTTGACAAGAAATGCAATCAAAAGGTAAAGAAAAAAGGTATTCAAACTTCAAAATATGGCGAAGCGACATAAAAGAAGCGGATTTTCTTGGAGGGTGGTGATTTATGCACACTGAAATAATCTGTGTTGGTTCGGAACTTCTCGTCGGTTCCGTTAATACAAACATCGCATATATTTCTGAAAAACTTGCGACGATTGGAATTAAAGTTAGCCGTGAAATTACCGTCGGAGATGATTTTGCTGAACTTGAAAATGTTTTTTCGGAATCAATGAATCGTTCCGATATTATTATTTTAACCGGCGGTCTTGGTCCTACTTTTGACGATATTACCCGAGAAGTTGTTTCAAAAGCCACAGGTAAAAAACTTGTTCTGAATAAAAATGTGCTCAAAACAATTTCAGAATTTTTCGAAAAAAAAAAGATAATCATTCCAAAAGAAAACGAAAAACAGGCGTATATTTTTGAAGGTGCAGAAGTTATTCCCAATGGTTTAGGAACAGCCGTCGGTCAAATTTTGGATATTTACCCTGTTAGAAATTCCGCTTTGCGGGACGCCATTTCTAATAGGGTAAACAACAAAATTATAATTCTTTTGCCGGGTCCTCCGAGGGAAATCAAACCGATGTTTGAAACGACGGTTCTTCCATATCTTAAAAAAAGATTTGAAAATGGCTTATTAAAAATAAAAATTTTGCATACCGTAGGACTTGCCGAATCAGTTGTGGACGAAAAAATCAGAAAAATAGTTGATATTGAAAAAAGATCTGACGGCAGTCCAAGTAGGTTCGCCCGCCACGGCGGATTTTCAACCTGTGGCGAAGAAATTTCTTTTACTATTCTTGCGAAACATACCGGTGTTGATATAAAAATTATGGTTTTGGGAACTGATGAAATGATTATAGACAAAACAATTAAGAATATAAAAACGGAATTTTACGATGTGCTTAAAAATGCTATTTTTGGCGAGGATAACCAAATGCTTGAAAGTGTCGTCGGCGAATTGTTTCTCAAAAAAAGAAAAACATTGTCTGTTGCCGAAAGTTGCACTGGCGGATTGGTATCGCATCGTCTTACAAATGTTGACGGTAGTTCAATGTTTTTTATGGAAGGGGTTGTGACATATTCGGATAACAGTAAAAAACGGATATTGGGTGTTAAAGATGAATCGCTTAACAAGTACGGTGCTGTTTCAGGTGAGGTGGCAATAGAAATGGCTGACGGTATAAAAAAAATATCGGGGACGAATTACGGGCTTTCAACAACGGGCATTGCGGGACCCAAACCGTCATCTACGGGCAAGCCGTCAGGACTTATTTTTATTGCACTTGCTACCGATGGTGAAACAAAGGTTCAGCAGTTTAATTTCACAGGTTCAAGAGCAGAAATCAAAGACAAAATTGCAACTGCCGCACTTGACATTTTAAGAAGAAATTTGGTATAATCGGGAGGGTCAGGATTAAGTGGTAAGTGGTAAGAATTAAGAAAAACTTAATCCTGAACGGAGGATTTTTTATGCTGAAAGCAAGAGATGTAATGACGGACAATGTTATCACGATTAAGCCGGATATTCATCTTAAAGATGCGATACGGATTTTGATTGGTAAAGAAATAAGCGGTGTTCCCGTCGTGGACGATTCCAACAATGTCGTAGGCATTCTTTCCGAAAAAGACATTATAAATTATATGTTCAGCGGGAATTTAAGTGCATCAGTTGTTTCCGAGGCGATGACAAAAAATATAATAAGTATGACTTCTGATACCGATCTTGATAATGTAGCGCTTTTAATAAGCGAAAAAAAAATTAGAAGAATTCCAATTATTGATAATGGCAAATTAGTTGGCATTATTTCCAGGCGGGATATAATTCGCTCAATGCTTGAAGCATAGATAAAGACAATTATGAATTATGAAATCTGCAAATATCTCCGCTTGCCGACCATCGGGCAGGGAAGGTGGAAGACGAAAACGATTTTTTTGTTTTTACTTTACACTTTACACTTTACACTTTACACTTGTCTTTTCGGCAACGACAAGATGATTTCCCTGACATTTCACGATGGCCCCAATCCGAAATCCACACCGCAATTATTGAAAATTCTTGACGATGCAAATATAAGAGCGACATTTTTTATCGTTGGTAAAATGGCAGAAAAATATCCGGAATTAATAAAAGAAATAAACAAAAGAGGGCATCAGATTGCCAATCACACATATAATCACAAAAATCTTACGACACTTTCAACGGCTGAAATTATTTCCGAACTTTCCAGAACCCGTATTCTGATAAAAGACATAATTGGTGTTGACACATATCTCTATACTCCGCCTGGCGGACAGTATAATTCATGGGTAATAAAAGAAGCGAATTCCTGCGGCTACAAAATGGCACTGTGGTCGGTTTTTCCAGAGGACCAGACAAACCTCTCACCTGTAATTTATGAAAAAGTTGTTTCCAAATCCCGTGATGGCAGTGTTGTTCTTTTTCATAACGGTCCTCCCGATACCATTGATGCACTTCCAAAAATCATAGAAAAACTGAAGACGAGGGGTTTCAGGTTCACAACGCTATCAGAATTGCTCGCTCAGGGCAAAGGAAAACACATTGTCTATCCTCGCGATTGATTACGGAAAAAAACGAATAGGATTTGCGGTTTCGTCAACATTCATAGCGACACCTATTGAGTCAATTTTGGCAGATAAACCTGAAACCGTGTTTGCAAAGATTTCGGAAATTATAAAAGAGTATGCTGTTTGCGAAATAGTAATTGGATTGCCTCTCGGTATGAACGATACCGAAAGCGACATAACAAAAGAAGTGCGAAGTTTTGCTTCTGAGGTTGAAAAAAGGGTTGCTTTGAAAGTTGCTTTCGTAGATGAACGGTTGACATCAAAAGATGCCGAGAGCAAACTGGCTCTGACGGAAAAAAACTGGCGTAAAAGAAAGAAAAAAATTGACAGCGCCTCCGCATGCTTGATTTTGCAAAATTATCTCGAGAGAAAAAATGGAGCCACGAATGGACACGAATAAACACGAAAGATTGTAGACACGAATTTATTCGTGACTGCCTGCCGTCAGGCAGGCAAATTGGTGTCAATTCGTGGCTAAAAAACAATGAAAAATAAAAAAATAATCATTATTATCACAGTAATCGCAGTAGTTTTACTTTCGTTTTTTATATCGGGGAAAAGAGATGTTTTTATAAAAATTACAGATGGTTCAACACCGAAACAGGTTGCGAAAATCTTAAAAAATGAAAAGATAATAAAAAGCGAAAATATTTTTTTGACACTTGTCTGGCTTACAAAAACTGAAAAAAAATTCAAGCCGGGAACATATAAATTCAGCATAAAAACGGCATCACCTGTCATTTTATATGATATGGTCAAAGGTAATACCCACAAAGTAAAAGTTACGATTCCGGAGGGTTGGACAGCCATAGAAATTGCGGAATTTTTAGAAAAAAAAGATGTGTGCAAGAGTGAAAAGTTTTTAGGGATAGTAAAGAATAAAAAATTAGACGGCTATCTTTTTCCCGAGACATATTTTTTAGAACCTAATTCTTCAGAGGAACAAGTGATACAAATGCTCAAAAATCAGTTTGCGAAAATTTTTAGTGATGATTTTGTGAAAAGAGCAGAGGAACTTGGAATGTCAAAGGGAAAAATTGTAATACTTGCCTCAATTATAGAGAAAGAAGCAAAAAAGGATGAGGAAAGACCGCTTATATCCGCTGTGTTTCATAACCGTCTCAAAAAGGGCTGGAATCTTGAATCCTGTGCCACCGTCTTATACGCACTCGGGAAGCACAAGGATTTGATAACATATAAAGACCTCAAAATAGTTTCTCCGTTTAATACATACATTCATTCAGGTTTTCCACCCGCTCCGATTTGTAATCCCGGAGTTGCCTCTATAAAAGCGGCACTGTATCCTGCTGAAACCTTCGATATGTTTTTTGTCGCAGATGGTTCAGGCACTCACAAATTTTCAAAATATGTAGAGGAACATAACTCAAAGAAAAAGTTGAGAAATAAAAAAAATGCGATGATAAAATAAATCATCAGACAGTTGGAGTTGGATAGGAGGTAGATATGAGAGTTAGAAGTCAGAAGTTAGAAGTTAGAAGTGAATGGCGGAAATGGTTTTACTTGTTACCCTGTTACCTTTTTACCTTTCTACCTTTCTACCTTTCTACCTGCCTTTATGCTCAAACTTTTTCCGGCGAACTTGGCGAAGTTAAAGGAACTGTTAAGATATTAACGGAAGGTGAATCTGTGTGGGTACCAGTTGTAGAGGAAATGCCGGTTCAGTTAAAAGACCGTCTGAAAGCCGCAGAAAATTCATCCTGTAATTTAGAACTTGATGACGGTTCTATTATCTTTATCGGCGAAAATACTGAAGCATCTGTTGAAATGCTTGAATTGACATCAGAAAAGCATAACTCAAAAATATCTTTGTGGTTCGGAAAAATTATCGCAAACATTTCAAAATTAAAAGATACAAAAATGGAGGTTCACTCTCCGACGGCAATTGTAGCAGTAAGAGGAACCGAATTTGCAGTTGATACAAGTACAACTGATGAAAAAACCGATGTTGGCGTTTTTGATGGCGAGGTTAGTGTAAAAAATGCCGAGGAATCCATTGGAGAGGAAGTAACCGTAAAGCCCGATGAGGAGACCACCGTTCCAAAGGGCATTCGTCCCAGTTCTCCTTCTCGTCTTCTTCTGATGCAAAAATATAAAGAGAGAAATGCTTGTATCAGGGATAGGGTTGCTGATTTAAGAGAACGACTAAAACGGGTCCCGCCGGAAAAACGGGCAAAAGCAAGACGGATTACATACGAAAAATTCCAAAAATTAAGAGAAAAACGAATTGAACAGATAAAAAAGAATCAACAAAAAAGAAAGACAATTACTCGTGAAACAATAAAGAGGGAAAAATAATGAAAAAACATTTTTTTACCGGCCTTGTAATAATTATTCCATTTTTTCTTACGATGTATATCATCGTGATTGTATTCAAGATAGTAGGCAGATTTTTCACCCCTGCATTTACAAAAATTTTTGAAGCATTTGTTCCGATACATATTCCCAATTTCGCGGTCATATTTGTCAGTGCCGTTGTTACACTTTTACTGATATGGTTTATCGGTGTTGTAGCATCAAACTTCATCGGTAAAAAACTTTTTCACATCGTAGAAACGTTGCTTTTGAAAATTCCCATGGCAAACGGTATCTACGATGCGATAAAAAAACTGATGAAAGTATTTTTTGCTGATAAATCCAATTTTAAAAGAGTTGTATTAATTGAATGGCCAAGAAAAGGAGTATATTCAGTTGCCTTTGTTACATCTGATGCGGTGGGTGAAGTGCAGGAATCCACAAAAGAAGAAGTGATAAATGTTTTTATGCCGACAACTCCTAATCCTACAACCGGATTTTTAGTTCTTGTTCCCAAAAACGATATAATTCCTCTTAAAATGTCCGTTGATGATGCGGTAAAACTGATAATTTCCGGCGGTATTGTTGTTCCTCCATCAAACCCAAAATGAACCCTGTTAGACATTCTGATATGTCTATGGGGTTAAGGAAAAGCGAAAATGTTTAACAGGGTGAACCAGTTAAATGATAAGTTTTCACTTCTTTTAGATGCCAACAGAATTCTCATCTCCACGCTTGACATAAATAAACTTCTCACCGTGATAATGGAACGAGCATGCAAGGTTGTAAATGCCGAGGCATCGTCACTTTTGTTGATTGATGAAAATACTGATGAACTTTATTTTGATGTGACAACAGGCGTTGCCGCCGCAGATGTAAAAAGAATTCGGCTTAAACCCGGCGAAGGAATTGCCGGTTGGTGTGCTGCACACAACAAATCCTTAATTGTTGAAGATGTTACAAAAGACATCAGATGGAACAGTTGTGCCGACGACAAATCCGGTTTCAAAACAAAATCAATCATATGCGTTCCGATGATATATAAGGGCAGAGTGCTTGGTGTGATTGAGGGCATCAATTCTGTTGGCAGAGAATTTTTTACCGATGATGATTTGCTTTTTTTTGAGGCATTTGCGAATCAGGCGGCAGTCGCTATAGAAAATGCAAATCTGTTCACAAAATTGGTTCAAGAAAAAGAAAAAATTTCTGCCGCATATGACGGGATGAGCGAGTCGGTTTTTGTTACAGATAGACATTGTGTAGTTGAGCAGGCGAATAAATCAGCGTTTAATCTGGCAAATTCCGAGAATATCAATGGTCTTTTATTCTCAAAAATGTTGGACGATATTGGGTTTGAAATACCCCCCGATTTTCTTAAATTTGATTGCCCGACGGAAAAAACAAAAATTTTTGAAATTGTAAAAAAAACAGGCAGGCAAGTTTTTCTTAATTGCGTTGTTACAAAAATTACCGGCAAAGATGGCAAAATTGACGGATATATTTTTGTAATAAGGGATATAACTTCCGAGAAAAAAGAAGAATTATTAAAACGGTCTTTTTTATCCCTGATTTCTCACAAACTCAAAACCCCGCTTGTCAGTATTATCGGCTATCTTCCTATACTGGCGGAGGAAAAACTGACACCCGGTCAGCAAAAAGCGATTTCTATGTTACAAAGCCAGAGCGAACGACTTATTGAACTTGTAGAGAATTTATTGAGATTTATGGTGATTGAGTCAGAAACGCTTGATCTTAAGAAGGAAAAAATTCTCGTTGAAAAAATTGTTTCTGAAACACTTGCCGATTTGAATAAAAAACTGAAAGATGTTGATGTTGAGGTTTTGGATTTATTTGTTCTCGGTGAAATTTCTGCGGATAAGGAAAAAATAAAAGAGGCATTGAGTTGTATTTTAGAAAATGCAGTCAAGTTCAACAAAAGTTCAAAAAAATCGGTGAAAATTACAGGCGAAATTCTTGATGACACAGTGGTTATAAACATTGAGGATAACGGTGTTGGATTTCCACTTTCCGAGAAAGAAAAAATTTTTGAGAAGTTTTATCAGATTGAAGAATCGTTCACCGGTCAGGTTGAAGGTGCTGGTCTCGGACTTCCACTTGCCAAAAGAATAATTTTTGCTCACGGTGGAAGCATAACGGTTGCTTCAAAAATAAATGAAGGATCAAAATTTATAATAACAATCCCCAAGAAAGGAGATTAGGAGATTTGGTTTTTGCTTTTACCCTAATTTCTTAATTTCTTAATCTCTTAATCTCTGATTTTAAAATTATGAAAAAATCTGATACCGATTTGGTACTCAAAAAAATGCTCCAGAATGGTGGTGAGTTCGCCGAAATATATTTTGAAGAAAGCGAATCGGCGGGGTTCACATTTGTTGACAAAAAGGTTGATGCGGCGTCTTCAGGAATGGTGAGCGGTTGTGGACTCCGCCTTATAAAAAATGAGGAAACATATTTTGCTTCGCAGTCGGCATCATCAGTTGCAACGATGTTTTCACTTGCTGCAAAACTTTCTGAAAGTACAGGAAATTATAAAATATCAACCGCAGAGTTGCAGAGAACGAAGAGACCACAAATTTTAAATTTAAAATCTTTTTTAGTTTTTCTCTGTAAACTCCGCGTCTCTGCGGTTACGAAGTTTTTTCAAGGTTCCGTTGAATCGTCGGAATATAACAGTCCTATAAAAATAGAGTCATTTTCTGTTTCCAAACTGACGGAAGATTTACAGTCATACATTAAAGTCATAGAAAATATTGATAAAAATTTACGGCAAAGATCGTTGCAGATAAAACAGATTTCATTTCAATTGTCTGCTGGTCGGAAAAGTTTTTTTGTTGCCAATTCCGAAAAAATAAATATCTCAAGTAAAAGAACCTCCGCAATTTTTATGATAGCGATAGTTGTTTCAGATGGCAAAATTACCCAGACAGCCCACGAGGTTATCGCTGAGGATTCACTTCAAAAAATAAAATTTGAAAACATAGAAAAGGTATCTGAAATTGCGTATAAAAGGGCAACTGATTTATTAAATATCGCTGTTCCATCGCCAGCAGGTGAAATGCCAGTTGTTATTTCTTCCTCCGCGAGCGGCACTATGATTCACGAGGCAATAGGGCACTCGCTTGAAGCCGATGCGGTGCAAAAAGGAATCTCGCCGGTTTATCTCGGAAAAATAGGAAAAAAAGTTGCAAACGAAAGAATAACCGTTATAGATGATTCCACTATTGAGCATTCCCGCGGCTCATATCAGCATGATGACGAAGGGACACCTTCGCAGAAAACTGTTCTTGTTGAAAACGGAGTCCTGAAAAATTATCTCTACGATTTATTCACCGCAAAAAAAGACAAAGTAAAGTCAACAGGAAATGGCCGCCGGGAGTCATACCATTGCAAACCAATTCCGAGAATGTCAAACACATATATTGCACCCGGTAAGGATAATCCGGAAGAAATTTTACAAAGCGTCCAAAAAGGAATTTTTGTCCAAAAAATGGGCGGTGGGCAGGTGAATACCGCAAACGGCGATTTCATTTTTGAGGTTGAAGAGGGTTACGAAATTATTGACGGCAAACTTGGAAAAATGTTGAGAAACGCATCTCTTATAGGCAATGGCCCCGAAATACTCAATTCAATTGATATGGTCGGTACCGACCTCGGCTGGCAGCCCGGCACCTGCGGAAAAGACGGTCAAGGAGTACCTGTTCTTGACGGCCAACCCACCTTAAGAATCCCCAAAATCACCGTCGGCGGAGTGTAAAAAAGAAAATGTAAAGCGTTACCATTTTTTTCATTAACAATTGACAAATCACTGAATTTCTGTTATACTAATTTCCGGTGAATAAAAAAGAAAAGGAGTGTTGATATTAAAAAATGAATAATGATTTAGTAGATAGTGACCAGTTGCAATATGATGTTTTATTAAAAAAATATTTT
>JAZDKR010000056.1:0-2595 GCA_043802785.1 Elusimicrobiota bacterium
TTTTTTAACCAATGAAATATCATTGAAGGAGAATCAAAAATGAAACTATTACTGATTTCTTCGAGTCCGCGCAAAGAAAAAAGCCAGACTTTTCTTTTAGCAAAAGAGGTCTTGAGGGGTTGCGCTAAAGCGGATGCAAAGCCTGAAATAATACATTTGTGTGATTTAAGAATTAAATTCTGCCATCATTGCGAAGCCTGCCATAAGAGCATTCTTTGCTGTCATTTAAAAGATGATGTTGGCGCTATTTTAAATAAGATGCTTGAAGCAGATGGAATAATTTTAGCATCACCTAACTATATAAATCAGATTACTGCTTCGCTGAAGGCCCTTTTTGACCGCTCCAGCCATTTTATTCACTGCAAGCGGCTTTTAGGTAAATATATTGCCGGTGTCGTTTCCTCCGGAAGCGGTCAGGATAAAGAAGTTTTGGGCTATATTGAGTTTTATAGCCATACCTGCGGTGCGCAGTATGTAGGAGGTATATCTACCCGTGTGCCCATAGGTGACAAAAAGAAGGACGCAGCATTTAATTTAGGCAAGACGCTCATTACGGCAATAAAAGACAAAATAGTGTTTCCCGAACAGACAAAAATTATTGAATCGGGTAGAGAGTATTTCCAGAGAATAATGGAAATAAGAAAAAAAGAGTGGAAAGAAGAATATATCTATTGGAAAGATAAGGGTTGGCTATAATGAATAATAAAATGAGCAAAAAGATTTATATTAAGACTCTGGGTTGGCCGATGGTGTAAGTACCGCGTGATTATTTTGGGGATAATAAAGAGAATAAATGGCTTGGAAAATGATTGCTAGAATATTTTGCGTGGTAAAATTTGCGGATAGAATCTCGATTATTATAATAACCATCGTAACAATTTCAATTTTTGACGTAAACAAAAACAGTTTATATGCTGATATTACTCAGACCGAAAGTGATTATTATCAGCAAGATGAATTCGTAGGCCACATTCATAGGCCATATGCAAAAAGGGAATATACATGGCCAGAACACCCCAAGGGAAAAATAATTCTTAAGACAAATAATCTTGGGTTTCGCGAAGATTCTGATACGCAGATAACCAAATCAAAAGACACGATCAGAATACTCGTGACAGGAGATTCGCAGATTGACGGTGTTGTCTATAATGAAGAATCTATGCCGAATATTTTAGAAAAAAAATTAAGTTTAGTGAATCAAACCACAAAATTTGAAGTTATCAATGGAGCCGTTGGTTATTATGGTTCCGACCATTATTTTCTTTTTTTAAATAAACAATTGGTTTTGAAACCCGATGCATATATTGTTGTGATATACAGTGGCAATGATTTTCTTGATGCGTCAAGACTAATTGAAGCTGGTGAAGATTTTAATAAAAGACCAGAAAATTATATGGAATATTTACAAAAATGTAATTGTGAAGGATTGCTGGATCAGGCTATGAACCAAATATATTATTTTAAGACATTTCCTATGATGAAAGAAAAGGTAGTTAGGCACGTTTTTGATGTTCTTTTAAAAATTAACCAGTTGTGTAAAATGCACAATATAGATTTCATAGTTATTTTTCTTCCTACAAAGACAGATGTAGAATGGCAGACAGATAGCCAAAGGTTGGGCCAGGTTAAAGAATGCTTACATTTAGATGAATCTGATTTAAAAATAAATAGGGATCTGGTAATCGCGCTCACGCGTCAGTTGTCTGATATCCACATAAGTTTTCTCGATATGCAAAACTCCATGGAAGGACATCAAACTGAGTTTTTTTGGAAAAAAGATTATCATTTGAATGCTCGGGGGCATGCTTTTCTCGCAGACAGAATTTATGAAATTTTTGGCAATCGCCTTGCTTCACACAAAACCAAGAGATTTCTTAACTTGTTTTGAAATAGAATATGGATAAATATCGTCTCTACATTTTTACCTATGGTCGCGCCGGTATCGTGTGGTCATAGGTTTTTTTGTGCCTGCAGGTGGCCGCGGGTCCTTGGAAGCCGGTGTCGGGTGGGGGTCGGGCGAGGCGCAGGTTGTCAGTGATTGTGGTCAAAAAAATCGATGTCAATGTCAATTCAACGGGCATCTTGGGCATCTATGGTCATATCGGCCGGAATGAGCGTTCCCAGACGGTAAACAGGCGATTTTAGGGGTGTTCTGCGGGCGTCTGGGATCGTCAAAATGGGCGTTTTTGAGTGACATGGATTGACATAAATCTGTCACAAAAAGTATATAGTTTTTCTGACAAAGTGTGGTGCTTGATAATCCGCATTTATTAAAAATATCGATTTTCTACAGATTTACGTTCAAATAATTTATTGACAAGACAACTGTTGTGTTCTATACTATCGAACAGTTGTATTATCAAATAGAACAGGAGATGAAAATATGCTGATCCCGGCCGGAAGGAAAAAGATGCTGGAGATATTCCTAAAAAATCCTTTTAAGGAGATCCACTTAAGAGAGATTGCCCGTCAATCAAAATCCTCACTTGCCAATGTGGACAACTCAATGCGGTTATTCGTGAAGAACGACATGTTTAAACGCAATGAAATGTCGCATTCCACGTTTTTTAAACCTAACCTTGAAAACGATGAGAC
>JAZDKR010000057.1:0-3420 GCA_043802785.1 Elusimicrobiota bacterium
ATAACTAACGGAAAAGAAGAAAAGACGCAGAAGCAGTTTGTGGTGAAATGATAAATGGGTATTGTTAAATAAGTATAGGGATTGCTTCCCATTTCGTTCCTCATGGTTCGCAATGACGCTCAATTTAAACGTCATTGCGAGGGAGGAACGACCGAAGCAATCTAAAAATCTATACCAAATTAACAATGCCGTTTTTTATTAAGGGCAGTTTTCTGAAAATACAATGAAACAATGAAACAATGAAACAATCGTTACAGCATGAATAAAAGAATTATTTATATCCTTATTTTTTCTTTCCTGTTTTCAGGATGTTTTCTCTTTCGCAAAAAAGATAAATGTGCAGATTGTCCGAAATGGGGAAATCAAAAGGCAGAAGTAAATTCTAAAAATCAAATTGATGATATCGTCAATTGAACGTAACAAATCCATTCTTGCAAAATATATTCCGGAACAAGCAGTGGATACTATTACGAATTGGATTTATAAATATAATTTCAAATTAAAAATCAAGAAATCCCGCAATTCAAAAGAAGGCGACTACACTGCTCCTCGCAATGGTCTCAATCACCGCATTACCGTTAATCATGATTTAAATAAATATTCTTTTCTTATCACACTCGTTCACGAAATTGCACATCTTGCGACATGGGAAAAACACAAAGGAAAGGTGAAACCACATGGAACAGAATGGAAGATGGAGTTTAATGAACTCATGAATATTTTTTTATCGGAAGAGAAGAATGTTTTTCCGCATGATATTGATATTGCTATTCATCGGTATATGCAAAACCCTTCCGCAGCAAGTTGTACTGACCTTCATCTTTCTCGAATTTTAAAAACATACAACAAAATCTCCAATCATTTTCTGGAACAGATTCCTGAAGGCACTAATTTCATTATTGTTCACAAAAACAAAAGACATGAAACACAAGTATTCAAAAAAGGCAGTAAGCAAAAAAAGCGATTCCATTGTGTTGAATTGCGAACAGGTAAAAAATATATGATACATCCTTTATGTGAAGTAATAACAGTATGATTTTTTTTGAAAACAGAAATACAAATGCTATTCAGAATTTAGGTATTGGGCAGTTCTAAAAATACAAATAAACGTCATTGCGACTGCGAGGCACGAAGCAGGAAGCAATCTTCATTGCTACATGAAAAAACAGATTGCTTCAGTCGTTCCTCCTTCGCAACGACATCAGTGCGTAAGTTCTATATGAATAACAAACTTCTATCTTTACATTCGTCATGGCAAAAACACTTCCCATCTATTTTATTCGGGAATATTTGTTTTGGCTCTTATTCTTCGCCATCTGTCGCAGCATTTTTATTTTATACAACATAGACGAGATGCATGGCATCTGCTTTAAAGAAATTCTTCTCACTTATTGGAATGCTCTTTATTTAGATACGTCTATGGCTTGTTACATTTTGGGATTTACATTTTTGATTTTCGCAGTCGTCTTTTTATTCCCCAAAAAAATAGTTCTTCGCATTCATACTATTTATGCAACCATCATCATTGTTCTGTTGAGCATCATCACTGTTGCAGAGTTGGAAATTTATAATGAGTGGTCAACAAAAATAAATGTAAAGGCAATTAAGTTTCTTGAGCATCCTTCGGAAGTAATATATTCAACTCGTACTTCATTTCTCTTTTTAGGATTTCTCGGAGTCGTGATTCTTTCTTTTGTTGGATATTTTTTGAGAAAAAAAATTTGTGTCTCTTCCATTTCATCATTCCATTTCTCTTCCATTGTATCATTTCATTTCTCTTCCATTTTATTTATCCTCATCACACCTTTTCTTCTCTTCCTCGGCATTCGTGGAGGAATTCAACAGATTCCCATTCAGCAGAGCGATGCGTATTTTTCAAAACATAATGTTCTGAATCTTGCCGCTGTAAATTCGGGATGGAATCTTGCTCAAAGCATCATTGAAAATAAAAAAGTGATAGAAAAAAATCCGTTCCAATATTATCCGTTTGATGAAGCAAAAAAAATCGTACAGGAACTTCACAACGTAAAAAAAGATACGACCATCAATATTCTTAACCCAACAAGAAATTCTTCCAATGGATTAAAAACTAATCTTCCGAATATCGTATTGATAATTCTTGAAGGATGGTCGGGTGATTTAGTGAAAAGTTTAGGCGGTTACGACAGCATTACTCCTAATCTTGAAAAACTTATCAGTGAAGGAATTCTTTTTGAAAACATTTATGCCGGCGGAAGTTGGTCTGACCATGGAATATCGGCTATCTTCAGTGCATTTCCTGCACCGCCAATGGGACTTTCTATCATTGCACAGCCAAACAAATATATTCATCTGCCTTGCATCAGCGAAGAGTTGAAAAATACAGGATACAATACTTCTTTTTTATTTGGCGGACAACTGAGTTACGGTAATATCAAAGCATACTTGTACTACAATAAGTTTGACAGAATAATTGAAGGAAAAGATTTTGACAGCAATATTCCACAGGGAAAACTTGGAGTACACGATGAATTTCTTTATCAACAACAGTTACAGGAATTAAAAAACGAGCAACACCCATTCTTTGCTGCGATGTATACACTCAGCTCCCACGGACCTTATGATATGCCGATGAAAAAAGAACTGCACTGGGGAGGCGATGAAAACAATTACATCAATTCTGTTTTATATTCCGATAGGGAACTTTACAGGTTCATTCAGCAGGCGAAAAAAGAAAAATGGTATGATAATACTCTCTTTATTATTATTCCCGACCATAGTCATCGCTCTCCAAAGCACTGGGAGATGAAGCAACCTGAGTACAGAAAAATTCCGATGGTGTTTTATGGAAATGTTATCAAGAATGAATTTAAGGGATACCGTTACAAAAAACTTTGCTCGCAGATTGATATAGCAGCAACACTCTTGAATCAATTAGGAATTTCCTCAAAACGTTTTGAATGGAGTAAAAATCTTTTCAATCCTTACACAAAAGAATTTGCTTATTATGAAACCACAGATGGGTTTGGGTGGATAAGAAGTCAATCACAAATAGTATTTTCTCATTCTATGAATTGTTTTGAATATGAAAAAACAAATTCTCAGGAAGAAAAAAGGCAATTAGAGAAAGAAGGAAAAAGTTTTTTACAAATGATGTTTCAACAGTATATGGATTTTTAGAATGCAAATTATCAGTTACAAGGTTTTGTTTTGCATTTTGAAAATGATGATAATCAGAATATGTCTATACTTAAAGGAATTATGACTTACGCACTTTATTTATTTCTCGCAGAGACGCAGAGACGCAAAGATACAGAGCAAAAGATTAAAGTTTAAGGTTTCAAGTTAATCATTTAATCACATAAATCACAGTTCAGACAATTTTTATTTCTCGCAGAGACGCAGAGACGCAAAGATACAGAGCAAAAGATTAAAGTTTAA
>JAZDKR010000058.1:0-4153 GCA_043802785.1 Elusimicrobiota bacterium
GCGACCATTTATGGTCGCTGAAGCAAAAGAAACCGAGGAACCACCATCCGAAACACCTAAAGTTACTGAAGAGGTTGTGCCGCAATTGTCATTGCGAGGTCGCCTGTGGCGACCGCAAAGCGGGACGACGAAGCAATCCCGTCGTGACGAGATTGCCACGGACTCGCTCGGAGAAGAAGAAATTATTGAGATAGTTCCCGGTATTTTAGATGAGAATATTCAGTCAGTTTTGCACGCACCGAGAGCACCTGAAATAGCAACTTCGCCACCCAAGCCGTTAGTATCAGAATACCTGTCATTGCGATCCGCCATATGCGGAGAAGCAATCTCACAAGTTAAAGAGGTAAAAAAGGACACAATAATTACCCGTGTATTTTTTGGGTATGAATCAGATGAACTTTCCGACCGAGTAGGTTCGCCTGTGGCGAAAGAAACGCAACAGGCATTAAATCAGACGATAGACATTCTTAAGAATTTTCCTGAAAACA
Organism: Elusimicrobiota bacterium; assembly: GCA_043802785.1. Classification (GTDB taxonomy): domain Bacteria; phylum Elusimicrobiota; class UBA8919; order UBA8919; family UBA8919; genus JAZDKR01. The sequence continues at coordinate 489 of JAZDKR010000058.1, forward strand.
AAGTGGTAATAGAGGGTCATACCTGTAATTATGGTGGTGCAGAAATGAACGAAGTGATTGCTGTTCGTAGAGCGATGGCTATCAATACATATCTTGTCCAAAACGGTATTGATGCAACAAGAACAACGATAAAAAGTTTTGCATACAAGAAACCAGTTGCTAAAAATGATACTTCGGAAAACAGAGCACAGAACCGCCGTGTTGATGTTATCATAATGCCGTAGAGCGTAGGCGGGAAGAAGGCAAAAGGTAGGTGTATTTATGCTGAAATTTAACAAAAAAACGAGAACCTTGGAGCAGGACGAGTACAGGTACGAACTGCAGGATGTGAAAGAGCCGAATCTTTACAGGGATATTTTCCCTTATGGCGAAGTGCCAAAAATTTCATTCAACTGGCGTGTGATGCCGATGACACCAGCTGAGGAAATTTGGATAACAGATACAACATTTCGCGACGGACAGCAGTCCCGCCCGCCTTACACGGTAAAACAGATTGTGGATATTTATAAAATGCTTCACCGTCTTTCTGGTCCCAATGGTATTATCAGGCAGTCGGAGTTTTTTCTCTATTCCGAGAAGGATAAGGAGGCAGTAAGAAAATGTCTTGAATTAGGTTACCGTTATCCCGAAATTACCGGCTGGATAAGGGCGCATAAAGATGACTTTAAACTTGTCAAGCAACTTGGTTTGAAAGAGACGGGCATTTTGACATCCGTTTCCGACTACCATATTTTTCTCAAACTGAAAAAAACGCGAAAACAGGTTTTGGAGATGTATCTGGATATTGTTCGTTCCGCACTCAACGAAAATATAATTCCTCGGTGTCACTTTGAGGATATAACCCGCGCCGATTTTTACGGATTTGTGATTCCATTTGCACAGGAATTGATGAAACTTTCAAGGGAGGCAAATATCCCAATAAAAATCCGTGCCTGCGATACACTCGGCTACGGAGTTACATATCCCGGCGTTTCAATGCCAAGATCCGTTAACGGCGTTATGTATGGTTTGACGAAATTTGCAGGTGTGCCATCGGAATGGTTGGAATGGCACGGGCACAATGATTTTCACCGTGCATTAACCAATGCTATTGGTGCGTGGCTTTATGGATGCTCCGTGGCAAATGGTTCGCTTTTGGGAATAGGGGAGAGAACAGGCAACACTCCGACGGAGGCGCTTGTTATTGAGTATATTGCTTTTCGTGGTGATGCCAACGGAATGGACACGACGGTTATCACAGAAATTGCTGATTATTTTGAAAAGGAAATGGGTTACCAGATTCCGCCAAATCAGCCATATGTCGGAAAAAACTTTAATGTTACAAAGGCAGGAATTCATGCGGACGGTCTCTTAAAAGACGAGGAAATCTATAATATCTTTGACACTAATAAAATTTTGAATAAGCCGGTTTCCGTCGGAATTACCGATAAATCTGGTGTAGCAGGAATTGTCTACTGGATAAATCATCACCTGAAAGTTAAGGTTGAAAAAGATCATCCAGGTGTTCTAAAAATCAAAGAATGGATTGATATGCAATACGAGGCGGAAAGAACCATTGGGATTTCCGACGAGGAGATGCACGAACTGGTAAAAAAGTATCTATAGGAAATAAAAGAGTAAAAAAGTTTAGAATTTAGAAATAAAGTATAACTTCCATACTTTTTTGACAGAGGTCGCAATGAAAAAAAGTAGAATTGTTTGTATGAAATATAAAAAAATCGAAAAACAAAAACATTTTATAAAAGAGAGTCCTGTTTTTTACAATGTTGTAGATAACTTAAGCAATTACAGAACCATAAACATAGAAACCAATGTTGATAATAAATCAGTAGTATTACTAAAACATCTGTTTTCATTGTATCCCAAAAGTGATATCTATTATGAAATTGCAAATTGGGGATTTGTTGTTAATTTAAGACAATTAGATTTTTCAAGTTTTAAGAATAACATTGAAAAATTAGCCAAAAATTATAATGGTGGGTCTGAGTTATTCCTTCGTTTATTAGAAAGCATTACAAATATAAAAAGTTATGGATTAAAAGGCAAAAAAAGGTTATATGTAGGGTATAACAAAGAGAGAAAAGTTAAAGATAGAGAGAAAAAAGAGTTGAAAAGAGGAATATTTTTTTATGCTGCCAATAATAATTTTTCTCAAACAAATAATGATACACCAAAAGAATTTGTAAATAAAATTTTATGCGGGAAGAGCGAAGAAATATTGAAACAATTGCCGGATAATTGCATCGATTTAATTTTTACTTCTCCGCCGTACAATTTTGGTTTGGACTATACGTCAAATGAGGATAATGCAGGTTGGAAACAATATTTTGATAAACTTTTTTCCATTTTTGACCAGTGTGTAAGAGTTCTTAAATTTGGAGGACGGATTGTTGTAAATATACAGCCACTTTTTTCTGATTATATTCCGAGCCATCATATTATTAGTAACTTTTTTATGCAGAAAAAACTTATCTGGAAAGGCGAAGTTTTGTGGGAAAAAAATAATTACAATTGCAAATATACTGCTTGGGGCAGCTGGAAAAGCCCAAGTAGTCCCTATCTAAAATATACATGGGAATTTTTAGAAATATTTGCAAAGGGAGCGCTTAATAAATCAGGATTAAAAGAAAATATAGATATAAATGATGAAGAGTTTAAAAAATGGGTCGTTGCAAAATGGTCAATTGCACCAGAAAGAAAGATGAAAGATTTCGGGCACCCGGCAATGTTTCCCGAACATCTTGTTGAGAGAGTTTTAAAGTTATTTAGTTACAAAAATGATATCATATTAGACCCATTTAACGGGGCAGGAACAACAACCGCTGTAGCAAAAAAATTAGGCAGAAGATACTTAGGCATTGATATCTCAAAAGAGTATTGCAAAAGGTCGGAGACAAGAATTAAACAGAATATTGACTTATTTAATTTTAAGGAAAAAAATGGATAAAAGTATAAAATTGTCAAAAGATACTCAGTCCCTTATTAATGCATATGAATTTTTAGTAAAAGGCATAGACAAGAAAGCCAAACATTCCGATGATAGGGCATATGGTGGTGTTATAAGGGCTGGTAAGGGCTTGTTAGTTGAAAGTATTACAAAAAGTTTGGTGGAGATTGCTTGGAAAGAATTAGGATTAAACAATAGAAGGTTATCATTAGAAAAACAAACGGTAAAAATTCCGCTTAAAAAAATATATCTTGAAAGAATCAAAAGTCCCGAAGTTAAAAAATACATTAAGGAGAATCTAAAAGATTTTTATTACACATTAAAAACAGATGTTCATGTTTATATTGATAAAAAATTTGAAATGGCGATTGAATGTAAAGCATATACAGAGAATGCAATGCTTAAAAGAATACTTGTAGATTTCACCTTATTTAAGCAGATTTATCCCAATTTAGATTTTGTTTTACTACAATTAGAGAGTCAATTAGGCGGTGATTATTCTTCATTAAATTATGTAAAATATGGAAGTCCATCAACACATACTTTGCTTTCATATTTTGATATAGATTTGAACATCATTACTCTTCTTGAAGGTGAGAGAAAAGTTGATAAACCGATACATAAATCCGAGAATTATAAACCTCTTGATTCAAAAAGTATATTAACTGCTCTTGATGTGATAGAAAATCTGCTAAAAAGGAAGGCAAAAAAGTAATAC
>JAZDKR010000059.1:0-26492 GCA_043802785.1 Elusimicrobiota bacterium
GCGACCATTTATGGTCGCTGAAGCAAAAGAAACCGAGGAACCACCATCCGAAACACCTAAAGTTACTGAAGAGGTTGTGCCGCAATTGTCATTGCGAGGTCGCCTGTGGCGACCGCAAAGCGGGACGACGAAGCAATCCCGCCGTGACGAGATTGGCCACGGACTCGCTCGGAGAAGAAGAAATTATTGAGATAGTTCCCGGTATTTTAGATGAGAATATTCAGTCAGTTTTGCACGCACCGAGAGCACCTGAAATAGCAACTTCGCCACCCAAGCCGTTAGTATCAAAGATTAAAGAGGTAAAAAAGGACACAATAATTACCCGTGTATTTTTTGGGTATGAATCGGCTGAACTTTCCGACCGAGTAGGTTCGCCTGTGGCGAAAGAAACGCAACAGGCATTAAATCAGACGATAGACATTCTAAAAAACTTTCCTGAAAATAAAGTGGTAATAGAAGGCAATACCTGTGCATTTGGCAGTGAAAAAATTAACAAAGATGTTGCTTCCCGCAGGGCGATGACTGTCAAGAATTATCTTGTCCGGAACGAAATTGCTGAAACAAGAATAACAGTGAACAGTTTTGCATACAAGAAACCAATTGCCAAAAATGATACACCAGAAAACAGAGCACAGAACCGTCGGGTGGATGTCAATATATTAAAATAAACTAATTTGGAGCGAAAAAATGTATAACAGATTTACTGAAAGGGCACAGCGGGCAATACGACTTGCGCAGGAAGAGGCAAAACGATTAAACAATGACTCCATTATGCCTGAGCATATTTTACTGGGACTTTTAGTTCTTGATGACGGAGTTGCTGCTTCAATAATATCAAATTTGAGTACTCACACCGTAAGAATAAAAATTGAAATTGAAAAAATGCTTCCTGTCGGCGATAATCTGCTTCAATACGGCGAACTTCCGTTGACTCGTAAAACAAAAAAGGTTTTGGAATATGCAATTGAGGAAGCCCAAAAAATGGCACACAGTTATGTCGGCACCGAGCATATTTTGCTCGGGCTTCTTAAAGACCCCGATTTGAAAACAACGGCAATACTTGAGAACTATAATTTAACATATGATTTGGTTAAGGAAGAAATAATAAATATGCTTGGTGAAACAACCACGGCGTCGCCGTCGCCGTTACCTCGACATAAGTATAAATCCAAAACACCTACTCTTGACGAATTTGGTCACGATTTAACTGAAATGGCAAGAGATGGGAAACTTGACCCCGTGATAGGACGGGAAACTGAAATTGAACGGCTGATTCAGATATTAGCACGAAGAACAAAAAATAATCCGATTTTGATAGGTGACCCAGGCGTCGGTAAAACCGCAATTGTTGAGGGACTTGCACAGAAAATCATAAATCAGGATGCGCCGGAAATTTTACTTAACAAACGGGTTGTTACCCTTGATTTATCCGGAGTTGTTGCCGGCACAAAATACAGAGGAGAATTCGAACAACGTCTTAAAAATATAATGGATGAAATACGGGCTGCGAAGACCAACATAATTCTTTTTATAGATGAACTTCATACGGTAATAGGAGCAGGGGCAGCGGAAGGTGCTATTGATGCATCCAATATGCTTAAACCGGCGTTATCCCGAGGGGAACTTCAATGTATAGGAGCCACAACCTTTTCCGAATACAGAAAATATGTTGAACATGACGCGGCGCTTGAAAGAAGATTTCAACCGATAACTGTCCATCCGCCAAGTGTTGAAGAGACGATAAAAATTTTACAGGGTCTTAAAGAAAAATATGAAATACATCACAATGTCCAATATTCCGACGAATCAATTATTGCTGCAACGAAATTATCTGATAGATACATCGTAGACAGGTATCTTCCTGATAAAGCAATTGATCTTTTAGATGAGGCAGGTAGTCGGGCACACCTAAAAGCGACATCTTTTCCGTCGGAGTTTAAGGATAAAGGACTAAAGATTGAAAATACAGTGATTGAAAAAGACAAGGCGGTCAACAATCAGGAATTTGAAAATGCCGCAAAACTGCGGGACAAAGAAGCGGAATTAAGATGCGGACTTGCCGATGATAAAAAGAAGTGGAAGCAGACATTAACCCAGACAAAAACCACAATTTTTGAAGAAGATATTGCAGAAATTGTTTCAAAATGGACGGGAATTCCTTTGACAAAACTTACTGAAAAAGAATCAGGACGGCTTCTGAAAATGGAGGATGAACTCCATAAAAGAATAATAGGTCAGAACGAAGCGATTATATCCATATCACACGCTATAAGACGAACGCGGACTGGACTTAAAGACCCTAAAAAACCAATAGGAACTTTTATATTTCTGGGTCCGACTGGTGTTGGAAAAACGGAACTGGCAAAAGCACTCGCAGAGTTTATGTTCGGGAATGAAGATTCTCTGATTCGTTTAGATATGTCGGAATATATGGAAAAGTTTTCTGTTTCCAATCTGATAGGTGCACCACCCGGATATGTCGGTTACGACGAGGGAGGACAACTTACCGAAAAGGTTCGTCGTAAACCATACTCTGTAATTTTGCTTGATGAAATTGAAAAGGCGCACCCGGATGTGTTAAACATACTTCTTCAGATAATGGACACCGGAATTTTAACAGATAATCTTGGTCACAAAGTTAACTTCAAAAACACCATAATTCTCATAACATCCAATATCGGAGCACGACTGATTTCAAAAGGCAAATCACTTGGATTTCTTGCTCAGGAGGATGTGCAAAAGGATTTTTCTTCAATGAAAGAAACGGTAATGGAAGAATTAAAAAAAACGCTGAACCCGGAATTTATAAACCGTCTTGATGATATAATTGTTTTTCATTCGCTTGACAGAGATGCTATGAAAAAAATTCTTGAACTACTTTTGGAAAGAGTATCAAAAAAAACTAAGCGACAGGGATTTTCTGTTAATTTAACCGACAAGGCAAAAAATTTCCTGCTTGAAAAGGGATTTGACCCGCAATACGGGGCAAGACCGCTACACAGAACAATTTCAAAATATCTTGAGGATGGCATTGCGGAAGAAATACTTTCCAAAAAAATCCCGAGTGGAACAACAATAGAAATTGATTATTCTACGGATGTAAAAAAACTTATATTTAAGTCCATGCTTGTCGAGGCAATAAATTAGAGAGGAACGGGTATTTACGGAGCAAAAATATGGAACAAATCAAAGATCTTAAAGACCACGAGCAGTTAAAAGAAAAATACTATAAGCGATATGGAATTGCATATAGTAGCGGACTTCTTAAAACAAAAAAACAAAATAAATGAATGAAAAAAATAATTTTAATTTTATCTGTATTGACAGTATTATTTGCCAGCGTTTATCTTTTTATACAACTTAGCATTTGGACAACCTCGTTAAAATATCTTGCACAGTCACAACTTACACTTGCCATATCAAAACCTGTCCGAATAGAAAAAGTAGTATTGCTCCCTTTTAACAGAATAATTCTGAAAAAAGTACAATTTGAAGGTTTTAACTGCGAGAAAACGGTTATTTCCGTCAATCTTACCCGTCTGATGTCCGTCTGCCTGACGGCAGGGCAGGTCGGGCAGGAGAAAATAAGCAATGGGTTAGATTCAATTGAAAGTATAACCCTTATCAACCCGCAAATTGAAAATCCGCCGTGGCGGGTAAATATTCCTGCATTAGAGTATCTCCTTGAAAAATCCGATAAACATCCAACGATTTTACTCCCAATAAAAGTTTCAGTAAATAACGGAACAGTCATCTATGACAGTACTTTTACAATTAACAACATCAATTTTGAGGCAGTTAATAAAAACAATAATTATGTGGTTAAACTTAAAGCCGTAGTAGTGGCGACCGGAAAAAATAATTTTTCATCTACCATAAAAGTAGCCGGAATGATTAACAAGGACTTGTCGGTGAAATTAAATGGCAATGTAGAGAATGCATCGCTTAACAATTTGGAAAAACTCAATGGCAATTTTAATATAGTTGGAAAAAATGGTAATTTTAATCTTTCGGGCAACTTAAAATCAGACGAACTTAACCTTAAATTAAAATCAAACATAATTTTAGACCCAGCCCTTCTTAAAGAAGAAAAGAAGTGCCGAGTTATATCACAAGTATCCGGTGATATAAACAATTTAAGAAAATTCGCGAAGCATCTTTTGCCAACGACCACTTTTCAATATTTACCGGAATCACTTGTTTCGTTTGACGGTTCTTTTGAATTACCAGATAAAAGATTAACAATAAATCTGCGACATAATAACTTAAAAATAGCAAACGGTATGACATTAGAAAATGTAAGAACAAATTTAATTTTCTGTAATGACGGATGGGATATTAACTCAACAGCAACGGTTTTTTCGGGCGATATAATTCTATCAGGTAAAATAGTTTTTGTTGAAAACAAAAACTACCCCGAACTTGTTTCGGGGTCTATTCGTTCGTCGGGGGACAAGATTCTAAAACGAGTTCAGAATGACACCAATAACACTTTTTCAACAGGCACTAAAATACAAAAAAGCAATCTTGATTTATCTTTTACCGTTCGGAATATGGGAATCCATTCGGATTATGTTTCCTCTGATATTTCGCTTGATACAAAAATAACTGGGACTTTTGACAACCCAAAAATTGTGGGAAAGATAACAGCGGATAATTTATCTATTAGAAGCAGGTCACCAAAAAATGTTTCAGGCAGAATTATATGGGAAAACGGAAAGGGTTGGGCTAACATTACAGGTTCCGATTTCGCTCTAAATATAGAAGGAGATAAATCAAAAATTACAAAGGGAAACATAAAATACGATACCACAAACATTTCATTTTTCGGAAAATATAACGAACTAAATTTCCATTGTAATAATGTTGATATATCTATGTTTACCCCGTTGGATAGTCCCGCAATGCGGGATCCAGTGGGGTTTGACAAAAATGTTTCCGGTTTTATAGGAGACATCCACGGATATGTAAAAAATATCTATTTAGAAAATCCGGAAATTGCAGCGTCTTTTTCATCCGACCTGCCCGCCGAAGATTCGGCGCAGGCGGGCCTGCCTGATGGCTATCCGACGTCTGCCCGACCTGCCCGGCGTCCCGCTTCACGACCTGCCTCGCGGCAAGACGTGTGTCAGACACGCAATATAACAATCAATGGAAGCACAACCTCACTATCCGGTGAGTTTTTATACGACAAAGATGGAATCTGCATAAAAAACCTGAAAATGGACGGATTATCAGGTGCGCTAAAAATATCCCTAAATAGAGAAAAAGAAACATCCGGTTATCTGAATTTTTCTCGATGCAATAGCAATATAATTTTGCCTTTTATCGGAGTTGAACAGAATATTATATCGGGTAATATAACTGGTAAAATAAACTGGGACGGCAATCTAATAAATCCAAAACCATATGGAACAATATCGATAACTCGCGGCGAACTTTTTAAGAATATTCCCTACAATTTAATTGTAACTTCTTTTAAGACGAACATATCAAAGATTATAATTACTGAACTTGCAGTGCAACAGAAAGCGTCAAAAACATCACTGCGGCTTTCAGGTGAAATTGACAAGAACAGGATTGACATTAACTTATCACTTAACGAATTCGTTGTATCTGACCGAATATGTCCGTCTGTGGCGGAAAAAACGATTACCAGCGATATACAAATTACAGGTGAAAAATCGCCAACGAATAATTTCACGCAGTTCAAAATAGCATCTAATAATCTGACAATTGATAAAATTACAGAAAAACTCTTTGCTTACGGGAATTACGACCGTAAAAAAATAGACCTTAAAAAAATCACATGGGGTAATAGGATTATAGGCACCGCTTCCTACGCTATTTCATCAAAATATCTATCATCCGATATTGATTTTTCACTTGATACCGGAAATTTTAACAAAAATTTCAACGGCCCTTTTATCGGAAAAATTACTGTGCGTGGGAAGATGGATAATCCGCAATTGCTTGCCAACTACTATTTTGACGGAACACTTTTTGAAAAAATGGCAAAGGGACATGGGAAAATTTTGCTCAACCATAATTTATTAAAAGTTGAGGAAACCAAATTATCTATTGACGGGGCAACGGCAGAAATTTCAGGAATTATTGATTTAGGCAAAAAGGAATTTTCCGGGCTAAACATTTCCTTAAGTAACTTAAAAACTGGGACCATTTTTGATTTAGTAAAAAGCACATATCCCTTATCCGGAACTTGGAAGAACATTGAATTAAATATATTCGGTGATTTTAATGACCCTCAAATTACAACGGATTTTTCCGGTAAAAACATTACGATTAATCACAGGACAGTTGATTCTATTGATGGAAAATTCTCGTTTAAAAGCAAAAAAATAATTTTTTCAAAAGGATCTATAAAATGGTCAGACACAAATATAAAAATTCTGCCGGACACATATATTGATTTCAGGAAAGAAATTATCTTCAGAATAATAGCAGAAATACGAAACCTCAAGTTTCCAGGAGTTACTCTTTTTGGTGGTATCACCGCCGACGGCACAATGCACAGGAATGCGGCGCATACCGTTAAAGCAGCTGTTTCAACGGTCGGTTTATGGGTAAATCAGAAGCAGTTGGAAAATTCAAAACATTACATTGAATATAAAAACAAAGTCATTCGGTTTATTCCTGACCAAGTAAGTCCGCCTCTGGCGGAAGTTGGGAAATTTACACAAATAACTGGAAAGGTGGACTTTTCAAAACCGCCCGGATTTACCATAAATAATTTTTCAATCTTTGAAAAAGGCAAAAGATTATTTTATATGAACGGAACTTTTACAAATGATCATCTGGACTTCATTGCAGAAGGTGAAAATATTCCAATGGGCGACCTGATAAATTTGCTTGATATAAAAATTACAGCAGAAGGAAATACCAATTTCAACCTGAAAGCGTCGGGCAAACCCGACGAGCCAACTGTTACCTGTCTTTTGAACTCTACCAACGGGAAACTAAAAAATCTTGATTTTGACATCGCATCGGCATTTTTTCAGTTATCAAAAAATATTCTGGACTTAAAATATCTTAAAATTTCACGGGCAAAACTTTATTCATTTGAGGGCAACGGAACTGCTCCGCTTCCTTTGACCGACGAGGCGAGAAAAAAACTTGTCCATTATCCGATTGATATTTCTTTGAAAATCAACAACGGTAATTTGGCAATACTTCAATCATTAACAAAATCGGTAAAAAAAGCAAAAGGAACTTTTTCAAGCAAGATTAATATAAGGGGAACTCTGAACAAACCCGAGATGAAAGGCGATTTTACAGCGAGTGCGAATGAGATTCAACTTAACGATATATTCAAAAAATTAACCGATGTTCAATGTGAAATTGATTTTTCCGGCAAAAAAATAAAATTAAAAAATCTGCATTCTTTTGTTGATAAAGAACCGATAGCACTAACCGGCGAAATAATGCTCGCCGACGGATTCAATCTGGACAATTTTAATTTTCATCTGATAACTCCCCGAAAAGCCATTCCGGTTACAATCAATGATTTGCAAATTAAATCGAAAACGATACCGATTGTGTCGGATATAACAACATTACCAAATCCGTCAAAAGCAAAAATCAATTCGGATATAAAATTTTTTGGTACACCGGATAACTGGAACATAGACGGGTGTATGAAACTAACACATTCCAGATTTACCTATCCCGGTTCCGATAATAACGATGGGGGAGTAGAAGAAGGAAGTTGTGAAATGCTTGCAAATGCAAACTGGAATTTGAAAATTATCGCAGGTTCGGACTGCTGGTATGAAAAGGATTTTGCGTCGGTTGAGGCAAAAGGGGAGATTTTACTTCATGGTAAAGGTTCATCGCCTCTTGTTACAGGCAGGGTTGAGGCACTTCGTGGAGAATTGGATTATCTCGGACGAAACTTTACAATAATAGAGGCAATCTTTGAAGCGGAAAATAGCAAACTTTTTCTGTCAGGCAGGGCGGAAGCAGAGACAGAAATTGAAAAAAGAAGAGAGGATTTGACAACACATCAAATGATAACTGAATATGTTCCTGATACGATAATTTTAACGGTTGACAGAGGACCTCTTGATGATGCAAAACCGAAATTCTCATCAAAAACAAATCCGCAAATGGAAGAACAACTTTCTGCACAAGCGGCAATGGGTCTTGCGGATACAAAACGAAAACAGCCATTTTCTGCAGAAGAAATATCAAAATCCGTTGCTACATTATTAACAACTCCGTTTATAAAATTTTTTCTTAAAAAAACCGGATTTATAGATAAATTCTCAATGAAACGAGAAACATCTGCCACTTCACCATCTATAGTCGCACAACCGTCTCTTATTGATTTATACAGAGGAACAAAACTTCAGTTTGGCAAATCATTTACCCGTGGATTTTCGGCCGGCTACGGAATAAAATTTGACGAATTTGAAAATAGACTTTCATTAAAACACGAAATCGAATTATCTTACAGAATGAAAAGTGGAATAATGTTCAGGACAACGCAGGAACTTGAAAAAAATGAATCTGGCGAAAGACCCAGTAAATTTTCCTTTGAAAAATACTGGCGATTCGGAACCGCTCCAAAGCTGGACAAAAAAAAGTAATTTGACTTTTTACTCTAAACTTTGTATAATTGGAAAGCAGATGGACGGGAGGAAATAAAGCCACGAATATGCACGAATGAAAACATGTAACCGCAAATTTTAATTTGCGTGTATGAACGCCGATATGAAATCAGCGATTACAAATTCGTGTTTATTCGTGGCTAATTAAAATTATGAATAAGAAAATTGTTTTATTTTTTTTATGCGGAATGGTGACTCTGACTTTGCTTTTCTCAGAAAACATAAAACCTAAAAAAATCAGGGCTGTTGAGTTTTCTGGTTTAAGAAATGTCAAAGTGCGAGTTGTAAAAGATGCTGTAAAAATTAGTAAGGGCGATAAGTTTGAACAGAAACTTATAGACGAGGATATTTCAAACATTTACAAACTCGGACTTTTCTCGGATGTTGCGGCTGATGTTTCGGATTTCAAAGATGGTGCGAAAGTAATATTTATTTTGCAGGAAAAACTTATAATAAAAAAAATTGAGTTTAAGGGCAATAAGGAGTTTTCCAACAGAAAATTAAAAGAAGAAATTTTCTCAAAAGAAAAAGAGGGTTATGATACAAGAAAAATCCATGATGATATGGAAAAAATAATCATACTTTACAAAGATAAGGGCTATGCTGATGTAAAGGTTGAAGATTTCTCTACGACTGATGAAAAATCCGGTTTTGCAACGGCAACATTTTCAGTTACCGAGGGTCATAAAATACTTATAGGCGATGTAACAATTGATGGTGTGAAAAATTTCAAACCAAAAAAAATCAAAAAACTTTTTGCTAGTAAGAGAAAAAAGGTTTATAAAGACGAGACATTCAAAGACGATATCAAAAAAGTGGAATTATTTTACAAGGATTGCGGATATTTGAAGGTTATAATCGCTGAGCCGGAAATTATTTACAATGACACTCGCACAAAAATGTTCATAAAAATTAAAATTGATGAGGGGAAACAATATAAAAATGGAAAAGTAAATTTTTCTGGAAACACTGTGTTCTCTTCAAATGAACTTTTGAAAGTTTTTAATTTCAAAGAAGGCGAAATCTTTAATCAATCCAAGTATGAAGGAAATGAATCAAACATTAAGTCGCTTTATGGTGACAAAGGTTATATCCGTGCAAAATTCTCAGAAAAGTTAGACAAACATGATGAAACCGGTATTGTCCATTCATCTTTCACAATTATTGAAAGCGGCATTGTTTATATTGACAGAATTTACATTGACGGGAATACCAAGACAAAGGAGTATGTGATAAAAAGAGAACTCCTTGTCCAAGAAGGGGATGTTTTTGCCGTCGGAAAAATCGGAAAAAGTCAGGAGCGGCTTTACAATCTCGGATTTTTCAAGGATATCAAAGTTGACATTGAAGAAACAAAGGAATCGGATAAAGCCAATCTTGCTATTGAAGTTGAAGAAGACAAAACCGGACTTGTTTCTCTCGGTGCGGGGTATTCCTCTGTTGATAAAGTCGTAGGCAACATCCAGGTTACGGAATTGAATCTTTTTGGAAGAGGACAGAAATTAAGTGTTACATATGAGTTCGGTGCTCTAAAACAAAATTACGAAATCGGATTTACCGAGCCATATCTTTTTGGAAAAAAACTTCTGTTCGGAGTTGATGTTTTTAATACAACAGTATCCAGAAGTTACGGTAGTGATTCAACTGCTTACAAGGAAGGAAGAAGAGGCGGCGATATAAGAATCGGCAAACCGCTCTCGGATATTTCGTCGCTTAATTTTACCTACGCATATGAAGAAGTGGAGGTTTTTGACATAGATAGCGATTTGACAAGTCAGATTACCGCTTCCAAGGATGTTTCTTCCTCATTGACATCCGCAATTAGCCGCGATACGAGAGATAATGTGTTTGACCCAACAAGAGGTTCCAGGAATTCTATCTCTGTAAAACTTGCGGGTGGGCCATTAGGTGGAACTCTTAATTTTTACAAACCCACATTAACAACATCAAAATTTATTCCGACATTATGGAAATTCGTTCTCGGCTTAAACTCTCGTATATCATATGTTAAGGAATTTTCACCGTCCAATGAAGTTCCTATTTATGAAAGATATTTCTTGGGCGGTGCCGATACTGTTCGCGGTTACGATTTTGGAGAAATAGGACCGCCTGAAAAAGGAAAAATAATTTTTGTATCTAATTTGGAGTATAAATTCCCCATTGTTCAGGAAAAAGGACGTTCCATTTTGTCCGCTGCGATATTTGCTGACATCGGTGGATCATGGAGTAAAAATAAAGATGTAAGTTGGAATATTGGCTCTGAAGAAAATCAACTAAAAACAGGTGCGGGGTTTGGACTACGGATAAGACCGATGCCAGTGCTTCCTATTAGAATTGATTGGGGATATGGATTTAATCATTTGCCCGACGAACAACAATTGTCACAATTTTATTTCACAATGGGACAGGTGTTTTAATGGAGGGAAAGTGAAAACAAAAAAGTGGTTAAGTGGCTATGTGGCTATGTGGAGTGCCTCTACTAATCACTTAATCACGTATTCACTTATTCACTTGTTTTTAATTACTTATCCACTTATCCACTTATCCACCTTTCTTTATTCTGCCACCATTTCCAGCCAACATATCGGATGTGTAGATATGAATCGCATTATGGAGGAATATCCCGACGCAAAAAAAATCAAAGATGAATTGTCTGCAAATGTAAATATCCGCAAAGAAAGTATAAAGAATTTTCGGTTACAGATTGATGCAACTGAATTAGAAATAGAAAATATGGATGACCAACTTCAAAAATATGACGAAGCACAAAAAAAATTACAAGAAAAAGCACAAGAACCGATTGTTGATTCTATGACAATTCCAGATGTAAAATTGTCAACCGATACCGTTGAGGTTTCCACACAAATAATATCTTCCACAGAGACCGTTATTGTCGTAGATACCGGAACTGTAACCAATGTATCGTCGACTACATTTACGACTGCCATAGCATCCCCTACCTTTACTACCGCAGATATAGAAGCGAAAAAAAAGTCGCTTGAGAATCAAAAAGATGATCTTGAAAAATATATTAGCGATACAAAACAGGAAGAAAAGGCAATAAACAACAAGGCAAAAAAAAATATAATGGGAAAAATTTATGACACCATAGAAGAGGTGTCTTCCGAGGAAGGGCTTACGGTAGTGGTTGATTCCTGCAATCTTATCTATGGTGAGGACGCACAGGATATAACGGATAAGGTATTGAAGAAACTGAAGTGAGAGAATCACAGAGTATACAGAATTGACGCAGAGAACACAGAGGAAGGACACGGAAAGAACACAGAAATTTAAACTCTGTGACTCTGTGTGTTTTCTCCGTAATTTCTGTGCCTTTTCTCTGTGCATTCTGTGTTTTTCTCTGTGTTTATGAAAAAAACATTAAAAGAAATTACTGAAATAACGGGCGGTGAAATATTAGGTGATGAAAATACGATTATTACAAATGTTGCCGGGATTACCGATGCAAAAGAAGGCGATATTACATTTGTTTCAAATCCAAAATACGAACAATATATCGGCTCAACAAACGCTTCTGCTATAATCATATCGGAAAACCAAAAAGATCTCGCATTCGGGATTAAAATTCCCGCCATTGTTTCAAAAAATCCATACCTTTCTTACGCAAAAGTAATTATGTTCATTGCTAAAGAAACGGAAAAACATCCGTCCGGGATCTCTGAAAATTGTTCAATCTCTGAATTGGCAAAAATAGGTAGCAATGTGACAATTTCGGACTTTGTTATGGTTGATGAGAATGCAAAAATTGATGACGGAACAATTATTTATCCGAATTGTTATATCGGTAGAAATTCAAAAATAGGAAAAAATTGTCTGATTTATCCGAATGTTACAATGAGAGAAAATATAATTATTGGCAATAATGTGATAATACACTCCGGGACGGTTATTGGCTGCGATGGATTCGGTTATGTTGCGGAAAGCGGTTCGTCGCTGTCGCTGAAAAAGATCCCTCAGATAGGAATTGTTGAAATTGCTGATGATGTGGAAATCGGTGCAAATGTTACGATTGACAGGGCAACAACCGGAAAAACATTTATTGGGCGCGGCACAAAAATTGACAACCTTGTTCAGATTGCCCACAATGTCCACATTGGTGAAAACTCTATAATAGTGGCACAGGCGGGAATTTCAGGAAGCACAAAAATAGGAAACGGTGTTACAATCGCAGGTCAGGCGGGGCTTATAGGACATATCACCGTCGGTGACGGTGCAATAATTGCCGCACAGGCAGGAGTTATCGGTGATGTTCCGCCGAAAGAAACCGTTTCTGGCTATCCTGCAAGACCGCATAAACAAGCGATGAGGATTTATGCGTTGATACAAAAACTTCCGGAATTATTTGAGGAAATTAAAAAACTAAAAACGCGAATACACGCGAATGAGGAAGGCAACGCTAATACACGCGAATAATTCGCGAGTATTCGCGTTAGATTA
The DNA here is from genome assembly GCA_043802785.1 of Elusimicrobiota bacterium. Classification (GTDB taxonomy): domain Bacteria; phylum Elusimicrobiota; class UBA8919; order UBA8919; family UBA8919; genus JAZDKR01. The sequence goes on from JAZDKR010000059.1 coordinate 13,089, forward strand.
GCGGCAATTCGCGTGTGAGCGGAGCGAACTATGGGTAGACAAAAAACGATTTCAAAAGAGGTTTTTTATTCGGGGATAGGGCTTCACACAGGCAATAATGTTTCAATTAAATTAAAACCCGCGACTGAAAACACGGGAATAATTTTTGTCAGAACCGATTTGCCTGACAATCCGAAGGTAAAAGCGGATATTTCAAATGTTCTCACAACCGTGCGAGGTACAACTCTTGGACTTGATGAAAAAACTTCTGTTCATACAGTTGAACATCTTCTTGCAACATTATTTGCATTTGATATTGACAATCTAACAGTTGAAATGGATTCTAACGAACCGCCGATTGCCGATGGCAGTGCCTTACCGTTTGTTGAACTTATAAAAAAAGCAGGAACGACTGAACTTTCAGCGGAAAAAAAATGTTTCAATCTTTTAGCACCTGTTGTCTATAAAAACGGCGATGTTCTTATAACTGCAATTCCGTCCGATAAATTTCATATTTCCTGTACAATTTTTTACAATCATCCGCTATTATCAACCCAGTTTTTATCTCTTGACATAACTCAGGAAATTTTTGAAAAAGAAATTGCACCTGCCAGAACTTTCTGCTTTGATTATGAAATTGAGGCACTTAAAAATAAAGGACTTGCAAAAGGTGGATCGCTTGAAAATGCCGTAGTAATCGGCGAGAAAAAAATTTTTACAAAATTGAGATTTGAGGATGAGTTTGTTAGACATAAAATTCTTGACTTAATAGGCGACATTTCGCTTCTTGGAAGTTCACTCAATAAAATGGAAATTTTCGCCATAAAATGCGGTCACAAAAACAATGTGGAATTTGCAAAAAAAATTTTAGAAGGGATGCAAACACCTGTTGCTGCTTCGCAAAAACCATTGTGGCAAATTCCCGACGGTAAAATAATTGATATCAACGAAATAAAAGCAACCATACCGCACAGGTATCCATTTCTTTTTATTGACAAAGTAATTTTGGTTGAAGAAGTAAAAAGGGCAGTCGGAATAAAGAATGTTTCTATCGGAGAACCATTCTTTCAGGGGCACTTTCCTGAACAGCCAATAATGCCGGGCGTACTGATTGTAGAGGCACTGGCACAAACCGCATGTGTTTTATTTCTGTCAAAACCAGAATTAAAAAACAAAAAACTTGCGTACTTTATGTCAATAAATAATGTGAAATTCAGAAAGCCGGTTTTTCCGGGCGATGTACTTTATCTTGATGTTAATGTCGTAAAAGCAAAGCAGACAACCGGAATAATTCGTGGTTGTGCTTTTGTTGAAGGAAAGCCGGTAACAGAAGCAGAGTTCACATTTGTGTTGGTTGATAAACCATAAAAAACCACGCAGAACAGACGCAGAACAGTTCAGCGTCAGTTCAGTGTATCGGGATTTCAATGATTGGTAGTGAACGGTCTCCTTGGAAATCCGCCAAAGTTTTAGTGGCGGAAGACCGTTTAACTAATACACAGGGACTGAAGATCCTGTTCTACCTTGTGGACTTGTGGAAATGTCAAAACATTTTTGACATTACGACGTTATATCAGTGGAGGAGATGATGATGATTAAAGGATTAAAAAGTGGTTTAGTTAAAAAAGGGGTGTTAAGTTTTTTCTTTTATGTTTTTGCCTCGCCTGTCTTTGCGAGTGAGACAGCATTGGAGATGCCGATATTAACCACGAATCAATACTATCTATTGCTCGGTGGTTTTCTTGTTTGTCTTCTTGGAATGGGTTTTGGCCTTTATGAATACTTCAAAGTAAAGAGTATACCCGCTCATAAATCAATGTTAAATATATCAGATGTGATTTACCAGACCTGTAAGACATATTTGGTACAACAGGGCAAATTATTAATTTGCCTTGAAATATTCATTGCCATATGTATCACCTATTACTTTGGTGTTTTGCAAAATATGTCTATTAGTGGGGTTTTGCTCATCTTGGGCTGGTCAGTGATTGGGATTCTTGGTTCTTATAGCGTAGCCTGGGTTGGAATCAGAATGAATACCCTGGCAAACAGCCGCATGGCTTTTTCCTCTTTAGAAAATAAGCCAATAAAATTGGTGGATATTCCGCTAAAATCTGGAATGAGTATCGGGCTTCTCTTAGTCTGTGTAGAGTTGATGATGATGCTTGTAATTTTGCTTTTTATCCCCCGCCAATATGCTGGTGCCTGCTTCGTGGGCTTTGCTATTGGTGAGTCACTTGGAGCTGCGGCTCTGCGTATGTGTGGCGGTATCTTCACAAAGATTGCAGATATCGGATCAGATTTAATGAAAATAGTCTTTAATATCAAGGAGGATGACCCGAGAAACCCTGGCGTTATCGCTGATTGCACTGGTGACAATGCCGGAGATAGTGTCGGTCCTACGGCGGATGGATTTGAAACATATGGGGTTACCGGGGTTGCCTTGATCAGCTTTATCGTTCTGGGTGTCTTTTCCGATTATCGGGCTGAGCTGATTACATGGATATTTCTGATGCGTATCTTGATGATACTGACCTCTATAAGTGCCTACTTTATTAATAAGGTAATGGTTGAAGCGATGAATAAAGGCAAAAAGAAGATTCATTTTGAAGATTGCCTCACCTCATTGGTCTGGATCACTTCCATCCTTTCCATCATCGTCACCTTTATCGTGAGTTATTGTCAACTCTCCTCGTATCCTGATAACCTGTGGATTAAACTTTCGATTATAATAAGCTGTGGAACATTGGCGGCAGCAATCATCCCTGAATTAGTGAAGGTATTTACCAGTTCTAAATCAAAGCATTGTCAGGAGGTAGTTACCGCAGCCAGAGAGGGCGGGGCTTCTCTCGGTATCCTTTCTGGTTTTGTCGCGGGTAATTTCAGTGCTTTCTGGATAGGGATGGCTATCTTTGGTCTGATGTCTCTGGCTTATTATACCAGCACCTTCGGATTAGATAGATTTATGGATTATTCTTCTATCTTTGCCTTTGGCTTAGTCGCTTTTGGTTTTCTGGGAATGGGACCTGTCACTATTGCCGTTGACAGCTATGGCCCGGTTACAGATAATGCCCAGTCAATCTATGAGCTTTCCTTGATTGAATCCCTTCCCAATATCTCTTCGGAGATTAAAAAAGATTTCGGATTTGAGCCTAATTTTGACACAGCCAAGCATTATTTGGAAGAGAATGATAGTTGCGGTAACACCTTTAAGGCCACGGCAAAACCTGTCTTGATTGGTACGGCAGTTGTTGGGGCAACAACGATGATATTCTCTTTGATCCTGCTTTTGAAAAAAACCCTTGGGATTGAACCTGAATCCATCCTGAATTTACTGAATCCCTATACCTTACTGGGTTTCTTATGTGGTGGATCGGTTATCTACTGGTTCACGGGTGCTTCTATCCAGGCAGTAACTACAGGCGCCTATCGGGCTGTGGCTTACATAAAGAAGAATATAAAGTTAGATGATACAGCAACCATTAGTGCTTCCACTGAGAGTTCCAAAGAGGTAGTTAAGATCTGCACCCAATATGCCCAGGCCGGGATGTTCAATATCTTTGTGGCTATCTTCTCTTTTACTTTAGCCTTTGCTTTATTATCTGCTCCAGTCAAATCAAATTCCTCATGTGCCTTCTTCATCAGTTACCTGATTGCTATTGCGGTTTTTGGTCTATTTCAGGCAATTTTTATGGCTAATGCTGGAGGTTGCTGGGATAATGCCAAAAAGGTAGTCGAGGTTGACTTAAAAGAGAAAGGCACTCCCTTGCATACAGCTTGTGTTATTGGAGATACAGTGGGCGATCCCTTTAAGGATACTTCGTCTGTAGCCCTTAATCCCATCATTAAATTTACGACCCTTTTTGGCCTTTTGGCTATGGAAATAGCTATTGCCGAGGGTATGCGAAAATATGCCCTTCCAGTGGGAGTTCTTTTCCTGGCTATAGCCCTTGTCTTCGTTTTAAGATCGTTTTATTCCATGAGAATTCCGAAGGAATAAAATGAAAAAAAAGATTATCACAGAGGCCATCGGGATAAACTCTATAACAGAGACACGGAAAGAAAAGTTATAAAGTTTGTAAAGTTCATAAAGTTTTTACTTTATAACTTTATAAACTAAACTACACCAGAGGTGTTATATGATTCATTCAACTGCAATAATAGACAAGTCAGCAAAAATTGAAAAAGATGTTGAAATAGGACCAAATGTTATTGTTGGTAAAAATGTTATTTTATCAAGTGGGACAAAAGTCGGAGCATTTACCGTTATTGAATATGCAGAAATTGGGAAAAATTGCAAGATATTTTCTTCTGCATTTATTGGTACTGCACCACAGGATTTGAAGTATCAGGATGAACCGACAAAAATTGTTATCGGTGACAATTGCGTTATTCGGGAATCCGTAACTCTTAACAGAGGAACATCGGCACATGGTTTAACAAGCATCGGGAACAATTGTCTTTTTATGGCGTATTCACATGTGGCGCATGATTGCATCGTCGGGAATGATGTAATTTTTGCAAATTGCGCAACACTTGCCGGACATGTTGAAATAGGTGATTTTGTTATCATTGGCGGACTTGCCGCAGTTCATCAGTTTGTCCGAATTGGAAGATTTGCTATGCTGGGTGGCGGGGCAATGGTTGTACTTGATGTTCCGCCTTTCTGCCAGGCACAGAGCGACAGAGCGAAATTAGTTGGATTAAATCTCGTCGGACTTAAAAGACACGGTCTCAACGAAAAACAGATTGGCGATATCAAGTCAGCATACAAAACCGTTTTTACATCCGACATTACCGTAGCCGAGGCAATTGACCAAATTGATGCTGCAGGACCATCAAAAGAAGTTAGAGAATTTATTGACTTCATAAAAAATTCAAAAAGAGGAATAACAAGACCTGTACCACGGGAGGAAAAATGTTAATTTTAATTAAAACGCTAAAAAGTATTTTTTCCATTCTGCATTCAAACACCACGCCAACACAAATCGGATGGGGAATCGTTCTCGGTTCATTTCTGGGACTTGCACCGTTTTTCTGCCTTCACAAACTTTTTATACTTCTCTTGATATTTTTTTTGAATGTTAATAGGAGTGCTGCATTTTTATCGGTGTTGTTTTTTTCGCTCGTAGGTTTATTGACCGACCCGATGGCACATCAAATAGGTTATTTATTGCTGGTAACCACGTCCTCTCTTACAGATTTTTGGACGAATCTTTATAATATGCCGATTGTTCCATTCACGAAATTTTACAACACGATTGTTATGGGAAGTTTCGTTATCAATTTGATTGTTGCATTGCCTGTTTTTTTTGCCGTCAAAAAATTTATTGTTTATTACAGAGAACATTGGGCAAAAAAAGTAGAAGATTGGAAAATAATAAGATATTTCAAATTGACAAAATTTTTTGAAATATATTCAGGTGACAGGGGATAGGGTGTAGTGGCAGAGATTGCTCTGCCGATGTTGTAGTTGCCACAGTAGGGGAGGATATTTTATGAAAGTTATTCGCTGGAAAGCAGTGTTACCGACGCTAATAATTTCGATTATTACGGTTATATTCACCATATTCTTTGCAGACGGAATAATAAAAAAAATAACTATATCCGTCGGCGAAACAGTTTTTGGTGCAAAAGTGGAAATTGTTTCAGTTCAGACAAAATTAAAAAACATGGCAATAGAGATTAAAGGGATTCAGATTGCCAATAAAAATGATGTCTGGAAAAATCTGATTGAAATAAACCGAATAGGTTTCGCGATAAAACCAGTTCCGCTGTTATCTAAAAAAATGATAATTGACGAGATGACTGTGAACGGTATGAAGTGGGGAACTACAAGAAAAATATCAGGTGCACTTCCACCAAAAAAACAGAAAAAACAGAAGAAAGAAAAACCGGATATAACAGACAAAATCATTGCCTCATTAAAAAATAAGACCGATCAGGAAGCAAGCAATCTGGCTGCTGTATCCGATGTGAAAATGGTTCAGTCAAATCTCAAAAATATAGATGTCAAAAAATTAGTTAATATTGCCGAACTGTCGTCATTAAAAGAGATTGAAACATCAAAATCATCACTTGCAGAGAAAGAAGCAAAATATAAAACCTTGATTTCTGAAATGAATACTGATGCAAAGGTCAAAGAAATTACAGAAATTTTAGAGAACGCAAAAGATATAGAAATAAAATCGGCAGCAGATATACCATCAGCAAAAGAGAAAATATCAAAATTAAAAGATGCCAAAAAATCATCTGAAAAACTCTTTGGTGAAATTAAAAACACAAAAAATAATGTTGCTTCCGATTTTGGTGAAGGAAAAGATATTATCAAAAAAATAAATGACCTAAAAGATAGCGATTATAAAAATATTATGTCGAAATTAAAAGTGCCTGATTTATCAGCAGGCAATATAACAAAGACACTAATAGGACCAATATGGATTGAACGATTCAATAATATACTTTACTACATAAAACTTGTCAGAAAATATACACCGTCAAGTGCCGGTAAAGAAGATAAAAAACTTCTTAACAAACGACAAAAAGGTATGGATGTTGTTTTTATTAAAGAAAAGAATTTGCCGGGTATGTTGATAGAAAAAATTGCCTTATCCGGTACAACTGGTGCAATTGACTTTTCAGGCAGAGTGCTTGACATCACAAGTAATCCTGTTTTATTGGGTATCCCGACAACTGCAAAAATAGAAGGTAAAAACCAGAAAAAGCAACTTTTATTAACTGCAATTTCCGACCATACAAAAGATATCGCAAAGGATTCTTTTAATATAACTATTGTCGGGATGAAACCAGAAGATATTAATATGGATAAATTGGGTAATCTTTTATTTGTAGAAGATGGCGATGTTAATATCACTGCAAATTTTGAAATGTTAGGGACTGATTTTAATTCCATAGTAGATATGACTATGAAAAATGTTAGATTTGCCACACCTGAAAGAGAAACTGATTCGCAAAGAATTTTTAAACAAATACTTAAAAATGTAAAGGATATAAACGTGGCGGCACAATTTATAAATAAAGGCGAAGATACAAGTTTCAATATAAAGTCAAACCTTGACGACATTTTTAAGCAGGGTATAAATAATTTAATAGGCGAAAGTTTGAAAGAAGCAAAAGCAAAAATTAAGGCGGAATTAGACAAACAGGTGGAAAGTAAAAAAAAGGAATTGCTACAGCAGTTGGAAGTTAAGAAGTCCGAAGTACTAAAAAATCTAACTGATAAAGAACAGATGCTTTTATCAAAAACAGAAGAAATAAAAAATAAAATCAGTTCTGCCGAGGGAGAAATAAAAAAACAGGGACAGCAAAAGTTACAAAAAGAACTAAAGGGCTTGTTTAAAAGAAAGGCAGATTAAGATTGAGATTTTGCCTTTTCATTAATCTTAATCTCTTAATCTCTTAATCTCTCAATCTCTGGTGTTAAATATGCTTGGACTTATCGCAGGGAATGGTAGTTTTCCTTTAATTTTTACAAAACAGGCAAAAAAAAAAGGCGAAAAAGTTGTTGCGATTGCTCTTTATGATGAAACGAGCAAAGAGATAGAAAATACTGCCGATAAAACATATTGGATAAATGTAGGACAACTCTCCAAACTCATTGAAATTCTCAAAAAAGAAAATATAAAAAAATGCGTTATGGCGGGGCAAGTTAAACACACAAAACTTTTTTCTGTCAAGCCGGATTTCAGAGCAATCTCACTTCTTGCAAAACTTAAATCAAAAACCGCCGACTCAATTCTCTCCGCTGTATGTGACGAACTGAAAAAAGAAGGAATTGATTTTCTACCTTCCAATATGTACCTTTCCGATTTTTTAGCAAAAAAAGGAACACTTACAAAAATAAAACAGGATAAATCACAAAAAGAAGATATTGAATTCGGTTACGGAATCGCAAAAGAAATTGCAAAACTTGACATAGGGCAAACGGTCTGCGTTAAAGATAAATCAATAGTAGCGGTTGAAGCGATGGAAGGTACCGATGAATGTATAAAGAGAGCGGGGAAAATTACGGACAATTTTGTTGTTGTAAAAGTAGCACGTCCAAAACAGGATATGAGATTTGACATACCGGTTATCGGCTTAAAAACAATTGAGACACTAAAAGAATCAAAAGTATCTGTATTGGCGGTAGAGGCGGACAAAACTCTCGTTTTGGAAATTGACGAAGTGGTAAGATCAGCAGACGAATACAAAATCTGCATGGTTGCGGTGTGAATTACGAATTGCTTGATAATCTTATGCTAAAAGCATAAAATCTTATGCTAAAGGCATAAAGTAATTATGTATACAGATAATCAAACACAAATTTTAGCAACTCTGACAAGTCATCTTGACAAAGAATATTACTTAAGTGAATTGGGAGAAATTTTACAAAAACATCCCGGAGTATTTCAACGCGGGATTAACTCATTAGAAAGACAGGGAATTATTATAAGTCACAAAAAGGGAAATCAAAGGTTATTCAGCATTAATAAGAAACATCCACTATTTAATGAAATCAAAGCAATTATACAGAAAACTATGGGGGCAGAGGGATTATTGCGAAAGAAAGTATTAGAAATAAAAGAGATTAGCATAGCGTTAATCTATGGCACATATGCAAGGGATAAAATGCGTTCAGATTCAGATATAGATATTCTGATTGTAGGAGATATACGAGTAGAAGATATTTTATTAAAAAAAATTGAAAAAATTGAAAAAAAATTACAGCGAGAAATTAATTATAAACTTTATTCAAAAATAGAATTTGTAAAAAAGAGAAAAACAAAAGATCCATTTTTAGAAGAAATATTGTCGGATAGATATATTTTACTTAAAGGAACTATATGATTAAATTTCAAGAATATCTTAACAAAGGACTTTTAAAAACTCAAAATCCAAATTTTAAACAAATTGAAAAACAAATTGTGCGTGCAGAAAAAGATTTGTGTACTTTTAATCTGGTAATTGACAATGACCCCGAATGGGCTTCAACTATGGTTTATCAAGCAATGTTGAGAGCAGGTAGATCATTATTATTTTCATATGGTTTTCTTCCTGCGGATGGACAACAGCATAAAACGGTGATAGAAATAACGGGAAAAATTCTTGGCCAAAAGTTTGGACTACTAATAAAACAATTTGATAGATTACGCAAGAAAAGAAATGTTTTCTTTTACGATTCAGAAGATACCCATAATTTTACAGAAGCAAAAAATGCCATAGTAACAGCAAGAGAACTAATAAATGAAGTTAAGAGGAAAATTAACGCCTTTAATCCACAACAAACTTTTAAACTGTAGATTTTGTGCGTAATTTCTAAACAAACATTGACAATGTGATAGAATCCGCAGACGAGTACAAAATCTGCATAATCGGTATTTAACAATTAACTAATCGGGAAAACAATATGAAAATTGCAGTTATTGGGGTTGGATCGTTGGGTCAGCATCATGCACGGCTCTACTCACAACTTTATGGTGTTGAGTTTTTAGGTGTCTGCGATGTTGATAAAAAACGAGCAGAAAAAATTGCCAAAAACTTTAATGTGCAATCATTTTCCGACTACAAAGAACTTATCGGCAAGGTTGACGCTGTAAGTATCGTGGTCCCGACGCCGTTACATTATGCAGTTGCAAAGGACTTTCTTAATGCAGGTGTTCATTGTTTGGTTGAAAAGCCAATTACTGATAATGTTTCACAAGCGGAAGAACTCCTGAAAATCGCAAACGAAAAAAATGTTATTCTTCAAATCGGGCATATTGAGAGGTTCAACACCGCCGTGATTGAAGCACAGAAATATATTAAATCGCCGAAATTTATAGAGGCGCAGCGGCTTGGTCCTTATGATCCGCGGGTTGCACACATTGGCGTTATAATGGACCTGATGATACACGACATTGACATCATTTTAACGCTTGTTGCCTCAAAAATAATACAGATGGATGTAATTGGTGCAAAGGTGCTGTCGAAAAACGAGGATATAGCGAATGTCCGACTTAAATTTGAAAATGGCTGCGTTGCGAACATTTCAGCATCACGAGTTTCAATTGATAAATTCAGGAAAATAAGAATTTTTCAAGACGACACATATATTTCGCTTGACTATGCCGGGCAGTCACTAAAAATTTACAGAAAAAAATCAGATATAGTAAGTTCTATGTCAGATATAGAAATCATCAAACCGAAACTTAAAACGGAAGAGCCGCTAAAAAGAGAACTAGAACACTTTATAAATTGTGTAAAAACTGGAAAACAACCCTTGGTAACCGGTGAACATGGACGTGACGCGTTGGAAGTTGCTATGGAAATACTGAAAAAACTAAACTAATTATGAAAATTTTTATATCGGCGGGGGACCCGTCCGGTGATATGCACGGGGCAAACCTGATAAGAGAGATTAAAGTTCAAAATCCGGGGGTTAAAATATTTGGTTTCGGCGGGAGCGAAATGGCAAACGCAGGTGCCGATGTTTTTGACAAAATCGCCGATTCATCAATTATAGGGTTCTGGGAACCAATAAAAAATCTCGCACGGCTCAAAAGAAATCTCAACATCGCAGAGAAATTTTTCATCAAAGAAAAACCGGCAGGACTAATCCTTATTGATTATTACGGATTCAACATACATCTTGCAAAATTAGCAAAAACACACAAAATTCCTGTCCTTTACTACATTTCGCCACAGGTTTGGGCAACAAGAAGGGGGAGAGTCCAAAAAATCAAAGAATTTGTTAAAAAAGTGTTAGTTATTTTTCCGTTTGAAAAAGAAATTTACGAAAAAGCAGGGATACCCTGCGAATTTGTCGGTCATCCCTTGTTAGACATTATCCCTAATCTCCCAATCTCCCAATCTCCTAATCTCTTGACAATAGGCCTCATGCCCGGCTCAAGAATTCAAGAAATCAATAAGCATTTTACCCCATTTTATGAGGCATTTGTCAAGATAAGTAAGGTAATTCCTGATGTAAAAGCAATAATTCCCGTATTTTCGGATAAAATCAAACAATACATAATAAATAACTTTAAGTTAGACGAGGCAAAAATTGAGTTCGTTATGCACGATGATTATGAAAAAAGGTCAAAAATGTCGCTTTGTATCACTTCTTCGGGTACGGCAACTGTTGAAAATATGATCTTGGGCGTGCCAATGGTAATTTCTTACCGAACTTCCTGGCTTACTTATCAGATTGCCAAGCAACTAATACACCTGAAATTCATCGGGATGCCAAACATACTTGCCGGGCGGGAAGTTTGTCCGGAACTAATTCAAAATGAGGCAACGGCTGAAAAAATATCAGCGAAATGTCTTGAAATTCTTAAAAATAAGCAGGTTTTAGCGAAAATGAGGTCAAATTTGGCTGAAACAAATAAAAAATTAGGCGAGGATGGGGCAACAAAGCGGGCATCAAACATAATTCTGGAGGAATTTTGTGTATAACAATTTAAGACGGTTTTTGGGACTTTTATTTGCGATAGCAATTGTGTATTTCGGTGTCCAATCCGAAAAAACTCTGTATTTGGGTATTGTGCCAATTTTTTTCGGCGAAATTTTGAGGATTTGGTCAGCGGGATATATCAGAAAAAACAAGATTTTATCTCTTGTTGGACCATATCAGTATGTCCGCAACCCGTTATATCTCGGTTCGTTTTTAATTGGTGTTGGCTTTGGGATTTTTATTGGCAATTTCGTTATGTTGGCACTAATAGTTGTAATTTTCTTGATAATTTACACACTGAAAATTAATTCAGAAGAGAAAAAACTGACGGAAATTTTCGGCGAAAAATATCTCAACTATAAAAAAAATGTTGGCAGGTGGATTCCGCGGTTGAAACCCTACGGGAATGAGCAGGGAAAATTTGACATGAAACTTGCAATTTTCAAGAATAAGGAGTACAATGCGATTTTGGGCTGTTTGGGAATGATTTTTCTGATATTGTTTTTACGGACTGTTATGTGATATGATCTATGAGAAAGTTTGTAAAGTTTATAAAGTTCATAAAGTTTATAGCCCCATCGGGGCGTTCTGTTTGTAGAAAGAGCATCTGTTTGTAGAAAAAGAAATGTAGACTACCAATAACCCCGTAGGGGTGTCATTATTATAGGGGTAACGGAGGCAATATGCCTGAAATCAGACAAAACCTTGTCACAAAGGACTGGGTAATTATTGCGACAGAACGGGCAAAAAGACCAGAGGACTTCAAAAAAGAGGAAAAAGCAAAAATCGCACTTCCGGAATTTGAAAGCACCTGCCCTTTTTGCCCCGGAAACGAAGAAAAAATGTCGCCAGAGGAAACGCTCAGAATAGAAAAAAACGGTAAGTGGCAAGTCCGCATTGTTCCCAATAAATTTCCGGCACTTTCCAAAACCGGCGAACGGCTCCGCACCGTTGACGGCATAAAAAGAAAACTTACCGGTGTCGGACTTCACGAGGTAGTTATTGAAACGCCGTCGCATAATTTAACAACTGCACTTCTACCTTTAGATGATGTTCGCAACATAATAAAATCATACAAACTGCGGTATAACGAAATATTAGAAGACAAACGGATAGAAATGATAATAATTTTCAAAAATCACGGCGAGGCAGCAGGAACATCTTTGACTCATCCTCACTCGCAAATAGTGGCAACACCTGTTGTCCCGGCGCAGGTTCGGGAAAGATTTAACGATGCACAGAAATATTTTGACGAAAATTTTGAATGCGTGTATTGTAAAATTCTCTCACAGGAATTAGAAGATGGCTCACGAATAGTTCTTGAGACGAAACACTTTGTATCGTTTATACCATATGCCGCGCTCTCGCCTTTCCATTGCTGGATTTATCCGAAAAGACATTGTTCAAGTTTCGGCGATATCACCGAAAATGAAATTTCCGATTTAGCCGTTAATCTGCAAACAACACTGAAAAAATACTACATCGGACTTGATAATCCGGATTTTAACTATATGATTCGATCGTCGCCGACCGACTTATCAAATCTGGATTTTTTTCACTGGTACATATCTATTGTGCCAAGAATTACGAAAACAGCGGGATTTGAACTTGGTTCCGGAATGTTTATAAACTCATCGCTTCCCGAAAACGACGCAAAATTTTTGAGAGAGGTTACGGTAGGAGAAAGTTTGTAGTCCCGTCGGGACGATCTGTTTGTAGAAATTGATGATATGAAAAACCTTAAACGATTATTCAAGTACTTAAAACCATATAAAAATAAATTCGTCTATGCGATGATATGTATGGTGTTCGTAGCGGCATTCCAGTCGGTATTGATGCTTTTAATCAAACCGGCAATGGATAAAATTTTTGCGTTAAAACAAAAAGAATTTATCGTTCCGATAGTAACGGGCATATTAATTGCCGGTTTTCTAAAATTTATATTTACATATATACAGAGTTATCTTTTATCGTGGATTGGGCAGACG
>JAZDKR010000060.1:0-8344 GCA_043802785.1 Elusimicrobiota bacterium
AACCCCGAAGGGGTGACATTATTGTAGCAGGTGAAATAATTGTGGCAAATAACCCCGAAGGGGTGATATTATTGTAGCAGGTGAAATAATTGTGGCAAATAACCCCGAAGGGGTGATATTATTATAGCAGGTGAAATAATTGTGGCAAATAACCCCGAAGGGGTGATATTATTATAGGGAATCCCAATTATTATCAGGAGATAACCAATGCAAAGAATTTTTGAGAATATCACAAAAACAGTAGGCAATACGCCATTAGTAAAAATCAACAGAATAGCGGAAGGACTTAACACCACAATTTTAGCGAAACTTGAATCATTCAACCCGCTTTCAAGCATTAAGGACAGAATCGGTGTTGCTATGATTGATGACGCCGAAAAAAAGGGATTAATAAAAAATGGTTCGGTTATCGTTGAGCCGACAAGTGGGAATACTGGAATCGCACTGGCGTATGTTGCGGCTGCAAGGGGCTATCGTCTTATCCTCACTATGCCGGACACTATGAGTCTAGAACGAAGGCAGTTGCTAAAAATTTTCGGAGCGGAAGTTGTTTTGACCGACGGTACAAAAGGTATGCAAGGTGCGGTTGAAAAAGCGGAAGAACTGGCAAGAATTATTCCAAATAGTTTCATTCCGCAACAGTTTGAAAATCCAGCAAATCCGGAAATTCATCGTAGGACAACCGCAGAGGAAATATGGAACGATACGGACGGCAAAGTGGATATTTTCATTGCAGGCATTGGAACAGGTGGAACTATCACGGGAGTAGGCGAGGTTCTGAAAAAAAGAAAACCATCTGTAAAAATTGTTGGTGTTGAACCGTCTGCCTCGCCTGTTTTGTCAGGGGGCAAACCTGGTCCGCATAAAATTCAGGGAATTGGCGCCGGATTTATTCCAAAAGTATTAAATAGTAAAATTGTTGATGAAATTATCACCGTCTCAAACGATGATGCAGGTATATTTGCCCGCCGACTTGCGAAAGAGGAAGGAATTCTTGCTGGAATCTCCGGTGGTGCGGCGATTTGGGCGTCCGTAGAGATTGCCAAGCGAAAAGAAAACGAAGGGAAAACAATCGTTGTTGTTTTGCCGGATACCGGCGAAAGGTATCTTTCAACATGGTTGTTTTCAGAATAAAAGAACGCGAAACAGACGCGAAATAAAAAGTTTAGCGTCAGTTTCGCGGGTTTTTCAAAGTTTCGCGTTAGTTCTGCGTGGTGTTTATGGAAAAAAATAGTGTTGGATTGGTTGAGACAAAATATTTTAATTTTGACGAATTAGTTCTTGATTCAAATGAGCGTCTGACTCCGGTTACTATCGCATATGAAACATATGGCGAACTTAATCAGGGAAAAAGCAACGCTATTTTGATAGAGCATGCATTAACAGGCGATGCTCACGCTGCCGGCTATCAAAAAAACCCAGGGGACGGAGTTGACTTGGTTGACTTACGGAATCGCACCGTCGGTTATCACAAAGACGAGGACAAGTCCGACACAAAAACGGCGGATCTGCGACCCGGCTGGTGGGACAGTATGATTGGTCCGGGCAAAGCGTTTGATACCGAAAAATATTTTATTATTTGCTCAAATGTTATCGGCGGATGCAAGGGCTCAACGGGTCCCTCGTCAATAAATCCAAAAACAGGAAAACCATATGGGATTGCTTTTCCTATTATTACGGTTGCTGATATGGTCAGAGCCCAAAAAGAACTTATTGATTATTTGGGTATAAAAAAACTTTTGACGGTTGTAGGCGGTTCAATGGGCGGAATGCAGACATTACAGTGGTTTGTTTCCTATCCGGAAAATGTTGCATCTGCAATTCCGATTGCAACAACTGCAAAACATTCACCTCAACAAATTGCTTTTTCAGAAGTTGGAAGGCAGGCAGTTATGTCGGATCCCGACTGGCGAGGTGGTAACTATTATGGTGTATCATTTCCGACGAGAGGGCTTGCCATAGCGAGAATGATAGGGCACATAACCTATATGAGCGATAGTTCAATGGCTGAAAAATTCGGAAGGCGTTCAAAGGAAGAAAAACCGGTTTCTGCAAAAACGCCGAAATTTGAACCAAGTTTTGAAGTAGAAGGTTATTTAAAATACCGCGGAGATAGTTTCGTAAAAAGGTTTGACGCGAATTCATATCTTTACATAACCAAGGCGCTGGATTTATTTGATATGGCCGGCGAAAAAAAACTGCATCAGGTTTTTGCCGACATTAAAGCAAAATTACTAATTTTGTCATTTAAGTCCGACTGGCTTTACCCGTCATATCAGTCAAAGGAAATAGTGAAGGCGTGCAAATTGGCAGGTGTGGATGCGACATATTGCGAGATTGATTCTACCTACGGGCACGATGCTTTTTTACTTGAAGTAGAAGAAGAAACACATTTAATTGGGCATTTTTTGGAAAAAGTTTTTAATACGATAAACGGTAAACGGTAGACGGCAAGTAAGAATTGTTAAAAAGTCCGTCATTCCTGAATGACCTTATCGGGAATCCATCATAGGAGCGAATTATGACATATAAAATCAAAAATCCTGCATACAAAATAATCACCGATTGGGTTGAGAAAAAATCTTCCGTTCTGGATTTGGGTTGTGGCGATGGTGAATTGTTGTCTTTGCTTGTGGAAAACAAAAATGTGAAAGCTATGGGGATTGAAATAAGCGAACAGGCAATATATTTGTGTGTGGCAAAAGGCATTTCCGTTGTGCACGAGAATATAGAGAACGGACTTAACGGTTATGCGGACAAATCCTTTGATTATGTGATACTCTACAACACATTTCAGGAAGTAAAAAATGCTGCTGTGGTTTTGGATGAAGCGTTGCGCGTAGGAAAAAAGGTTATTGTTGGTTTCCCGAATTTTGCTTATTACAAAGCCCGTCTGCAGATTTTTTTCAGTGGCAGGGTTCCGGTAATACCGACAATTCCTTTTCACTGGTATGACACGCCAAATCTTCATTTTTTAAGCATTTTTGATTTTACCGACTATTGCTGTATAAAAAAAATGAAAATAGAAAAATCGGCTTTTATAAGTAGAGATAGGCGGATAAAACTGCTACCAAATTTTTTTGCCGATACAGGAATATTCGTATTAGGAGACGGTGTTTAACTTGTTGGAAATAAAAAAAGGGGACGCTTCTATTTTTTTGAGGAGTAATCCCGCCTTGGCGGGATTAAAAATTTGTTTGTAGCAAAAGCTCCGTAGGAGCGCCATGTTTGTAGAATTGGGGAAAATTTCTAATGGTTATATGTCAAATGAATTTTATTAAGGAAATAACAGGACTGTATAGAAAACAAAAAAGCCAAATTATTAGACGGCTCAATAAATTTAAAAACTTCTCGAAGATGAAGAATGACAATGAACTTTTTTCTGAATTGTGTTTCTGTCTGTTAACACCGCAATCAAAAGCAAAACTATGCTGGAATGCTGTTTTGAAATTAAAAGAAAATAATTTGTTATTTGAAGGTACTGCAGAACAAATTCAAAAATTTCTTATAAATGTTAGATTTCATATGAAAAAATCTGAATACATTCTACAGGCAAGAAAAATCCTTGATAAATTAAAAAAACTTTTAGTGAATACTATTAATCCTGAGGAATTACGAGTGTGGCTTGTAAAAAATATCAAAGGTATGGGCTATAAAGAAGCGAGTCATTTCTTGAGAAACATTGGTATCGGTGAAAATTTTGCTATACTTGATAGACATATATTGAAAAATTCACTACAATTAAAAATCATAGATGAAATACCAGGAACTCTAACAGTCAAAAAATATGTTGAGATTGAATATAAACTCAGAAAATTTGCAAAAAAAATAAATATACCAATTGCACATCTTGATTTGCTATTGTGGTCAAAAGAAACAGGTGAGATTTTTAAGTAGAAAGGGAGGGGGATTTATGAATCTTAAAATATTAGAAAAAATTAGTTATGGTATGTACATTGTGAGTTCTAAAAAAAATGATAAGATTAATGGACAAATTGCTAACTCAGTTTTCCAAATAACCTCAACACCTGCTAGAGTCGCAATATCTATTAACAAACATAATTTAATGTCTAGGAATTTCAATGTTTTTTGTAGGGCAGACCGTAGGGCAGACCGTAGGGCAGACCTTTAGGTCTGCTTCCAATTAGCAATGCTAAAGCATTGCCCTACAAAGCACTACAAAAGTCATCCCGCTGAAAAGCGGGACTAACTTGATGTCTATGAATTTCAATGTTATAGATTTTTGTAGGCACGAACTATGTTCGTGCTTACAGTCAGCACGGTCAGAGACCGTGCCTACATTTATGTATAGTTTTATTGAAGAAAGTAAGTTATTCTGTATATCCATTTTAGATACCGATTTTCCATTGAAATTAATCGGACACTTTGGATTTAAATCTGGAACTAATTGAGCCGGTTATGATAAAAGGTTATCCAAAAGAAGATGACTTTAAGTTATTGGATAGATTGGCGGACGAAATATTAAAAAGACATAATAATCTTTAAATGGGGGTAAAAAAGTATGGAAAGAACAGTTGAGAATTTAACAAAGGCATTTATTGGTGAAAGCCAAGCAAGGAATAAATACACTTTTTATTCAAAAATTGCCAGAAAAGAAGGATTTGAACAGATTGCCGAGATTTTTCTTGTCACGGCAGAAAACGAGAAAGAACATGCAAATTGGTTATTCAAGTTAATCAACGAATTAAAAAAGAAAAGCAACGAGAAGTTGGATGAAATCAAGGTTGAGGTAGTGGCTTCGACAATATTGGGCACAACGGCTGAAAATTTGAAAGAGGCAATCATTGGCGAAAATTATGAATACACAAAAATGTATCCTGAATTTGCTGATGTTGCTGAAAAAGATGGGTTTCCTGAAATTGCCAAAAGATTAAGAGCAATTGCGATAGCAGAAAAACATCATGAAGATAGATACAAGAAACTTTTGAAGGAAGTTGAAGCAGGAACAGTACTTAGAAAAGAAAAAAAAGTTTGGTGGGTTTGCCGAGAGTGTGGATATGTTCATTTCGGAACAGAGCCGCCAGAAAAATGTCCATCTTGCGACCACGAAAGAAGTTTTTACCAAATTAAGTGTGAGGAATACTAAAAATTTGAGGAGGCAAAGATATGACGGAACAAAAACAAATTTACAAATGTAATGTTTGTGGCAACATAGTTGAAGTTTTGCATACTGGAGCAGGACAACTTGTTTGTTGCGGACAACCAATGGAATTGAGGAAAGAAAATACAGTTGATGCAAGCAAAGAAAAACATGTGCCGGTGATTGAGAAAACCGAAACCGGAGTAAGAGTAAAAATTGGTTTTGTGCCACATCCGATGGAAGAAAAGCACTATATTGAATGGATAGAGATAATCGTTGATGGAAAATCTTGTAGAAAGTTCTTAAAACCAGGAGATAAACCAGAAGCAGAATTTGAAATAAAAGCAGAAAAGATTGAGGCAAGAGAATACTGCAATCTTCATGGTTTATGGAAGCTATAAATTGTAAAAGTTAGAGAGGAATTTATGGCGGTAGTAAAATGTCCTGGATTAGATACAAGTATAAAAGCATAGCCACGGAGAACACAGAGAAAGGCACAGAGAGAACACAGAGAAAATCTCTGTGCACTCTGTGTTTTCTTCTGTACACTTTGCGGTTATTCGCCGTGGCGGATTTTCTTGGTGCATATGGAAGTATAAAACACCTGCCACGAATTTCACGAATTAAAAAGAAAAGAAATTAGTTTTTCGTGTAATTCGTGACTATTCAGTTTTCTTGAACAAAAACTAAGTATATGATAAGTCAATTTTTGTACCATTTTCAGCATTATCTTATAGAGATGCTACCTGCACTTGCAATAGGATTTTTGATAAGTGGAATAATTCATGAATTTATTCCAACAAATTGGGTAGAAAAACATTTAGGTGGTAAGGGAATTGGACCTATTTTGTATTCTGTGATATTTGGAACATTAGTTCCTATATGTTGTTGGGGCACATTACCTATAGCAATAAGTTTTTATCAGAAGGGAGCATCTTTAGGTTCTGTGCTTGCTTTTCTTGTAGCAACTCCTGCTACATCAGTTACTGCACTGATTATTGTCTGGAGATTATTAGGACTAAAGTTTGCTATTTACATATTTTTTTCTGTTATTGTTCTTGGCACTATTATGGGTTTGATTGGTAATCTATTAAAGTTTAAGCCAAAGATTAAAAAACAAAATAATATCTGTCCACATTGTGAGGAAGAAACAAAAGAAAGTCATATCTGTCATCCCAAAACGATTATTCAGAGAATGAAATCTATTTTGAAGTTTGCTTATATTGATATGCCCAAAGAAGTTGGTTTAGAGATGTTAGCAGGATTATCTCTGGCATCTCTTGTTAATGTTGTTGCTCCTGTAGGAATATGGATCAAAAATTATCTATATGGAATATACGGATACTTATTTGCTGTAATATTTGGTTTAGTTATGTATATGTGTGCCACAATGAGTGTGCCATTAGTTCACGCCCTTGTTAATCAGGGATTAAATATAGGTGCTGGTTTTGTTTTACTTCTGGTGGGGCCAATTACCAGTTATGGAACTATTTTAGTAATTAGAAAAGAATTTGGAAGCAAGATTTTGTTAGCTTACTTAGGTGTTATTTGTTCAGTGTCCTTAATTTTAGGATATTTGTTTTCTTTCTTCTAAGAAATTTTTATTGACAATGTAATTGGATTATTGTATAATTACATTGTCGTACAAACAACAAGGGAGGTCGTGAATCGGCCTGAGAGTTCCGGGTTGTAACCGGAAGACCTTATCCCGAAATAAATCGGGATGTAACCTGATCTGGGTAATACCAGCGGAGGGAGGCGAAAAATGAAAATTTTTATTTGTAATCCTGTGCCATATGCATCAGGATTTTTTTTTGTGTTGGTATGTGTATGTTGAATAGGAATATAAAAAACGGAGGATGTATGATAAAATTTGATGCAGTAAGTGAATCGCAAATTACCAGAGCAATAACGGGCGAGTTCAATAAATGGTTTCAGGAATATATTGTTTCGGATGTCATTATTATTGGTGGTGGTCCAAGTGGACTTATTGCTGCATATGATCTCTGCCGACAGGGTGTTAAAACATTAATTATTGAAAGCAACAATTACATTGGTGGTGGTTTTTGGATTGGCGGATATTTAATGAACACTCTCACATTTCGTGCACCGTCGCAAGAAATACTTAACGAGTTACATATTCCATATAAAGAAGTAGAGAAGGGATTGTTCACAGCCGACGGTCCGCATGCCTGTTCGCGGTTGATTGTTGCCGCTTGTGAATCTGGTGCTCGTATTCTTAATATGACAAAGTTTGACGATGTTGTATTAAAAAACAACAGAGTTTGCGGTGCGGTTATCAACTGGACACCTGTTGCGGCATTACCGAGAGCAATAACCTGTGTTGACCCTGTAGCAATAGAATCCAAAATTGTTGTTGATGCCACAGGCCACGATGCACATATTTGCAAGGCGCTTCAAAAAAGGGGCTTGTTGACTATGAAGGACTTCGGATATATGAATGTCGGGGAATCCGAGGATATGGTTGTAGAAAAAACAGGAGAAGTATTTCCGGGACTTTTTGTGTGCGGGATGAGTGTATCAACGGTGTTCGGAATTCCAAGAATGGGTCCGACATTTGGTGGAATGCTTTATTCAGGCAGAAAAGTTGCGGATGAGATTATGAAATCATTAGAAACAAAAAAGAAGTCTGATGCTAAATAGGTCTATGTTTGTTACATTCTACGAACATATCTGCAAGAATGAAATTCTTCCAGCAATCAGTAGCCGACGATTGAAGGTTAATCGTCGGCTATTTTTTTAATTGCTTTTTAGACGGATAATTTATATAATCGTGCTAAAGAAGGAATGAACTACATTGCATTAAGATGCAAGGTATCAAAAGACCGAACAAATCTGTCATTCCGTGCTTGACACGGAATCCAGGTGGTCAGGGGTTTAGGGGTTTAGGGACGGTGTTTAATTTGTTGAATTACACGGTAAAACATTGTAAAATAAAAATATGCCAACAAAAGTAAGCAAAAGTAGAGTAAGTAGGGTGCACTGAAAAATGCAAAAGTTCATTGAAATAATGACGGAAAAATGATATAATAGGGCATTGGAAACAACGACAAAACTGCAAGGAAAACGAGGAAAAGTGTTAAAAACCCTTGCAGTTTGAAGTGTGACCGGAGGCAAAAATGTCCTATAAAATCAAAGACAGAAAGACCGGGAATCTATTTGTGGAATTATTGCCGTTTGGCGGGAGATTAAATTCTGACAACCGATGGATGAAGTTGCACA
>JAZDKR010000061.1:0-14146 GCA_043802785.1 Elusimicrobiota bacterium
GCCATTCTAACACCCTTCGCAAGTTTTTCAACATCAAACGGTTCTCTTTTCCCATCGCTTTTAATTACTGTGAGAGCATCAATCTCTACTCTTTCATATGTTGTGAATCGTTTTTTACATTGAGTGCATTCTCTTCTTCTTTTGATTATGGAGGAACTCTCTATCGGGCGGGTGTCATTAACATTACATCTATTTGTTTTGCAAAACGGACATTTCATAATACACCTACTATTTATGCTATGGCAAGCATTTTAACATACTACATATAGTTTGTCAAGTCCTATTAGAAAAAATAAACTTTTTTTCAGCAAACTATAAATGAGCCCACTCTAAAAAGTCATAATTTCAGGATTAAAGTCCTATTCGTGTTGATTTTCAATAACCCCAGCATTAATGCTGGGGTTACTAATCGTTGACTAACAGGGCTTAAGCCCTGAAATTGGTGGTGGACTCGTTAAACCATAAACAAATACCTTTTTTAGAGTGGGCTCATTTCTACTTCAAAAAGATAACTGTCAAATTCGTTCAAAACTGGAAAAATCAGAGTATCAGCACTGTCCCAATACTTTATATCTTGTGCTTCTGCCTAACCCAATCCGTTCAATCTTTTTAAGTTGTAGTAATTTGTTCAACGCCTGATTTACCGTAGGACGGACAACTTTCGTTTTATCAGCAATCTCATCGGGCGGTGCTTCGTTTACCGTCTGCAAGTACTGCCATATAAACAGTTGTTTTTGAGATAATATCGTTTCGATGTTTTCTTTTGATAATAATTCAACAGCCATTTTTGACTGTGTTAGAATAATATTAGAAAAGAAATTAAGCCAAGCAGAAATATCTTCGCGATTGGTTTTGAATGTCTTTTGACTTTTTCTCAATGCTATATAATATTCCGACTTATTATCTTCAATTAATTTCTCGTGTGATATATACGGCACGAACAGATAACCGCTTTTAAGTAAAAGTAGATTGGTAAGTATTCTTGAAATACGGCCGTTACCATCTTGAAAAGGATGAATATTTAAGAGTTCAACGATAAAATTACCAATAATTAAAAGAGGATGGGACTTCTTTTCCTGAAATGCTTTTTGTGTCCATTCAATTAATTCTATCATTTCTTTTGATGTAAGATATGCCGGTGTTGTATCAAAAAGTTTTACGGTTTTGCCTTCGGAATCAATCATATCAACTCTGTTTTCTCTTTTTTTGTATTCCCCCCCGTGAAGTTTATCTTTCTCACCATATTTAAGCAATTCTTTATGAAAATGCTTTATTGCGTTTTCCGAGAACTTAATGTGCTGCCATGCATCAAAAACATTTTCCAGCAATTCATAGTATCCCTTAACTTCCTGCTTATCCCGGTCGGTAAATTTCTGAATTGAAATTCCTCGCATTAGTTTTTCAATATCTTCATCAGAAAGATGAGCTCCTTCTATGCGGGTAGAAGCGCCTGTTGAAGTAATAAGGACTGATTTTTTCAAGCGACCCAAAACCTGCGACGTAAAATGAACCCCTCCGGTCCACTGACCTTTAAGCTCATCAATACGGGCTATTTTTGACCATATCTCAGATGGGACATTCTTGATTCGTTTGTTAAATCTGTCTGCCATTATAATTACCTCATATTTTAACTATGTAAGATTGTATTAGATTATATTAGATAAGTCAAGAAAATCCGCCACGGCGGATAACCGAGTCAAAGACATTTACCACGGAGTGCACGGAAGAAAGACAGAATTAAGTGGTAAGTGGTAAGTATTAAGAAGGGCAGTGGTAAGGATTAAGCCGCTACGCTTTAAGGATTAAGTTTTTACTTAATTCTTATAACTTATAACTTAATCCTGCCCTTCTTAATCCTTAATCCTTAATCCTTAATCCTTAATCCTGACTTCTTAATCCTGATTCAAGTAGTTCTCCGTGTTCTCCGTGGCAATGTTTTTTATACTTTCCTATACGCCAAGAAAAAAATTGGTAAAATCACTACAAAAATATAACTGTCAAAAATGTTGAAATATGGAGAAATCAAAGTATCAGAACCGTCCCAATACTTCTAAACTTGCAATAAAGTTCCAAGTTTTTTAAGGACTTCTATAATTACTATTTCGGGCAATATACAAATTAACTCAGCATTTCGTGCTTTCCAATCAAGACATTTAACTTGATCAGCCAATATAACACCGGATACGAGTTTCCCTGGCGGAATCATTACTTCAAACGGATATCCTTTAACCTGAGTTGTAATGGGGCATAGGATGGCAAGACCAGTCTTATTATTGTAGAGCGATGGGGATAGAACTACTGCCGGTCGTCGTCCGGCCTGCTCATGTCCCTCCTGCGGATTCAAGTTAATCCATATAATATGTCCACGGTCAGGAATATAACCCATAGCATTTACCAAGTCTCATTTCCAACTGGTTGTCCTGTACTGATTTCATGATGACGATTTTTTTCAGTAATTTTTGATACAAGACAACGAAGTGAAACCCTGTCCCCACCGATAGGAAATACTAATAGTTTTTTCCCAGCCAACAATAGTTTAACTTCTGCGCCTATGTTCAATTTTATTTCATTGGCAATTGCTTTAGGAATTCGCAGAGCAAGACTATTACCCCATTTTTGAATATAAGTTGTCATCGCCCCCCCCTTTTTTTTGTATCTACAAAGAGTATACAGAAATTAATTGTTTTTGTCAAGCACTTTTTTATTTTGAGGTATGTTTGTGTTCATTAAACGTTCGTTTTTCTTACACTAAACATACCAGATGCCGTTTCGTCGGGTATTTCTTTTCTTCTGTCAACTATAACACTCCATGGGTGACGTTCCATTTCTTGCAATGCTGCAACCATCGTGTCTATGTCGTAATTGTAGCGTTTGACTAACTCATTTCTGTTGAACCAGACTTCTGACAGAATTTCATTCTTCATTTTCATTTACCTTGTATATTAACTTTTTTGTCCTTCAAGTTAGATCCCGATAAATCGGGACTGACTTTTGTAGCCGTTGCCGTGTAGTTGCCGATTTATCGGCGCCGTTGTCGGCATTGCCTGATTTATCAGGCGTATTTACAAAGGCGCTCAATAAATTGAGCAACTACATAAAACATTGAAATTCCTAGACTTCCAGATATTTTCTTGCGACTTCTGACGCCAGATTGCGAACTCTTGTAATATACGAAACACGCTGACTTACTGAAATAGCACGTCTTGCATCTAAAAGATTAAATGTATGTGATACCTTCATAACAAAATCATATGCAGGAAGGACCAGATTTTTTGATAAAAGCACCTTGCATTCTTTTTCATATTTTTCAAAAAGTTCTCTTAAAAATTCCACATCGGCGACTTCAAAATTATACTTTGAAAATTGTTTTTCGTCCTCTAAATGTATTTCTCCGTAAGTCAATTCGTCATTCCACATTATGTCATATACGGATTTTTTTTTCTGAATATACATCGCTATCCGTTCGAGTCCATATGTAAGTTCAACCGTTATAGGATTCAATTCAATTCCAGCCATCTGTTGAAAATATGTAAATTGCGTTATCTCCATACCATCGCACCAAACCTCCCAGCCAAGTCCCGATGCACCCAAAGTAGGACTTTCCCAGTCGTCTTCCACGAAACGAATGTCATGCTTTTCCGGATTAAGCCCAATTGATTTTAACGACGAGAGATATGTTTTTTGAATATCCTTTGACGGAGGTTTTACAACAACTTGAAACTGGTAGTAATGTTGAAGACGATTCGGATTTTCACCATATCTGCCATCGGTGGGACGGCGAGAGGGTTCAACATAACAGGCGGACCACGGTTTTTCGCCAAGACACCTTAAGAATGTAGCAGGATTGAAAGTCCCTGCGCCCTTTTCCAAATCGTACGGCTGGACAACTATGCATCCCCGTTTAGCCCAGAATTTTGTTAATGATAAAATCAGTTCTTGGAAATTCATTGTTCGCTTTGCTCACACGCGAATTATCGCTAATCTAACCCTAATTACCGCGAATTCTTTATTCGCGTTTCTTTTATTCGCGTTCATTCGCGTTTCTTTTATTCGCGTTTATTCGCGTTTTCAATGGATACGCCATATGTTCCTGCAAAATAGTTTCTATCGGTACGCCCTGTTTTACACCAAAACCCGTAAGATGCAAAAGTTTTTGGACAAAATCATTTTTCTGATTCAGAACATTTTTATTGAGAAGCAACAGTTTTTCTTTCAGCAAAAAAAATTTTTCGGCGTTGGGCTGTCTATCCGGAGTTAAGGCATCCAAAACCTCACAGATATAACATGCTTCATAATATTTCTGTAGATTGTATCTTATTAACGGGTTAGAATCAAGTATCACACCACCGGTAATTTTTCCAAATGCCGAATATTCTTTCAAAAAAATCCGGAATTCAGCGACAACGAAAAGTTCCGTCAGAGATATTAGTTTTGCTTTCGGCTTTTTAACACTTCTCGCAATTGCTTTTATTTTTCCGAAATCCTTTGTGTAAAGCGTAATCATCCGGTCATATTCGCGGAAATCACTTTTTCTGATAACAACCGCCTGCACATTGTAAATCATACATATAAAAAATCACAACCATTTTTTCTTTTTTAAGTAGATATATACTCCCGCTGTTGATACAATTATAAGACACATAGCAAAGTACCAAACATGTTCCTTGTTAAAAATGCTATGTTCAGGAAAAGCAACATTCATTCCATAATAACTTGCTATAATGACAGATGGTAGAGCTATAGTAGCAAGAATCGTCAGAAATTTCATGGTCTCATTTAATTTTAAGGTCATTGACGAAACATAGACCTCTAAAATACTTCCCATAACCTGATTGTACGAATCCATTGACTGATGCATCCTGTTCACTTGAAATACTATGTCTCTGAAATATGCCAAAAATTTTTTTGATATAAAAACATTTATCTCTCTCGTAAAATATGTATAAACTTTTTGTTGCGGCTCAATAATTTTCCTTAAATCTACAAGGATTTTGTTTGCGGAAAAAATTTCATTCATCAATTCTTTAGACGGATTCTCAAGGATTTTATCTTCTATACCGTCAATCTTAGCACTTACTTTATTTATAATAAATTCAAAACTATTTACAACCTTTTGAAAAATAATGTAAAGTAAATTTTCAAGGTTTTTTAATTCTACAAGCGGTCTAATCTTTGCTTTTTCATAAATTGACTCTATTATAAAAACTTCATCCGAATGGAGTGTTACGATATAGTCCTTCCCTACGAACATATCAAGTTCAAATATCTTGTCCTCAAATTCTGAAAAGTCCTTCAACATACCATTCACACCATGAATAGCAATAAAAATATAGTGTTCAAACTCTTCAACCTTCGGATGATATTGCGGAATCAAACAATCCTCTATGGAAAGTTCATGAAACTTAAAACAATCTGTCAAAACAAAAATTTCATCGGCTGTTAACCCATCTTTTTCAATGGTAATATCAAGCCAGAGAAGTTTCGGTTTTTCCTCTATTATCTTCGGAACATTTTTAATATCTGTTTCTATTGAACTTTTACCATCTTTTATATAAATCATTTTAATCATAAATCCCCCTGCGCCTTTTATTCGCGAATATTCGCGTTATTCTCTAAACAATTCTGCTACATCGTACTCGTCCAATATTTCGCCGAAAACTTCTTCAATAATATCTTCAATTGTAACTAACCCTTCAATTTTATTCTCAGCACTTTTTACAAGTACAAGATGGGTCTCCCCTTTTTTAAACTGCTTCATTAATTCGTTAACTTTTTTTTCTTCGTTAACAAAAACAACTGGCCTCAATAAATCATCAGTCGTAAATACCACACCGCTGCGCCACATATCCAGAAGGTCTCGAGCATAAATTATTCCTACAACATTGTCAAAATTACCCTTATATACAGGAACGCGGGAATGTCCTGTTTCAACTATTAAATCAACAAATTTTTCCCGTTCCGTGTCAAAATTCACCATCTCTATTTTATCCCGCGGAGACATTATTGACTTTGCAGTTAACTGCGAAAAATTAAGGACCGAATGCATCATCTGCTTTGTTTCAACTCCGAAAACACCTATTTCATGTCCTATCGTAATTGTTGTTTTGATATCGTCATATGTAATTATGGGTATCTCTTTTTTCACGGACTTACCTGTTACCCAACCGGCTATTTTGATAAATATTTTTGATATAGGAGATATCAATTTGTCAAAATAATAAAGTTTATTAATAGAAAACTTTACAATCCTTTCTGAATGATGGATACCAAGTATTTTAGGAACTATTTCGCCAAATATAAGAAATGTCGCCCATACAATTATAACAGTAGCGGCAACAACTATCGTTTCATTTAATCTGTATTTTTGACTTATTTCAACTGCGATAGATGTCGCAATAGCAGTACCAATAATCGTAACAGCATCATTAGCGAGGAGCAAAGTTGTTAGATATTTATTGGGGTTTTCTAACCATATTTTTAAACCAGCAGATTTTTTAGGATATTCCTGTATTATTTTTTTTATTTTCACTCTGGACAGAGACACCAATGACGTCTCCACCATAGAACAATATGCGGCAGCAAAAAAAAGAACCAACATCAGCAAAAGTTCCATTACATAATACATTTCAACACCTGTTCCTGTTTTTCCCACATATTTTTTTTTGTTTTTTCGGAATAATCGGTGTAACCGATGGAATGCAAAATACCGTGAATTATCAATCGTAAAATCTCTGTATAAAAATCCTGCTTGTAAAACTTTGCGTTGCTTTTTGCCGTATTCACCGATATAAAAATATCAGCCAAAAGATGTCCCCTGCCTGACCGACAGGCAGGCGCCTCTGGCGGGAACGACAAAACATCCGTCGAACGGTCTGTTTTGCGAAATCTTTTATTAAGTTTTTTTATCTCGGTATCATTCAAAAAAATTATGTTGTATCCCGAATTTTTAGATAGATGAAATTCCCTTTCAAGTCGCAGAATGTATTTTGAAATTTTCTTTACATCTAATTTTATTTTACGCTGTTCATCAAAAATTTTTATTTTTCTCACTTTCCCGCTCTCTCACTCTCTCACTTTATCCGCCTTTGGCGGATAACTTTACTTCTCTGTTTCTTCCGGATATTCTATCCTTGAATGATAAATTCCCGCAAGAACATTAACAAATTTTTCCGCGATTTTATGTAAATCAGCAAGGGTTAACTCCGCCTCCGCCAACTGACCATCTATAAACTTATTGTTAATTATCTTATGAACCATTTCCCGCAATTGTGGAAAACTTGCATCTTCTAATGTACGGGATGCCGCCTCAACGGAATCTGCGAGCATTATAATGGCTGATTCCTTCGTTTTAGGACGAGGACCGGGATACCTGTAGACGGATTTCTCTGAACCCGCGGTGCCGTTTTCAAGTGCCTTCATATAAAAATAATGAACCAAAGATGTCCCATGATGCTGTTGGACAATATCAATAATAACTTTGTCAATTCCGTATTCTTTCATAAGACGCACTCCCTCTTTTACATGGGAGATAACTATAAAAGAGGACATCTGTGATTTCAAATCTGCATGCTTGGAAATAATTGCCGACTGGTTTTCTATAAAATACTCGGGTGTTGTAATCTTCCCAACATCGTGATAGTATGCACCCACGCGACACAAAAGTGGGTTGGCACCTACGACATCGGCAGCGGACTCTGAAAGTGATGCAACCATCAGAGAATGATGATAACTTCCCGGTGCTTCAAGCATTAACCGTTTCAACAGCGGCTGATTAAAATCGCCCAGTTCTAAAAACCGAATTGGTGTCGTTTTGGAAAAAAATTTTTCAAGATACGGGAGAAATGCAGATGAAAGCATAACGGAAAGAACGCCGCTGGCAGCACCCCACATTACCGACGGTAGAAATGTCTTTGCATCCCAGCCCTCAAGAAGTCCAACGGAAGTAATAATGATTGTATTGGACAAAATTATGTAGTAGCCAATTTTGACGAGGTCATGTCTGTTTTTAACTTTTGCAGACGCAAAAACTCCTACTATACAACTAAGAAAAGAAACCGAAAATGCAAAGATTGAAAAATTAAATAAAATTCCCGAAAAAATGCTTACTATCAAACTGCTAACTACCGCGACTACCGGCGACACAAGGAGCGTTATCAGAATTGCGACGGCTGGAACCGGTATCGCCCATGCAGGAAGACCGTACCTTTTCAACGCACCCGACAAAAAAATGACGAATACTATAATAAATCCGACAAGCACTATGCTTTCATCGTCGTTTATAAATTCGCTAAACGATTTTTTTATGTATATTATGGCGAGCGACATAACTGCTGCAAGAAATATCACAAGTCCTAAAACACCAGTTAATGTTAACCCAAGTTCAAACGAAATTGTTATTACCAAACTTATATAAATGAAGACGGCTATTACACCGGTTGAAATACAAATATCTCTTTTAAAAATTTCCGAATTGAACTTGATTTTTCCGGGCGGCGATATTTTTTCCGTCCATTGCAAAATTTTGACAACCGGTTTTTTAATGGTTTTTTTAATTAAGTTAATCATGTCTCTTTTCCCATTTTTCAAACGCACCAACAATTTTTCTAACTATTCCATGTCTTAAAACATCTTTTTTGGTAAAATTTACAAATTTTATCTGAGTAATTGAATGCAAAATTTTGACAGCCAGAACAAGTCCTGATGATTTTTTATCTTCAAAATCAATCTGGGTTATATCGCCGGTAATAACTACCCGAGAGCCGCTTCCAAGACGGGTTAGAAACATTTTCATCTGTTCAAGCGTCGTATTTTGGGCTTCGTCAAGAATAACAAAAGCATCGTCAAGGGTTCGTCCTCTCATATAAGCAAGCGGAACTATGTCAATAATCCCCTCACTTTTATATCTTGTGAAGTTGTGGTGACCAACAAGCGTATAAAATGCGTCAAAAAGAGGCGTCAGATACGGGTTGACTTTTTCATAAAAATCACCGGGAAGAAATCCGAGTTTCTCTCCTGCTTCAACTATCGGTCTCGTTAAAACAATTCTTGAAATTTTATTTTCTTTCAGTAATTTTACCGCATGAGCAACTGCAATAAATGTTTTACCGGTGCCGGCAGGTCCTACTGCAAAAACCATATCATATTTGTTCATCGCGTCAACATATTTTTCCTGATTTTTGGTTCTCGGTTTTATCAGTTTGCCTCTATCAGTAACCATAATCGCATCGGGCGATTGAACAGAAATCCCGCTGAAGCAGTCCCCAATATCGTCGGTTCCTTGTTTTAGTTTCATAAGAGTGCTGTTTAAGGAATGCTCGGCATTGTTCACATTCCCTTTGCGACCTCTTATGATTACTTCGCTTCCGTGGGCAAAAATTTGGACATTGAACCTTTTTTCCAAAAGTTTCAGATTTTCGTCATACTCCCCAAAAAGTGATAGTGCCTCGTCAGATGTGCCAATATAAATTTTTTTATCAATCATATCTTCTTTGTGGTTCGGCTTTTGGCGAAGGAATGGATTGTATAATACGGAAAATCCCCCCAGTATTGCCGCAATCAGTTTCGCGCATTTTTCCATCTGGCGCTTCCAATTTCAACCGGTGACAATTTGTCACCACTTCACTTCCCTCTTCTCTTAATCTTTGCGCTAATTTGTTCCAATATTTTCTAGCAGTATAATCATCAATTTGATCGGTTAGGCATTGCACCACATCCACCACCGAAAACCACCATTCATTGTTAAATAGTGTTTTTCTGATTTTTTTGCCTTTGAATAATGCAATTCTAGTTGTTTCCATAATTTACTCCCACCAAATTAGAGGTTTAACCAGTTTGTAGCCCAAATCCTTGGCATTTATTTTTTTTCCTGAAGATCAACCTTTATTTTCAATTCTTTCAACTGTCTTTCGGCAACTTCCGACGGTGCGTTCGTTAAAGGACAACTTCCGGATTGGGTTTTCGGAAATGCAATAACATCCCTTATTGACTCTGATTTTGTGAGCATAGCCAAAATTCTGTCAAGCCCCAGTGCAAGTCCGCCATGGGGAGGAGCACCATATTCAAGAGCGGAAAGCAGAAATCCGAATTTAATATCGGCATCCTCTTTTGTGATATTTAGTATATCAAAAATTTTCTCCTGCACGGCTTTTTCGTGAATTCTTATTGAACCACCGCCAAGTTCCACGCCGTTCAAGACAATGTCGTAAGCCCTTGACTTTACAAGTGAGAGATTAGGAGATTGCCGAGTAGGTTCGCCTTTGGCGAAGGAGATTAAGAGATTAGAAGCATCTTCTTTTGGTGCGGTGAACGGATGGTGGACGGAATCCCATTTTTTTTCGTCGGCATTGTAGACAAAAAGCGGAAAATCTGTAACCCAAAGAAACGCGAATTGACGCGAATCGTCCGCCACGGCGGACGAATTATCGCGAATTAAACCTAACTCCTGTGCAATGTAAATTCGTAAATTACCAAGAACATCGCAGACAGTTTTTTCCTTGTCGGCGGCAAAAAACACCATATCGCCGGGCTTTGAATTAAATATTTTTCCAATATTTTCGAGTTCGGCAGGTGTAAAGAATTTTACGATGTTTGACTCAAAACCTTTCTCTGTCATTTTCATCCATGCAAGTCCTTTGGCACCGAATTTTTTGACGAATTCAGTCAAATTATCAATCTGCTGACGGGAAATTTTGTCTTGGGCTGGAGCACAGATTCCTCGGACTACACCGCCATTTTTGAGCGCTTCTGAGAAAACCTTGAATCCAGTACTAATAAGCATTTCTGTCAAATCGGAAATCTTCAAGTCAAATCTCATGTCAGGGCGGTCAGAACCATATTTCAGCATTGCCGTATCATAAGGCATTCTCTCAATTGGAATTTTTACCTCAATTCCGGCAACTTTGAAAATCTCAAAAATAAGTTTTTCCGTAATATCAATAATATCATTTTCGTCAATGAAAGACATCTCCATATCAATTTGTGTGAACTCGGGCTGTCTGTCGGAACGCAAATCCTCATCGCGGAAACATTTTGCGAGCTGAAAATATCTGTCAAAACCAGAAATCATTAAAAGTTGCTTAAATAATTGCGGCGACTGTGGAAGTGCAAAAAACTTTCCTGGCTCATATCTTGAAGGAACAAGAAAATCGCGGGCGCCCTCGGGAGTTGACTTCGTCAATTGCGGGGTTTCTACTTCTACAAAATCATTCTTGCTTAAAAAATTTCTGACGGCAAGCATTATCTTATGCCGCAACAAAAGATTCTTTTTCATTTCCTCACGACGAAGGTCAATATATCTATATTTAAGACGAACTTCTTCGGAGGGCTTGTTTGCCGAATCAATTTCGAACGGCGGGGTTTTTGAGATATTTAGTATTTCAAATTTTTCCGCGACAACTTCTATTTCGCCAGTGGACAAATTTTTATTAATAGTTCCTTCCGGACGAGCGTTGACAGTTCCTTCAACTAAAATCACATATTCCGACTTCAAACCCTTTGCTTTTTCAAGAATATCGCCGCCACCAAAAACAATCTGCGTAATACCGTACCTATCCCGCAAATCAATAAAAATAATTCCGCCGTGGTCCCGACGGGTATGCACCCATCCACAGAGAATTACTTTTTTAGAGATATCGGCATTCCGCAACTGCCCACAATTGTGTGTTCGTTTCATTTGTCGGATATGTTATAAAAAAAGGAAGGGAAAGTCAAGTGAAAATGGAAGGAAATCAAACGAGAAAAACACATATGACGTCCCGGTTTTTCTGAATTCTTCAAATCTCATATTTTTCCAATAACATACAAAAATGTATATTTACGGAAATGGTTATGTGTATAACTTTATGGTTTACCAAGTACTTTTTGAAGATGAAAAATTATTTTAGGGAAGGTTGGAATGGGCTGACCTGCACCGATAAAATCTTTTCAGGTTTTCAAATCGGAAAAATATGAGGCGTCCCCATTCCTGAACCATTCCTGTTCGTATTATTTTTTTAATTCCTTTAATATACTATTAAGTTTATTATACAGAATTTCCATATCTTTGTCTTTTGTTTCAATTATGCTAAATAAAATTCCAATTATATTCATAATAGAGGCAAAAGCAAAAAACACTATCATTAAAAAACTATATATTTCAATTTTACTTAATAGTATTTTATCATAATTTCCTATATATTTTGTTGCTTCTTCATCTATTAGATTTAAATAATTGATCTTCATTTTATATAGGCTGTCTAATTTTTCTTGTTTCGGAGGTAAATCATTCTTATTTTTATACAAATATATAATTATTTTACCGTTAATAACAAACCTGCTTCTTTTTCAATTCTTTTAGTAGATAAATCGCAATATTCTTTTGATATTTCAAAACCAATAAATTTTCTGTTTAATTTTAATGCAGCAATTGCTGTTGTTCCACTTCCCATAAAAGGATCTAAAACAATTCCGTTTTCCGGACAAAAACATTGAATTACATCATATGGTAATTTGTCAGGAAATGTTGCCGGGTGCTGATGTTTAAGTTTATCTCCGTCTCCACAAGTTAGATATTCCCAAACGGTGCCACGACATTTCATTGTATTTATTGTAATAGGTCTAGATTCTAACGTTTTTCCATTAGTACAACGAGTTGCGCCTCCAGTCATTGTTACGCCACCCCATTTTGAAGGTATTTTCAACGGTTCTTTATTAAAATATTGTGGTCTTTCACCCTTTAAAAATATTGGTATATATTCATGATCCACTCTGAATCGTTTTGAATACCAAGCACCATCGGTCCCGTGTTTTCTATAAAGACAACATTCAAAAAGACGAAATCCCCCGTTATCACACCAGTCAATAATTGTTCTGAAAGATGTTAGCGACTTGGCAAAACTTACCGTTTGGTCCTGAATAACCATCACGGCAATTCCACCGTCTCGCAGGACACGAAAAGCTTCTTTACCGACCATAGATAGTTCCAGCGTAAACCCGTTATATTTTCTTATACCGTCATATGGGGGAGAAGTTACGATTAAATCAATAGAATTAGCATGTAAGTATCTCATACCTTCCACACAATCTATATTTTGAATTGTATTAATCCATTTTTTTAACATAATCTTAAATGATTTTACTTTTCTAATGTATACTCCATACGTTTTCCTGCAGTGATAGCCATTGAAAGTGGATTTTTATTAAGTATCTCCGTATAATTTCCTTTGTTCAAATTTTCCTCAATTCCTTTATTAAAATTTATTACATTTAATCCAGTCAAATTCCAATTTTGTTTGTCATATTTCCAACCGGTAAATTCAGATAGCAAATTTAATAGTTTATCAATTTTTAACATGGATTCCTTAGAAAAAGAGTTGTTAACAATATCGGCGATTTTTATTTTGTCCCCGCCCCTTTTCTTACCATCTACAATTTCTCTAAATTTTCCAAAAATATTTTCTAAATCATGTATCATATCTGCTATTTTTCTATTAGCAAATAATATATATATCGGATACATCGGACTATTGACATCCTTTGCATTAAAAAATTTTAACCAACTTATGCAATTTTCAGGATAATTCAGTAAATTTTTAAATGTTCCGTCCACATAAAGCAAAGGCGAAACCGCTGTTTTTGGTAAAACAATTTTGATTTCTTTATAAGAACTAATTGCACAGAGCAAAAAATGAATAGTTGCAAATGGGTATTTTTCTTGAAAATCATTGTACGCATCAAAACCACGAATTATATTTGGGTTTATACAATTTGAATAATTATTCCAATTTGGTGGTATGTTTTTCTTGTTATATAGAACCATATGATGTCCGCAACTTCTGATATTTTCCCTGTAAATGTCCATATCAAGAAAAATACAATCATCAATATTTACATCCTGTTTTATTGCCAAATCTTTTCCATCATAAAAACCAACTACTTGCCAGTTAAAATAGTTTGACATAAATAAAGCACTTAAAATTCCATCAACATCCGGACTGATAATTATTTTTTGGTTTTTTTCTATCAACCAAAAATATTTTTTTAATAAAACATCATATTGCAACTGGTCACTATCTACTAAATCATTATTCATTTTTTAATATCAACACTCCTTTTCTTTTTTATTCACCGGAAATTAGTATAACAGAAATTCAGTGATTTGTCAATTGTT
>JAZDKR010000062.1:0-28868 GCA_043802785.1 Elusimicrobiota bacterium
GCTTTGTGATACCGGTGATAAATACTTTTAAAGTAATTCATCTTGAATTCTAATTTCATAATCTAACCCTCCCTTCAGGGTTAGATTATACATGATTTGACGATGACCCCTTGGGTTAGATTATACATGATTTGATACGTGGGGTTGACATAGTAATTTAAGTTTTGTATAATACTCGCAGAGTGGTTAAAGAACCACTCTTTCTTTTTGGGAAAGGCAACGCGAATACACGCGAATAAAAATTCGCGATAATTAGCGTTAGATTTGCGATTATTTGCGTGTGAGCGAAGCGAACAATGAAGAAAAAAATTCTTGAAATAATAAAAGATGACTTGGAAAAGGAGGGCTTTGAAATTGTTGAGATAAGGACATTCAATTCTCACGGAAAAACCAATATCCGTGTATTTATTGACAAACTAAATGGAGTTACACTTTCTGATTTAGAAAAAGCAACAGGTATTATCAGGTTTCTTTTAGACGGGAACGACTGCGGTATCTATGAACTGGAAGTTTCATCACCTGGGCTTGACAGACCGCTGGTATCTGAAAACGATTTTGCCAAAAATACAGGCGAAACCGTTATGCTCAATTTGTCCAAACCGCTTGGTGACATAAAAAGTTACATAGAAGGAAAAATTGTATCCGTAAAAGATGAGATGGTGAAAATTACAGATAGAAATAGAACGGTAGAAATACCGCTCAAGCAAATATCAAAGGCAAAAATAAAAATAGAAATATAGGAGAGGCAGGAGTAAGTGGTAAGTGGTAAGTGGTAAGAAGGGCAGTGGTAAGAATTAAGTGGTAAGTGGTAAGTAGTAAGAATTAAGAAAAAAACTTAATCCTTATCACTTAATCCTTAATCCTGACTTCTTAATTCTTAATCCTGACTTCTTAATTCTTACAACTTATAACTTAATCCTGATGTTATTATGGCTGAACAAACTATTGAACTTTTACCGGTACTTGAACAGATTGAGAGGGAAAAGGGCATAAAAAAAGCGGATTTATTGAAAATGATTGAGGTTGCTCTTGTGTCGGCATTCAGAAAACACGAGGGCAATAAAAACCTTAATTTGGAAGTACATCTTGACGAGAATACTGGAAAGATAAAGGCGTATCATGTGAAAAAAGTTGTTGAGAAACCTGTTGACCTTGCAATGGAAATTTCGCTTGAAGATGCACTCAAACTTAAACCCAAAGCGACTCTTGATATGGATTTGAAATTTGAGATTGCTATAGATGGGTTCGGTCGCATCGCTGCACAGACGGCAAAACAGGTTATAATACAAAAAATAAGAGAGATTGAAAAGGACAATCTTTTTGCTGAACACACATCTAAAATTGGTCAAGTATTAAACGGAATGGTCTATAAATTCGTCGGAAAAAATATAGTCGTTGATATAGGAAAAGGCGAAGCGATATTGCCTGTGCGCGAACAATGTCCGAGGGAAAGATTTAACATCGGTGATCGGCTGAAAGTGTATGTTCTTAAAGTTGAGAAAACTCCGAGGGGCCCGCAAATGGTAATTTCCCGTCTTCATCATGAGTTAATAAAAAATCTTTTTCGTCTGGAAGTTCCTGAGGTTTATGACAATACGGTTGAAATTAAAGACATTGTCCGGGAGCCGCAGTCAAGAATAAAAGTAGCTGTTTTATCGCACAACATAAAGGTTGATGCAATCGGTTCCTGCGTCGGAGTGAAAGGCATAAGAATAAAGTCAATCATTCAGGAATTGCAGGGTGCGAGAATTGATATGGTCGCTTACTCAAATGATACAGTTCACTATATTACAAGCGCATTAAGTCCTGCAAAAGTGCTTTCCGTTGAACTAAACGAAGCGGAAAAAAGGGCGTCTGTACTTGTTGCCGATGATCAGTTGTCTCTGGCAATAGGAAAGGATGGACAAAATGTTCGGCTTGCCGTAAAATTGACCGGCTGGCGTATTGATATAAAATCCGATTCAGCAAAAAAGGCGGCAGAAATGGCACAGAAAGAACAGAAAATAGATGATTTCACAGGACTTTCCGGTGTTGGCGAAAAAACGGCAGAGATATTGGTTAAGGCGGGTTTTAAGACGGTAGATTCACTTGCAAACACTACTGTTGAATTGCTTACCTCCTTGCAGGGTATAGGTGAAAAAACTGCACAAAAAATTATAGATTCCGCTAAAAAGGGATTAACGACTAAAAGCCAGAATTAAGAAGTTGCCTGATTTGTGCAGAGCTGCCTGCCAGACTTCGTCATTCAGGCGGGAAGCCCTTTCTACCAACTTTCAATTTCCTGTACAATAAAATATGAAAAACCTTAATGAAATAAAAAACATCATACATGAACACGATGGCGAGTTAGTTACAAAATATAAAGTGGACTGTCTAAAATTATTTGGTTCTATTACGCGCGGTGAACAAACGGAAGACAGCGATATTGATATTTTGGTTGAATTTAATGAGTCAGTCGGAGGGTTCCATTTGATAGCGACCGAGAGTTTTTTATCTTCTATCTTAAATCAAAAAGTTGATCTTATTCCGAAAAAAGCGATTAGAAGTGAGTTTGAAAAAAACATCTTAAAGGATTTGGTGTTAATATGAGAAAAAAAACAACTGAATATATCAAAGATATGCTCTTTTGTATTGGCAGAATTGAAGATACTGTTGGAATTATTTCTTTTGAAAAATATGTTGATAAAGCAGATAAAAAAGATATAGTTGAAAGAAATCTAATTAAAATGGGTGATATTGTAGAAAGGATTCCATCAGAAATACAAGAGCAATATGAAAATATTCCTTGGGCAGGGATAAAGGGTTTAAGAAACAGGTTGACTCATGAATATCCTGACATTAAAGATGATATTGTTTGGGATGTTATTATCAAAGATCTACCCGAATTAAAAGACAACCTATCAATTGTCCTATCGTTTATTCAGGAAGATTATCTAACCAAACCATAGGAAGAGCGAGAGATCGGGAAAGCAGGAAAGCAGGAAAGCGAGAAAGTGATTTGTAGAAAACCCTTTAGGGTTGCTTAATTTTTGACAGGGTCTGAAGACCCTGTCCTACCTTGATGTATTGGAAACTGAATAAAAAGATGTTGGAGGTGAAAAATGGCGATAAAAAAAAAGAAGACGGAAAAACCAGAAAAATTAGAAAAACCGAAAAAAATTAGCAAAGTGTTATCTGTCAAAACAGCGAAAGTGAGCGAAGCGAAAGTAGCCCGTCCTTTAGTGAGTGAAGTGAAAGTATCTGTTAGCAAGAAGGCAGTGTTGGCGAAACCGGAAAAACCAAAAACTAAAAAATCGACTGCTGTAAAAAAAGAAATACCAGTAGTGAAACCGGAAGTAAAAAAAGAGCCAAAGGTTAAAAAAATTGCAAAATCGGTAGAAGAGATTGTTCCTTCAAAAATTGAAATTAAACCAGAGCCGTTGCCATCGCCGTTGCCGCCGGTGGTAGAAAAACCAGTTGTTGTTGCCAAGCCGGTTCCGTTAAAACCCGCCGTTATCCGTACCAAAATAAAAATTGACGAATCAATTACCGTATCAGACCTTGCATCAAAAATGAATATCAAGCCGGCCGAACTTATCAAAAAAATGATGATGTCAGGAATTCTTCTGACGATAAACCAGAGGATGTCAGTGGATATTGCATCAGTTGTTGCAGGCGAATTTGGTTATGATGTTGAAGTTATTCTACTTTATGGTGCTGTTGAGACAGAAGAAGAAGAGGATAAATCAAAACTCAAGCCCCGTGCACCAATCGTTACCATTATGGGGCATGTTGACCACGGGAAAACATCACTTATGGATGCCATACGGTTGTCAAATGTTGCGGAAAAAGAAGCAGGCGGAATTACTCAGCACATAGGTGCATACAAGGTAAGTATTGCCGGCGGTGAAATCGTTTTTCTTGACACACCGGGTCACGAGGCATTTACAGCGATGCGTGCCCGCGGGGCTCAGGTAACCGATATAGTTGTACTTGTAGTTGCCGCAGATGACGGAGTTATGCCTCAGACAATTGAGGCAATTGATCATGCCCGTGCAGCAAATGTTCCCATAATAGTTGCGGTCAATAAAATTGACATGCCTTCTGCGAATGTCCAAAAAGTAAAACAGGAACTTTCAAACCAGAACTTGCAGCCGGAGGACTGGGGCGGGAAAACCATTACCGTTGAGGTCTCGGCAAAAAAGCGAATCGGTATTGAAAAACTTTTAGAGTTAATTTTATTACAAGCGGAAATAATGGAGTTA
The DNA here is from genome assembly GCA_043802785.1 of Elusimicrobiota bacterium. GTDB lineage: Bacteria > Elusimicrobiota > UBA8919 > UBA8919 > UBA8919 > JAZDKR01. The sequence continues at coordinate 4,245 of JAZDKR010000062.1, forward strand.
AAAGCAAATCCTGAACGGCTTGCGTTGGGTGTTGTAGTTGAGGCAAAAATCTCGTCGAAACGAGGTCCGGTGGCAACGGTCTTGATAAAAACCGGAACTATTAAAGTCGGCGATTATTTTGTTGCCGGCACTTCATATGGAAAAGTTAGGGCAATGCACAACGATAAAGGCAAACGACTTTTTGAAGCGGGACCCGCAACACCCATAGAAATAATGGGTTTTCAGTGGGCACCGCAATCGGGCGACAAGTTTTTTGTCGTCAAAGATGAAAAAGAAGCACGAAACATTAGCGAGATAAGACAGCAATCAAGAAGAGACGAAAAACTTTCCCGAAGAAAACATCTCACGCTTGAGGATTTTCATAAAAATCTTACCGACGGAAAGGCAAAGGAACTGGCGCTGATTCTTAAAGCGGATGTTCGCGGTTCGGTTGAGGTGCTTCGGGATTCACTTGAAAAATTATCCACAAAAGATGTTACCATAAGAATTATACACTCAGGTATCGGCGGAATAAATGATTCCGATGTGATTCTTGCCGCAGCTTCCGATGCAGTAATTATTGGATTTAATGTCCGAAGCGAGACCACAGCATTGGCAATAGCTCAACGGGAAGAGGTTGAAATAAAAACATACAGAATTATTTACGAGGCAATAAATGATATAAAGGCCGCGATGGAAGGACTTCTGGAACCGGATAAAAAAGAGGTATATGTCGGACGGGCAAGGGTTCTTAAAACATTCAAGGTTGCGAAAATTGGAACTATTGCCGGATGCATAGTTATAGACGGTAAAATTTCGCGGGTAGGCGGTGGCCGTCTTTTAAGAGACAACGCAATTATTTACGAGGGCAAACTTGCATCACTGAAAAGATTCAAAGATGATGTAAAGGATGTTGAAAAAGGTTTTGAATGCGGAATAATGTTAGATAATTTTTCGGATATAAAAGAAGGCGATGTAATAGAGTCGTTTGCAATTGAACTTATAAAAAGAAAATTGTAAAGGTCGCTCGCAAGCAAATTTGTCGGAAACGCTCATCCGACCGCCCTGTCGGATTTCGCTCTGCTCGTCGCTCTTGAAAGCGAAGTCGCTCCTCAAGGTTCCTTACAAATTTCTTGCTTCGCTCCATGATTGAGAAGATAAAAAAATATGCTTTTTAACGAATATAAGTATTTTGATTATAAATTTCCGGAACCGCAATATCTCGGTGCTAAATATACCTTATTAGGTTGGCTTATTAAATACGTTCCTCAAAATGTAAAAACTGTTTTAGATGCGTTTTCGGGGTCACAGTCGGTTTCTTATTTGTTTAAACAAATGGGATTTCAAACATTAACAAATGATTTTCTGAATTTTAACCATCAAATAGGATTGGCTTTAATTGAGAATAAAAAAGAAGTTTTAACAAAAAATGATTTAGATATTTTGCTAAATAATCAATCACGAGTAAATAAGTATTCTCTAATACAAAAAACCTACACAAATATTTTTTTTGAAAAAGAAGAAGCAAAATTTTTAGATGGTTTTCGTGCCAGTATTGATTTATTGAAAAATAAATATAAAAAAGCACTGGCATTTACAATAATAAATAGAAGTTTAACTCGTAAAATTACAATGGGACATTTTGCGCATATGCAGGCATTGAATTATGCTCGTAGGCCAGATAGGGTAAAAAGAAATCCCAATTTAGCAAAGCCCATTAAAGATATTTTTTTAGATTTAGTACCGAAATATAATCAGGCAATATTTGATAATCAACAAAACAATAAAAGTTTTAATCAGAATATATTGGATTTACTTCCCAAACTGGGAACTATTGATTTAGTTTATTTTGACCCGCCATATTGTGATAGCCATTCTGACTATCAGAGTTTTTATCATTTGTTAGAAACCTATACGGAGTACTGGCATGATAAAAAATTTGTAAATAAAATTAGACGATATGAACCGCAACGATTTAGCGGTTTTGATAAAAAGCAACATGTAATTGACTCTTTTGAAAAACTTTTTGAGTATTCCCAAGAAATTCCATATTGGCTTATTAGTTGGAATGATCGCAGTTATCCGAGTGTCGAAGAACTCGCTAAAATTATATCAAAACACAAAGATGTTCAAATTGAAAGTAGGGCATATGTAAACGGCAGAGGCGGGAAAGGAAGCGTAGCCGGAAGTAAAGAGATTCTGTTTGTTTGTAAAAGTCGACCGCTTTATAATGTAAAATTTGAATCATATGCAAAACACATCAGCGCATAATTTTAATTACTGGAAAAAACTTTACGACGACAATAAATTGGAAGAATTCAATTTTAACGATTCGGGTTTATTATGGCTAAAAATCAAATCTATCGTCCGAAAAGAATTATTAAGTGATTTTTTGCAAGAGAATAAAATCGGTCTTATTAATAAATCTTTAAGTGAACAATTCATAGAACTTTATGAATTAATGAATAAAGATACCTGCGGTAAATCTCATCAGCAGTTGGACGATTTTATTAGAAATAAAAACAAAGAGCAATTAAAAAATTTGGACATTAAAAAATTGGTTTCCGAACTTTACAAATTAAAATATTTTGATTGGGGTGGCGATTATAAAAATGCATTAGATAAATATTTAGTTGATTCATATGTAAAAGTTTATCAATCATATGATGATTTAGTTTCAAAATTTGATAATGAAATTGGTCGTGCTGTTCAAGGTTATGTGCTTTGTAGTTGGTATAATAATTGGTCAAGTATTTTAATTGAACATATTTTTAAAACTCACCCTATTGTATTGCCTGCCGTCGGAAAAATCAAAAAAGTAGATTTTTTTATAAATAACATTCCCTTTGATTTAAAAGTAACCTATTTACCTGCCAATTTTATTGAGAAGAAGCGAAAAGAAAAGGGCTTAAAACCCGAACTAACCGAATTAAAACAAAAAGCCAGACAATCCCAAATTTCTTTTACCAAACATAATAAGGCGGATGATACTTACTACGAGATTGTAGAAAAAATGAAGGATAGAAATGATGAGATTTGCAAAGAGACATTGCAAAGCATCAAAAAAATTAGATTGGAAATTCTGAACGAAGCAAAACAAAATCCAAAAATACTAATTCAAAATCTTTATGAAGAACAGGGAGAAATGCGGTTTGATTCGGCAAATCGGCTTTTTCTAATTTTGGTAGATACGGAGGATTTTGACAATTCGTGGAAATTAAAAAGAAATTTGGATTTATTAACCCCCGCCATTAAAAATTACCTGGATAATTTCTTAAGTAAAAAAATTGAGGATTTGAGAATCAAATTCACATATGAAAATCAGGAGTTTGAGGCATTTAGTGATATAATTTTTGTAGTCAAGTAAAAAGAGGTACGAAAATAAAAAAACTAAAAATCGGTTTTACATATGATGCGAAGGCGGATTATGAACTTTTGCCGGGGGATTCTCCTGACAAATGTGCGGAGTTTGACTCGGAGGAAACGCTTTCACAGATTGAAAACGCCCTTAAATCAAGCGGACACAATGTTGAAAGAATAGGCAATGCAAAATCGCTTCTTCAAAAAATATCCCAAGGTAAAAAGTGGGATTTGGTGTTTAACATCGCCGAAGGGTTGAGAGGACGAAACCGCGAATCGCAGGTGCCGACGATTTTAGAACTTTTTGAGATTCCATATGCAGGAAGCGATGCTCTGACGATGGGAATCACACTTGACAAAGCCGTCGCAAAAATCGTGGTTTCGCATGCCGCCGTTCTGACACCGGAATTTTTGGAAATAGAAAAATTGTCGCAATTAGCCGAAAAAAAATTCATTCTAAAATATCCCGTAATTGTAAAGCCGTCTGAGGAAGGCACATCAAAAGGAATATCAAAAGAATCTGTTTGCCGCAATTTTGGCGATGTCAAAAAAAGAACAAAGTATCTTATTGAAAAATACAAACAGCCGGCACTTATTGAGGAGTTCATCGCAGGTAGCGAATTCACCGTCGCAGTAATTGAAAATGACCCGCCGTTTGTTCTTCCGCCTGTTCAGATAGCGATAAAAGGGAATACCAATCTTGGCGAAGATTTTTATACTCATCAGAGAGTTAAAAATGAGGAAATAAAATATGTTTGTCCCGCCGAAATTTCAAAAGAACTTGAAGAGAAGTTAAAAACACTTGTCCTAACTTCTTACAAGGCACTTGGAATGAAAGATTTTGGCCGCATTGACATCCGTGTCAACGAAAAAGGCACGCCGTATTTTTTAGAATGTAACCCTCTTCCCAATCTTGGTTTAATTGATGTTTTTCCATTAGTCGCAAAAGCGATAGGCATAACATATGATCAAATAATCATCCGCATTTTGAACTCCGCATTAAAAAGAAACAATCTCTCCACTACTTAATGGTAAAACTTGGCACTGCTTACATCAGAATAAAAAAATTTGGAAAAATAAAAAAGTACTTGACAAAATATGGCAAAATATGTATAATCATACAAGAACAAGATAAAAGATGGTAAAATATGGCAATCGCTTGAAGTATAGGAAAGTCCAAAAAACATTGCCACGGAGAACACGGAGAACTACTTGAATCAGGATTAAGGATTAAGTGATAAGTGGTAAGTGATAAGTAATAAGGATTAAGGATTAAGAAGTCAGGATTAAGGATTAAGTGATAAGGATTAAGTTTTTTTCTTAATTCTTACTACTTACCACTTACCACTTAATTCTTACCACTGCCCTTCTTACCACTTACCACTTAATTCTGTCTTTCTTCCGTGCACTCCGTGGTTAATGTCTTTGACTTGGTCACGAAGTTTTCTTGCGATAAAGAAGGTGAAAAAATATGGCGGAAACAAAAGATGTGATGTCAATAAAAGAACTTGCGGAATATCTCGGAATCGGAAAATCAAAAATTTACAACTTAATCAGGCAAAATAAAATTCCTGCATCAAAAATCGGAAGACAGTACAGATTTTCAAAAGATGTCATTAATAATTGGCTAAAGGAAAAAATTATTACGATTCCGCGTGCACCGCAGATGGGACTTTTTGAAGTGGACAAAGAACAAAAATAAGAAAATGAACAGTGAAAAAAACGATTGGAAGTGGCAACTTAAAAATCGGATAACGACCGTTTCCGAACTTTCAAAATATGTCAATTTAACTGAAAGTGAACTTGCTGCATGCGGAGTTGATTCCTGTCTGAAAATGTCAATCACCCCGCATTTTTTAACACTTATAGACAAAAACGACACTAACTGTCCCATCAGAAAACAGGCGATTCCCACATATTCGGAGTTGAGTTTTTCCGAAAATGATTTATCTGATCCCTGCGGCGAAGAAAAAAATACTGTTGTTTGCGGACTTGTTCATCGCTATCCTGACAGAGTTCTTTTATTGGCGACAGATATGTGTGCAATGTATTGTCGCCATTGCACCCGTCGTCGTCTTGTCGGACAGAAAGAAACATCGCTATCTACGGAACAGTTAGAAGCCGCTTACGATTACATACGAAAAAATAAAAAAATTCGAGATGTTCTTATTTCCGGTGGCGATCCTTTAATGCTAACAGATGAAAAACTTGAATCAATTTTGAAAAATTTGCGCGAAATTCCGCACATTGAAATAATTCGCATAGGAACACGGGTGCCTGTTGTTTTGCCTCAAAGAATTACGTCGGAGTTAGTTGCAGTATTAAAAAAATATCATCCTTTGTACATCTCTTTACAGTTTAATCATCCGAAAGAAATCTCGTCGGAGACAAAAATTGCCTGCGAATTTCTTGCCGATAACGGAATTCCGTTAGGGAGTCAAACGGTTCTGTTGAAAGGCATCAACGATACGCCAAAAATTATGATGCGGCTGATGCACGACTTGATGAAAATAAGGGTTAGACCGTATTACATTTATCAGTGCGATTTGGCGACGGGGACTTCGCATTTCAGGACATCCGTTGCAACGGGTATAAAAATTATTGAGTCGCTTCGCGGTTGGACAACCGGCTATGCAGTACCGACATTCGTTATAGATGCACCCTCCGGGGGAGGGAAAGTTCCAATTTCCCCCGACTATGTAATTTCAAAAAACAAAAACAACATCATAATAAGAAATTGGAAAAAAGAAATTTATGTTTATCCTGAAGATAAACAAACCCGGATAACAACACCGAATCCGCCACGGCGGGCTGAATACGATCCCGCCTGCCTATCGCGTGACTGCTTGATACCGTCGGGCAGGCAGTCGGGCAGGCGAATAGTTGGTTAAATTTGATCCCGATTTAGCGGGATTTGGGTTCCATTCGGATATAAGCAAAACAAAAAGGGGGTGAGATAGAATGGCACAGGAAATTGCGAAAGCAGGCGTAAAGAGACAGGCAGGTTATCTGTATTACATTGACAAGCAGGGCGATGTTTCCAGAGCGAAAATGGCCCGCGGTGGCAAGAAAGGTAAGGGTGGTAAAACCAAACCCGAGAAGGTAGCAAAGGTTGGCGTAAAGAAAGAGAAGGGTTACCTCTATTTTCTTGACAAGAAAGGAAATGTATCCAGAGCGAAAATGGCTCGCAGGTAATTTCGTTTGATGTATATTTTTTCAATAAATTAAAAAACCCTCGGATTTCAAACAAAATGGGATATCGGGGGTTTTTTATTTTTTGGTTGACCCCGCCCCTCCTGAAAAGACCTTTAGGAGGGGCGGGGTTGACATTTTGATGCAAATTATATAAAATCATTCTATGACTGATATTATTCCGTTTCGTGCCATAAGATACAATAAAAAAAATATTTCTGGTTTAATCTGTCCGCCTTACGATATAATATCGCCGTCGGAAAAAAAATTGTATTTGAAAAAAAATCCTTACAACGCGGTAAGAATAGAACTACCTGAAGATTACCAATCTGCCAAAAAAAACTTTGATTTATGGCTTTCAAAAAAAGTTTTGATTAGGGATACACACCCATCATTTTATATTTATGAGCAGAATTTCAAGTTTGAAGGAAAAAAATATGTCCGAAGCGGTTTTTTGGCACTTCTTAAAACGGAACAATTCGGCAAAAACATTTTTCCTCATGAAAAAACCCTCTCAAAACCCAAACAGGACCGGCTCAATCTTCTTAAGAGAACAAGAATAAACACCAGCCCAATTTTCTGTCTTTTCTCAGATAGAAAAAAAATGTTTTCAAAAATTACCGAAAAAATAAAAAGACAATCACCGACGGAATTTGCCAGATTTTCAGATATCTCAGAAAAAATGTGGGCTGTTTCTGACGAAAAAACGATAAATTTTCTTAAAATTATTCTTATCAATAATAAGATATTGATTGCCGACGGTCATCACAGATACGAAACATTTTTTGAGTTCACCAAGCCCCTCCTGAAAAATCCGTTAGGAGGGGCGGGGTTGACCTCAGGCGGTTATATTTTAACATTTTTATGCCCATTTGAGAGTAAGGGTTTATTGGTATTGCCGACACATCGCTTGGTAAAAAACTGGACAGAAAAAGATACTCAAAAATTGAAAGGATTTTTTTGTTCGCCTGGGACGGACAAAAAATGGGATTTTAAATTTTATATCAACGGCCGATTTTACTATCTTAAAGTCCCAAAAAAATATAAAGGTCTTTCCATTGAGTTTTTACATTCGGTAATTCTTGAAAATAAGAAAGTTGAATACACCAAAAACGAAAATTGTGCATTGCGTTCGGTTGACAAAGGGGATTTTTCGGCTTGTGTTATCTTAAAGTCGCTTTCAGTTGATACGCTGAAGTCCGTTATTAAAAAAAGGAAACTTCTTCCACCGAAGTCAACATATTTTTATCCGAAGGTCTCAACGGGCTTCGTGTTTAATGAAATAGTCGCTTGCAAGTAAATTTGTCGGAAACACTCAGATGACCACCCTGTCATCCTCGCCCTTTTCGTCGTTTTGAAAGCGTAGTCGCTTCTCAATATTCATTACAAATTTCTTGCCGTATAGGAAAGTATAAAAAACATTGCCACGGAGAACACGGAGAACTACTTGAATCAGGATTAAGGATTAAGTGATAAGTGGTAAGTGATAAGTGGTAAGGATTAAGTTTTTACTTAATCCTTAATCCTGCCCTTCTTAATCCTTACCACTTACCACTTAATTCTGTCTTTCTTCCGTGCACTCCGTGGTAAATGTCTTTGATCCCGCCTTGGCGGGACGGGACGACCTAACTCTGTTTATGAACCTCGTTGATTTAATAATTTTTTTGTCGGTACTTTTTTTTGCTTGGGTTGGTTCCAGAATAGGAATACTGACCGCAATTTCGGGTGTTTTGTCGGGTCTTTTCGGTTCAGTTGCTGCAAATCTATTTTGTGCGGAATTTGCTGTTTTTCTTCCGCCAAAGTTGTCTAATTTAGTAATAAGTTATTTCATAATATTTTTTTTCGTTTCAATTCTGGTATTTTATACAGGATGGACAATTTCCAAACTGATGCATCTGATGTTTTTTGGTCTAATAGACAGGTTCTTGGGTGCATTGATGGGAGTCGTGCTTGGTGCTGTTATTTGCGGTGTGATACTAATGATTGCGGTTATGTCTCCGTCGGTAAAAATAAGATATTATGTAAAAAACTCGACTATTGCATCAGTTGTTATAGAAAAAATCATGGCACCTGCCGTTAAACCGTTTTCAAGAAAAAACTATGAAGCACTGACTAAAGATATCACAATTGATGTAATGAAAAAAATTAAATCGCTGCCGTCGTCGTTGAAGTGAAAAATTTTGTTGATTTTCACGAGTTTATTTGATAAAATACAAAAAGCGGGATTAAGTGGTAAGTGGTAAGTTTTTTCTTAATCCTGAAATGGAGGTTTGGCAAATGAAAGTTTTAATTACTGGTATCACGGGTTTTGCGGGGAGTCACCTGGCGGAGTTTTTGCTCTCAAGAAACTATGCAGTTCACGGTATTGATAGATGGAGGAGCAAGACGGAAAACATAGAGGGTTTCAAGGACAAAATCATCCTTCACGAGTGCGATATAAAGGATTATCACTCGGTAAGAAAAGTAATTGAAACCGTAATGCCGGAAAAAATTTTTCATCTTGCAGCCCAATCGTTTGTTCCTACATCATGGAATGCTCCGTCGGAAACAATTACAACAAATGTTATAGGCGAATTAAATATTTTTGAAGCGGTAAAAGAATTAAAAATAAATCCGTGGATACAGATTGCCTGCTCGTCGGAAGAATACGGGATGGTTTATGAAAATGAGGTGCCAATAAAAGAAACCAATCCGCTTCGTCCACTATCACCTTACGCGGTTTCAAAAGTCGCTCAGGATTTATTGGGTTATCAGTATTATCAGAGTCATAATTTAAACATAGTAAGAACCCGCACATTTAACCACGAAGGTCCTCGCCGCGGCGAAGTTTTCGTTACAAGCAATTTTGCAAAACAGATAGCAGAGATAGAAAAAAATAAAAAACCGCCGGTATTGTATGTAGGTAATCTTGATGCCCGCCGCGATTATACAGATGTACGAGATATTGTTCGTGCATACTGTCTTGCGACTGAGAAATGCGTTGCCGGCGAGGTCTACAATATATGTTCCGGACACGATTGGAAAATAAAAGATATGATGAATTACCTTTTGTCGCTTTCCAAAACCAAAGTTGAAATTAAACAGGACCCCGCGAGAATGCGTCCTTCGGATGTCCAGATATTGCTTGGTGACTGTACTAAATTCAAGGAACAGACCGGCTGGAAACCAGAAATTCCATTTGAAAAAACATTAGAAGATACACTGAATTACTGGCGAGAGCGGGTATAAGAGACAATTAAAAGATCAAGAAAGATTGGAAGATTAGAAAGATTTTGATCTTTGTAATTTTTCATAATTTTTTTAATCTTTTAATTGATGTTAACAATGATTGCTGAAATGAGATAATTTGGTAAGCCAGAAAAAAAGAAAAAAGACGGCGGTGTGAAGTTCTTTACATTTGATTTGTCGTTGCGAGTCCCGGTGAAATCGGGATGAAGTAATTTGCCAGAAAATTGTTGAATTACTGGCGGGAGCGAGTATGAAGGCATTAGTTCTTTCGGGCGGAAAGGGGACACGATTAAGACCTATTACACATACATCGGCAAAACAACTTGTGCCAGTTGCAAACAAGCCGATACTTTTTTATGGACTTGAAGCGATTGCGGATAGTGGCATAAAAGATGTTGGAATTATCGTCGGTGAGACCAAAAACGAGATAATGGCTGCCGTTGGTGACGGTAAAAAATTCGGAATAAAAGTTACTTATATTCCGCAGGAAGCACCGCTCGGTCTTGCACATGCGGTAAAAATTGCGAGGGATTTTCTGAAAGACGACGAATTTGTAATGTATCTCGGCGATAATTTAATCAGGGACGGTATCAAGTCATTTGTTGATGAATTCAGAAAGAAAAAACCGAACTCGCAGATTCTCCTCGCAAAAGTTCCCAATCCGCAGCAGTTCGGAGTAGCGGAACTTAAAGACGGCAAAGTTGTCCAACTTGTGGAAAAACCCAAACAGCCGAAAAGTGATCTGGCTCTGGTTGGCGTTTATATGTTTGACAAAAATATTTTTGAGGCGGTCAATAAAATAAAACCATCATTAAGAGGAGAACTTGAAATTACGGATGCCATACAATACCTCGTTGAAAAAAAGTTCACAGTTATTCCGCATATAATCAACGGCTGGTGGAAAGATACCGGGAAATTAGAAGATATGCTTGAGGCAAACAGAATTATTCTTGACACGCTGAAAAAGGAAAATTTAGGCATTGTAGAAAACTCGGAAATAGAAGGTAAAGTGGTAATTCAGAAAAACGCCGAGATAAAAAACTCAACAGTAAGAGGTCCGGTTATTATTGGTGAGAACTGCAAAATTTACAATTCTTATATCGGTCCCTTCACTTCTATTTATTTCAACACTGTCGTAGAAAACAGCGAAATAGAGCACTCAATAATTCTTGAAAATTCCAAAATAAAAGATGTCAAACGGATTGAAGATTCTTTGATAGGACAGAATGTGGAAATCCTGAAATCCGAAAAGAAACCGCATGCATATAGAATTATGGTCGGCGATTCTTCAAGGGTGGAAGTTGTGTAGACACGCGAATACACGCGAATAAGGGGCAACGGCCTGTGGCGGATTAGATTAGCGATAATTCGCGTTTGAGCGGAGCGAACAATGATAAAAGGTGTTTTCTTAAAAGAACTAACTATTCACAAAGACGAGCGTGGAGCATTATTTGAAATTCTTCGCAGTGACTGGCCGGAGTTTAGGAAATTTGGACAGAATTATATTACCGTCTGTAAACGCGGATGGGTAAAGGGCTGGCACTATCACAAAATTCAGACGGACAATTTCTGTGTTGTCAAAGGCAGTGCAAAAATAGTTCTGATAGATTCCCAAAAAAAAGAATTTATGGAGTTTGAACTTTCAGACAAAAAACCTTCACTGTTGACTATCCCGCCGAAAGTCATTCACGGGTTTGAATGCACATCAAAAGGTGAGTGCTGGATTATGAACATTCCGACGGAAATTTACAATTATAAGAAACCCGATGAATATCGGATTTTATTGAATGATTCGTCACTCCCATATAAGCCGTGGAAAAAAAGAAAGGGCTGGTAGAAAAAAAGTTATCCGCCAAAGGCGGATAAAGTTATAAAGTTCCGTAGGAACGGCCTGTTAATAAACAAATGAATATTTTAATAACCGGTGGTTGTGGGTTTATTGGGTCCAATTTTATACTTTATATTCTTAAAAAGTATCCAAATTACGAAATTATAAATTTAGATAAATTGACATATGCCGGGAATAAAAAAAATCTTTTTTCTATTGAAAAAAACCCGAGGTACAAATTTGTCAAAGGCGATATTTGCGACGGACAATTAGTCAATTCATTGATGAAAAGTGTTGATGCGGTTGTCCATTTTGCGGCGGAAAGTCATGTTGATAGAAGCATTTTGCATTCCGACGAATTCGTAAAAACAAATGTTCTGGGAACACAGGTGCTTCTTGATGCCGCGGTAAAATGTGGCAAAAAGAGATTTCACCACATTTCTACCGACGAAGTTTTTGGCGAACTTGGGAAAACCGGAAAATTTTCTGAAAAAACACCATATAATCCGCGCTCCCCGTATTCCGCATCAAAAGCAGCCGCAGACCATTTAGTAAGGGCATATTTTTATACTTACGGTCTACCGGTTACAATTTCCAACTGTTCAAATAATTATGGGCCGTTACAGTTTCCTGAAAAATTGATACCGTTGTTTATCACGAATTTAATTGAAGGAAAAAAAGTTCCTGTCTACGGAAAAGGTCAAAACATCCGCGACTGGATTCATGTTGATGACCATAACGAGGGTGTGGATTTAATTCTTCATAAAGGAAAAATTGGGCAAACATACTGTCTCGGAGGCCCGAAGGGTTCCGAAATAAAAAATATAGATATCACGCGTTTTATTCTGAAAGAGTTCGGCAAAGATTCTGAAATGATGGAGTTTGTTGCCGACAGAAAAGGTCATGATTTCAGGTATGCGATTGATTTCACAAAAATAAAAAAAGAACTTGGCTGGTACCCGAAGCACACATTTGAAGAGGGCTTAAAAGAAACAATCGCTTGGTATAAAAACAACGAAAAATGGTGGAAGCCGCTGAAGGGAAAAATAATTAATAACATCACAGGAAAACAATGAAAATTTTAATTACCGGTTGTGGAATGCTTGGAACTGACTTATGTGAGATATTAAGTGGTGAGAACGAAATCCATGGGATAGATATTAAACAGTCCACTTACCACTTACCACTTACCACTTACCACTCTTTAGACATCACCGATTTTGAAAAAACCTATAAAACGATTACAAAAATTAACCCGGAGATAGTAATTCATACTGCTGCGTGGACAGATGTTGATGGTGCGGAAAAAAATCCGACAGACGCATATCGTCTAAATGTTTTGGGGACAAGAAACATTGCCCTTGCCTGTCAGAGATTTGATGCTACGATGGTGTATATTTCATCCGACTATGTTTTCGACGGAGAAAAAAAAGAGCCATATATTGAATTTGACAAAGCCAATCCATTATCCGTCTATGGAAAATCTAAATACTATGGCGAACTTATCGTTCAGCAATTATTAAATAAATTTTTTATTGTGCGTTCTTCGTGGCTATACGGTGCAAACGGGAAAAACTTCGTAAAAACAATTATAAATCTTGCACAGGAAAAGAAACCAGGTAGGTTCGCCTGTGGCGAAGAACTTAAAATTGTGAACGACCAAATTGGTTGCCCAACCTATACAAAAGATTTAGCCGAAGCAATAAAGGTTTTACTTACCACTTACCACTTACCACTTACCACTGGTCTTTACGGGACATATCACATAACAAATTCAGAAAGTTGCTCTTGGTATGAATTCGCAAAAGAAATAGTAAAGCATGTAGGCACGAATTCATTCGTGCAGAATGCAGGGTGCAAAGTTTTACCAACGACGACCGAAGAATTTAAGCGACCGGCTAAAAGACCCAAAAATTCAATACTCAAAAATTTTATGTGGGAACTAAATGGATTTGAGCCGTTAAGAAATTGGCAGGAAGCATTATCGGATTATTTGAAAGACAACACGGATAAACGCTGATATTGGCGCGATTACCTGCGCCAGGCATGCTCCGTTGGAACGACAGGATTTTACACAATATGTGAGTGGCAGGAATAAGTTTTTAAGACGATTAGAAAAAATGCTCTTGACAATAATGTGAAACATTTGCTAAAATACGGATACTATGATACCCAGATTTATAGAAAATCAGATATTGGCTTCTCTGAAGACAGGTAAGGTTATCGGGCTTTTCGGTGCTAGAAGAACCGGCAAAACAGTGTTGATGAATTTAGTGAAAGAAAAATTAAAAAACAAACCTGTTTTAATGGTAAATGGCGAGAATCTTGATGTAATAGAAGTTTTGTCAAGTCGTAGATTGAATGTATTGGAAAAGTTCGTTTCGGGATATAAATATCTTTTTATTGACGAGGCGCAAAAAATACCAGATATAGGGCTTAACCTGAAACTTATGGTTGATAGTATTCCCGGAGTTTCAATTTTTGTTTCTGGCTCATCTGCGTTTGATTTAAAAAATAAAATAGGCGAACCACTGGTGGGAAGGAGTAAGTTTTACTATCTCTATCCGATATCGCAATTGGAAATAAACAGACATTACGACTTTTTGAAAAATAAGGAAGGGCTGGAAGATAGATTAATATACGGGATGTATCCGCAGGTGCTTACGGAAAAAACTTTGAGAGGTAAAAAAGAACTTCTTGAATCCGTAAGAGACGGGTATCTATTAAAAGACATACTGCTGTTGGATAATCTTAAAAATTCCTTGTTTGTTTTTAATTTGTTGCGGCTTATAGCATTTCAAATAGGCAACGACATTTCATATACTGAACTTGCCGGCCATCTGAATTCAAATAAAAAAACGGTTATGAGATATCTTGAATTGTTGGAAAAATCATTTGTATTATTTTCTTTATACGGGTTCAGCAGGAATTTAAGAAAGGAATACACCAAAACACCGCGTTATTATTTTTGGGATAATGGTATAAGGAACACTGTCATATCAAATTACAATGGAATTACCCTGCGGGATGATATCGGAAAATTGTGGGAAAACTATTGTATATCAGAAAGGATAAAAAAATTAAACTACAAAAATGTTCGTTGCAATAAATATTTTTGGAGAACTTACGACCAGAAAGAAATTGATTTAGTTGAAGAACGTGGTGGCCGTCTTTATGGTTTTGAGTGCAAGTGGAAAGCGCAAAATGTAAAACCCCCAAAAGATTTTATTGAAACATATAAGAATTCAAAATTTGCCGTTATAAATCAGGATAATTATTGTGATATCATCGGATAATGAAATAATGGGGACGGAGAAAAGAGAGATTAGGTAGTTGCGAGGTTTCCTCGCTATTGGGTAGTTGCTCCTCGCTATTAGGAAATGAATTATGCGAATTAAAATTAAAACAAAAATTGTAGCGGTCGCATTACGATGCGACTTCCTTTTATCCTTAATTTTTCTCCTGCTTTTTACTTGCCCGGTATTTTCCAAAAACATTGCAGTAATCCCTTTTCAGAATATCACCGGTGACAAAGAAAAAAACTGGATAGGCGCTGGATTCGCCGAGACATTAACTACAAAACTTGTTAAAGTGAAAGAAATAAATGTCCTTGAAAGAGAAAATCTATCAAAAATATTAGACGAAATAAAGTTTCAATATACCGGTGCCGTTGACGAAAAAACCGCAGTTGAAAAAGGCAAACTGTATGGCGCCGATGTAATTGTCTTCGGTGCTTTTCAGGTTATGGGGGACAAATTAAAAATTACTGCGAGATTTGTGGATGTTCAGACCAGAAAAATAATTGACACAGCGGAAGCCGACGGCAATATCTCCGATATTTTTAAGTTACAGGACGAAGTTGCTTTTAGTTTACTGGACAGTTTGAAAATAGTTCTGGGTGAAAAAGAAAAAGAAGAAGTAAAAGTTAATCCGACCGAAAACCTAACCGCATACCAATGGTTCAGTAAAGGAATTGAGGCATATAATGAGGCATGTGATAAAGAAATAGATGCAATGATTGAGATGCATTATTTAAATGAAAAACTTTATAGTAAAGATAAAGCATTAGAACTTTATCGTGAAGCAACAAAATCAATATATGATAAAACAATAGAATATTATACAGAGGCGATTGAAATAGATAAAAATTATGTAGATGCCTATATCAACCGCGGAAAGATTTATATTAGGGAAGGTTTATATGATGAAGCAATAGAAGATTATAATAAAGCAATTGAAATAAACCCAAAACTTGCAGAGGCTTACTATCGTCGGGGAATTGCTTATAAATGTGGAAAAGGTTGGGAAAAATTAGCAATGAAAGATTTTAACAAAGCTGCTAAATTAGGCGATTACTCATATTTTGCCTGTGAATTGCGTATAAAAGGACTTAAAAGTGAAGGGGAGGGTAAAATTGATGAAGCAATAGAATACTATACAAAAGCAATAAAACTAAACCCAAAAGATGAGGCTAATTATGGATATCGGGCGACGGCTTATTATAAAAAAAATAGTTTTAATGAAGCAATTAATGATTATACAAAAGCAATAGAAATAGAACCAGGGGAAGCAAGTTATGGCTATTATATTATACGAGGACACTCTTATCGTGAAAAAGGTTTATATGACGAGGCAATTAAAGAATATACAAAAGTAATGGAGTTTTATTCGGCGGAGCCTGAATCATTTTTGTTTTATTTCCGTGGAATAACGTATCATAAAAAAGGTTTAGATAAATTGGCAATAAAAGACCTTAAAAAGGCTGCAGACTTAGGGAATGAAAACGCAAAGCAAAACTTAAAAAAGTTTTTTAATATTGATTATTGAAAATTATACAGGAAAAATTGGGACAGATTGGGCTCAATTTCCATAAGATTTACGGTTTGACAGATGAAGAAATAAAAATCGCGGAAGGTAAATATGTCTGAGTTTGAAAAGTGGTTAACAATATGTGCCTCAGTTATTACTATAATTGGTTCCTTGCTCGGTTTCTTTTTTGGAAAAAGAAAAGGAGTGAAGATGATGCAAGAGCAGAAGCAGGTTTCGGATGACAAAAAACAGTATCAAAAACAAATGTTTGAAAATTAAAGAGAAAATGGGGATATATGCTTGATAAAAAAACGAGTCAAGAACAATATCAGAGCATAAATGTTGCCAATGCAGAACATGGTATGACAGACAGTATTAGATGTAGGTTTGTTGCAGAAGATACTGGGTCTATTCCGATGGGTCCCGCTTTTTTAAGAATGGCGAATGAAGTTAAGGTGTTGATTTATAAAGGTGAAGTGAAAAAAGTATTTTGTTCTTATTTTGAAAATGGGAATTGTAAAAGCCCATACAATAATGAACAAGAAAAAAAATGTTATTTGTATAAATAAAAATACCACCAGCTCTGGAAAATGTGAAAAAACCAAAAATCCGGGGCGTCCTGCATTTTGATTAGCGGGAATAAATTTCTTGTTTGGTAAAAAATGAAAACTGTAAAAAATAAAAACAACTATGCATTTATTGATAGCCAGAATTTGAATCTTTCAATTCGCGAACAGGGTTAGATGCTTGATTTCAAACGGTTCAAAAAATATTTAGAAGATAAATATTCTATTACAAAAGCATTTTTGTTTATCGGATATGTTCCCACAAACGAGAGTTTGTATACTTCATTACAAAAATATGGTTACATTTTGATATTTAAACCGACTTTATTGCTACCGGATGGTAAGGTTAAGGGCAATATAGATGCTGAACTGGTTTTGCACGCTATGATAGAATATCCTAATTACGATAAGGCGGTGATTGTTACCGGAGACGGCGATTTCCATTGCTTAGTTGAATATCTTAAAAAACAAGATAAATTGGAAAGATTGCTAATACCAAACCGTAATAAATATTCTTTTCTTCTGCGGAAGTTTCGACGTGATATGGCTTTTATTGATGATTTGCGAGGGAAACTGGAGTATAAATAAAAAAAGGGGTATTTCGCGGGACGAGCCCTTTGGATAACCCCTCATCGTGATTCACTAGTAGTATAACATAAAATAATAATTTGTCAAGGTTTTTTTAATTTTCATAAAATTTATTTTTGGCGGTGTAAATATGATCGTTCTACAATTTGAGTGTTGAGAATTTAGGTAAAAAGACGGAGACATTAGATGGATATTATCAAAAACGAAAATTACTGCGATTTTCTAAAAGAAATCAAAGGACGGATTTACAAAGCACAATACGATGCCCTGAAAGTAGTCAATAAAGAATTGATTGATCTCTATTGGGACATCGGTAAAAGTGTTGTAGAAAAGCAAAAAGAACATGGATGGGGCAAATCCATCGTTGAAAAATTAGCAGAAGATTTACAAAAAGAATTTCCTGGGATACAGGGTTTCTCGTCACAGAATATATGGAGAATGAAGCAGTTTTATCAAACATACTGCGATAATCTAAAACTCTCACCACTGGTGAGAGAAATTGGATGGACGCATAACATTATAATAATTATGAATTGCAAAGATGATTTGGAACGAGAGTTTTATATCAAAATGACGAAAAAATATGGATGGACTAAAAATGTATTAATTCATCAGATTGAAAATAAGTCATATGAGAAATTTCTCCTGAATCAAACCAATTTTGATAAAGCCGTTCCCGAAAAATATAAACATCAGGCAAAACTTGCCGTTAAAGATGAATATATTTTTGACTTTTTGGAATTAGGCGAGGAGCATTCGGAAAAGCAGTTGGAAGTTGAACTGATTAACAATGTTAGAAAATTTCTGATTGAGATGGGTGGATATTTTGCTTTTATCGGCAATCAGTATCGGCTTGAAATTGATGATAACGAGTTTTTTATTGATTTGCTTTTGTATCACAGAATATTGAGGTGTCTTGTTGCCATTGAACTTAAAATAGGTAATTTCAAGCCGGAATATGCAGGGAAAATGCAGTTCTATCTAACGGCTTTGGACGAGCAAAGCAAACTTAAAGACGAGAATCCGTCCATCGGAATAATTCTTTGTAAATCAAAAAATCGGACTGTTGTAGAATATGCCTTAAAAAATTCAAAAAAACCAATTGGTGTTGCAACCTATAAGATAACGGATAAACTGCCTAAAGAATATCAAAAATATTTGCCGTCACCAGAAGAAATTTCTGAAAAATTGAAGTGGTCGTAAAATAATGAAGTCGTATTTTGGCTGAATCAACTTTTGAAGTAAAGGAGATATAGATTATGAAATTAGCAGTGATAGGAACCGGTTATGTCGGACTTACGACGGGCGTTTGCCTTTCAGAAATAGGGCATTCCGTTATTTGTGTTGATAATGATAAGGCAAAAATTGCTCTTTTGAAAAAGAACAAATCTCCAATTTACGAGCCGCAACTTGAAGAAATCCTGAAAAAAAATGTCAAAAATAAACGGTTATCATTTTCAACAGATATAAAAGAATCCGTCAAAAAATCAGATGTAATTTTTATCTGTGTCGGAACTCCGCCTCGCGAGGATGGTTCTGCCGATTTGTCGTATATTGAAAATGTGGCATTGGAAATTGCTAAGAGTATGGACGGTTATAAACTGATTGTTGATAAATCAACAGTCCCTGTTGAAACCGGCGAAAAGGTTGAAATGACAATCAAAAGAAATCTCAAAAAAAATATTTCGTTTGATGTAGCGTCAAATCCGGAGTTTTTAAGAGAGGGTTCCGCTGTTTATGATACTTTCAATCCCGACAGAATAGTTATAGGTGTCTCGTCAGAAAAAGCAGAAAAGATATTAAAGGAAATTTACAAACCGTTAAAAACAAAAGTTCTTGTTACCGATATAAAAAGCGCCGAAATTATCAAGCATGCCGCAAATTCATTTCTTGCTACGAAAATTTCTTTCATAAATGCAGTTGCAAATATATGTGAGAGATGTGGTGCAGATGTGGAAAAAGTTGCTGATGGTATGGGATTGGACAAAAGAATTGGCGGTGCATTTCTTGATGCCGGCATCGGCTTTGGTGGTTTTTGTTTTCCGAAGGACATTGAGGCATTTTTGTGGATTTCAAAAAAATTGGGTTATCAGTTTGATTTACTGAAAAATGTCAAAGAGATAAATGAATATCAAAAGCAGATGTTTGTTAAAAAAATTGAAGAGGCATTGTGGATTGTTAAAGGTAAAACCATCGGGATATTGGGGTTGGCATTTAAGCCGAACACCGACGATATGAGGTTTGCACCGTCAATTGATATAATAAACACACTTCAAAACGAAGGTGCAAAAATAAAGGCGTTTGACCCGAAGGCAACTGAAAAGGCAAAAAAGGTTCTAAAAAATGTCGTATATTGTAAAAATTCATATGAGGTTGCAAAAGATGCCGACTGTCTTGTAATTTTAACCGAGTGGGATGAGATAAAAAAAATTGATTTGGGGAAAATAAAAAAACTTTTAAAACATCCAATTATTATTGACGGTAGAAATATTTTTAATCCAAAAGAAATGGAAAAACTCGGGTTTGTTTATAAAAGTGTTGGAAGGTAATATGCGGATACTAATCACTGGCGGGGCCGGCTTTATTGGAAGTCATCTGTGCGACAGGTTTATTCAGGATGGTCATTATGTTGTTTGTATGGACAACCTGATTACCGGAACACTTAAAAACATAGCACATCTTAGCAAAGAAAAAAAATTCAAATTTATAAATCATGATGTCACGAAACATATAACAACTAAAAGTTCCGTTGATGCGATTTTACATTTTGCATCACCGGCGTCACCTATTGATTATATAAAATTACCTATCCAAACATTAAAGGTTGGTTCACTTGGAACCCACAATGCACTCGGTCTTGCAAAAGAAAAAAAAGCAAAGATTCTAATTGCCTCAACATCAGAGGTTTATGGCGACCCACTTGTTCATCCTCAAAAAGAAAGTTATTGGGGAAATGTTAATCCGATTGGTCCTCGCGGTGTTTACGACGAAGCAAAAAGATTTGCAGAAGCATTAACCATAGCATATCACAGGGTTCACAAAATTGATACTAAAATTATAAGAATTTTTAATACCTTCGGAGAAAGGATGCGGCTTAACGACGGAAGGGTAGTGCCTAATTTCATATATCAGGCGTTGAAAGGTGTGCCGCTAACTATTTATGGAAGCGGTGGGCAAACCAGAAGTTTTTGTTATGTGTCCGATATGGTTGATGGAATTGTGAAATTATTGAACTCGTCAGCCAATGAACCGGTGAACATAGGTAATCCTGACGAGTACTCAATTTTGGAGTTTGCAAAAATAATATTGAAATTAACCGACTCAAAAAGCAAAATAATTTTTGAAAAACTTCCGGTAGACGACCCGCAAATGAGACAGCCAGACATCGCAAGAGCAAAAAAATTATTAAAATGGAGTCCGAAAGTATCCATTGAAGAAGGGCTTAAAAGGACAATAAAATGGTTTGCACGAATGGCAGTGGTAAGGATTAAGTGATAAGGATTAAGTTTTTTTCTTAATCCTTACAACTTATAACTTAATTCTGTCTTTTCCGGAGGAATGATGAAAATTTTGGTTACTGGTGGTGCTGGATTCATTGGTTCTCATATTGTGGAACAATTGCTAAAATTAGGATACCAAGTAAGGGTATTAGACGATTTTTCTACCGGTAGAAAAGAAAACCTGTCTTTTGCCCAATCTCTCAAAGCACAGTAAATTATAAAAGCGACCATAAATGGTCGCACTACATGTAGTGCGAGGCTTCAGCCTCGCTCTCTCGAAGTTATCACGGGCGACATCAGGGACGAAAAATTAGTCAGGAAAGTTATGAAAGGGGTTGATTATGTTTTTCACGAGGCGGCACTTCGTTCTGTTCCGCGTTCCATTGACGACCCAATTTCAACGAATGATGTAAATATAACAGGTACGCTTAATCTTTTGCTCGCCGCAAAAAACGAAAAAGTAAAAAGATTTATCTATGCTTCCTCGTCGTCGGTTTATGGCGATGTGAAATCGCTCCCAAAAAAAGAATCGCAAAAGCCCCATCCCATATCTCCATATGCTGTTTCAAAATTAACTGGGGAATATTACTGCGATGTCTTTTCAAAAACATTCGGACTTGAAACCGTCTCGTTGCGTTATTTCAATGTTTTTGGTCCCCGTCAGGACCCAGAGTCAAAATATGCGGTTGTTGTTCCAATATTTATTTATTGTGGGCTTAAAAACAGACCTTTTGAAGTTCACAGCGACGGAAAACAATCGCGAGATTTTACATATATTGACAATGTGGTAAGTGCGAACATTCTTGCGATGACCGCGAAAAATGTATACGGGAAAGTTTTTAATGTCGCATGCAACGAAAAACATTCTATTCTGGAAATTGCGGGCACCGTCTCAAAAATTCTTAAAATAAAACCGAAATTCTTGTATAAACCAAAAAGAGCAGGTGATGTCCGACATACGCTTGCCGATATAACTCTCGCTAAAAAGTTTTTAGGGTATAAACCGTTAGTTAATTTTGAAGACGGAATGAAAAAAACGGTGGAATATTTCAGGAGATACTATGGATTTGAAAGAAAAGATTGAAAAGAAAAAAGCGGTTGTTTCAGTTGTTGGGCTTGGATATGTAGGGCTTCCACTTGCTATGGAATTTGCAAGTGGTGGGTTCAGAACTATTGGCTTGGATGTTGATGAAAAAAAAATTTCATCGCTGAAAAATGGGAAAAGTTACATAAAGCATATCCCGTCAGAAAGTATAAAAAATCTTATCCGTTTGGGGCGAATTGAGGTATCATCAGATTTTTCAGAATTAAAAAATTGTGATTGTGTTATTGTGTGCGTTCCGACACCCTTGACGGTAATGAAAGAGCCGGATATGAGTTTTGTTGTCCAGACATCGGAAATGATTGCAAAATATCTGCACAGCGAACAACTTATTATTCTTGAAAGCACGACTTATCCGGGGACGACGGACGAAGTAGTAAAACCGATATTGGAAAAAACAGGATTTAAGGCGGGGACAGATTTTTATCTGGCATTTTCACCTGAGCGAGAGGACCCGGGCAACAAAAATTTTACTACTAAAACAATCCCAAAAGTTGTTGGCGGAATCAACAAAATTTCCACAGAACTTGCTTCTGTGCTTTACGGAAGTGTGCTGGATAAAGTTGTGCCGGTATCGTCTATGAAAGTTGCGGAATCAACGAAAATGCTGGAAAATACTTTTCGCGCCGTCAACATTGCTATGATAAACGAATTCAAAATCTTGTTTGACAAAATGGGTTTTGATATTTGGGAAGTTATTGAGGCAAGTAAAACGAAGCCGTTCGGGTTTATGCCTTTTTACCCTGGTCCCGGTTGGGGTGGCCACTGTATCCCCATTGATCCATTTTATCTTTCATGGAAAGCAAAGCAGTACAATTTTCCGATGAAGTTTATAGAACTTGCCGGTGAAATAAACACGAAAATGCCGGAGTATGTAGTTGAAAAATTACAGGATGCACTTAACGAAAAAGGAGTCGCACTTAAAAATTCGGAAATACTTATACTTGGGATGGCTTATAAAAAGAACTCCGATGACATTAGGGAATCGTCTTCGCTTGAACTTGTGGAAATTTTAGAAAAGAAGGGTGCCGTGGTTTCTTACAATGATCCGTATATTCCCAAAATTCCGAAGATGCGTCGTCACAAAATTGAAAAGACATCTACGGCAATAACGGAAAAAAATCTTATCAAGTTTGATGCGGTTTTAATTTCAACCGACCATTCTTGTTATGATTACGATTTTATCCTGAAAAATTCAAAGTTGATTATTGACACCCGAAATGCGATAAAGAAAAAAGACAAAAAAATCGTTAAAGCGTAAAACCGCTAAACAGACTGTGTCGCAATTGATAAAAATCTCGTCATTCCCACGCAAGTGGGAATCCAGAAAATTGTTTTATCGTCGGTAAATGGATTCCCGACAAGGGCATTCGGGAATGACAAAACCGAAAAACGACAATTATGACACAGTCTGGAAGCGGGACGAACATATTTCTATTGTATTTCAAGATGTTGTATTCGCGTTTTCCATGAAGATATCAAAGATCACTGGTGCTGTCCTCAATTTTTTCTTTCCCAATATATGTATTATTTGTGGCGTGGATACCAATGAAAATAATGTATCTGTGTGTCGCAAGTGCCTAAGTGAAATTGAATACATAAAACCGCCATATTGTCAGACCTGCCACCAACCGCTTCCTGACGGTGGAGCACACTGCTGGCAGTGCCGCAAAACAAAATATCATTTTGAAAGGGTTATTGCCGTCGGTAAATACAAAGCCGTTCTACGGGATTTGATACTTAAATTCAAGGAAAGGGAATTTTTGAAAACTACATTAGGGAATCTTCTTTTGGAAGCGACTGTGAAAAATCTTGATGCGGAAAAAATTGATATGTTTGTTCCTGTGCCGTTATCCAAAAAAAGAGAATTCAAAAGGGGATATAATCAGTCGTATTTTTTGGCGAAATTTCTCTCGGAAAAACTGAACAAAATTGTAATTTTTCAGAATCTTGTAAGAATAAAAAACACGAAACCGCAGTTTGAACTTTCTAAAGAGGAACGACTTGACAATTTAGAAGGTGCTTTTGTCGTTAAGGAGCCGTCAGTTTTCAAAGAGAAAAATATAGTTCTTGTGGACGACATCGCCACCACCTGTGCCACCCTTGAGGAATGCGCAATACAACTTAAAAAAGCAGGTGCAAAACAAATTTACGGAGCAGTGCTCGCCAGAGATTAAATTTTTCACTTGACAAATTTTTGTGATTTTGTATGATGTTCAATTGTTGAACAATCCCGATTTTATTGTATCGGAATTTAAATAAAACGCTCAATAAATTGAGCAACTACAACAGCAAATGTAGTTGCCCGATTTATCGGGCATATTTCATTGTATCGGAATTTAAATAAAACGCTCAATAAATTGAGCAACTACAACAGCAAATGTAGTTGCCCGATTTATCGGGCATATTTCATTGTATCGGAATTTAAATAAAACGCTCAATAATTTGAGCAAATACAACAGCAAATGTAGT
>JAZDKR010000063.1:0-3706 GCA_043802785.1 Elusimicrobiota bacterium
CGCACCTACGGTGCGGGCTTTTTATCAACTGGTCTTCTCCTTCTCAAGTGGGTAAATTGAGTAAGGTTATATCACCAAAATGCTCTATTATTGGGCTATTTTGACAATTTATAAAAAGGAAATTCCTATACTATCAAGTTAATAGTCAATAGTTCGGAGTTCGGAGTAAAATCTTTACTACGAACTATGAACTATGAACTTTTTTTACTTATTTTTTCGCTACCGAAATATTTTACAAGATTTTTTGGAATTGAAACGGAGCCGTCTTTATTCTGAAAATTTTCTAAAATTGCAGCGAAAGTTCTGCCAACTGCAACTCCCGAACCGTTTAATGTGTGAACGAATTCCAACTTGCCCTTCGAGTCCCGACGGAACTTACAGTTAAGTCGTCTCGCCTGAAAATCCTTACAGTTTGAGACAGAAGAAACCTCACGCCACTTCTTTTCGCCTGGCATCCAAATCTCCAAATCATAAGTTTTCGCAGAGGAAAAACCTAAATCGGCTGTGCATAGTTCTACAACTCTATAGGGAAGTTCAAGTTGTTTCAAAACTTCTTCCGCATCAGAAACCACCTTTTCAAGTTCACTCATTGATTCCTCGGGCTTGGTGAAATTGACAAGTTCTACTTTATTAAATTGGTGGTTCCTTATCAGTCCGCTGGTATCTTTCCCGTAGGACCCCGCTTCACGACGAAAACAGGAGGTATAGGCAACATATTTTATCGGCAGTTGTTCCTCGGTTAAAATTTCATCTCTGTGAATGTTGGTAAGCGGCACCTCAGCCGTCGGAATGAGGTATTCGTTATCGTTGCACTTGTAAAGTTCTTCTTCAAATTTCGGCAGTTGCCCCGTTCCGATGAGACATTTTTTTTCAACGATGAAAGGCGGAAAAATCTCTTTATACCCTCGTTCAAGATGAATATCAATCATAAAATTGATTAAGGCACGTTCCAATTTAGCACCATCACCTTTAAGTAAAGCAAACCTGCTACCTGAAAGTTTGGAGGCAACCTTCAAATCTAGAATCTTCAAACCCTCACCAATTGTCTGATGATCAAGCGGCTCATCCGCCACGGCGGATTTAATCTCACCGTTGTGTCTTACAACCTTGTTGTCATCGGGAGAAATACCTACCGGCACTGTATCGTCGGGCATGTTTGGTATGTAGAGAAGTTTGTCAAAAAATAGTTCGTCAAATTTTTTCAGTTTTTCGTCCGCATCTTTTATGCTTTGTTTCAGATACTGCATTTCGGGAATCAGTTCATTTTTTTTGGCGGGGTTTTTAGATATGTCATCCGTGGTTTTGTTTCTTTTCGCCTTCAGTTCCTCGTTTTCTTTAAGGATTTTTCTGTAATCTCCGTCCAACAAAACTATTTCATCCAAATTGAATTTTGAGTTCCTTTTTCTAAGCCCTTCTTTTACAATCTCCGGATTTTCCCTAATAATTTTTATGTCAATCATAGTTTAATTCTAACACAATTTCTACCGCTTGTCAACCTTTTATTACTCCGATGGGACGCATTTTGGCAACTTTTTTGGAAATGCCAGCATTATGGCAGACATCAACGACAAGGTTGACATCTTTATACGCTGTAGGTGATTCTTCGGCAAGTGTTTTCCATTCTTTTGCCTGAACGGTTACACCCTCACTTTCAAGCCGTTTGGCAAGTTCAGAACCCCTTTCACCTTTTAATGCTTGCGTTCTTGACATTGCCCTTCCCGCACCGTGACAGGTTGAACCATAAGTTTCTTTTAATGCCTGCTCCGTTCCGACGAGAACATAACTTGCGGTTCCCATAGTTCCGGGAATCAAAACAGGGATATTGGGAAATGAACGGGTCGCGCCTTTTCTGTGAATAAAAATTTCCCGACGCTGAAGCCCACAAGGGGCTGAAGCATCGGCTACAATATGTTCCTCAAATTTTCCGATATTGTGTGCTACATCATACACAAGTTCAAGTCCTAAATCTTTTGGTGACTTCGTAAGTGTTTTCATAAATGTTTCTCTAATCCAGTGTGTAATTATTTGTCTGTTCGCGAATGCGTAATTTGCCGCACAAGCCATAGCGGAAAAATATTTTTTTCCCTCGTCTGATAAAACAGGTGCACAGGCGAGTTGTTTATCAATTAGGTTTATCCCGTATTTTCTTGCTGCCTCAAGCATAACTTTGATATAGTCATCGCAAACCTGATACCCAAGCCCGCGGCTTCCGGTATGAATCATTACCGTGATTTGTCCCAAAAAAATCCCGAATTTTTTTGCAAAATTTTCGTCATAAATTTCAATGACTTCCTGAATCTCTAAAAAGTGATTTCCGGCGCCAAGTGTGCCTAATTGCTCTCTGCCCCGCTCAATTGCTCTCTGTGAAACATTTGAGAAATCAGCACCTGAAAGATTACCTTTTTCCTCTATGTTTTCAATGTCCGGTTTTTCCCCGAAGCCCTTTTCCATCGCCCAAAGTGCACCTTTTTCCAAAACACTTTTTACTTCGGCTGATGACAGATTTATTTTACCGGTTGAACCCACGCCCGAAGGAATGTTTGTGAAAAGTCCAACAACCAGATTTTTTATATTTTTCTCAATATCTTTTTTTGAAAGGTTCGTCCTTAATAACCGCACCCCGCAATTAATGTCATATCCTATTCCGCCGGGAGAAATTACGCCGTCGTCAAGGCCGAACGCTGCAACGCCGCCAATCGGGAAACCGTATCCCCAGTGAATGTCAGGCATTGCAAGTGATTTTCCGATAATGCCGGGAAGCGAGGCAACATTTGAGACCTGCTGATAGGCGTTATCATTGCAAATTGCCGAAACCATTTTTTCAGAAGCAAAAATCAGCCCCTCGGTTTTCATAGACCCGGTTTTTTCTATTTTCCATCTGTAATCGTCAACTTTTTTTAATGGACATTGGGTCATAAGTTATCTTTCCTTTTGTAGGCACGAACTATGTTCGTGCTGTTTGGCACGGTCAAAGACCGTGCCTACAATTACAAGTAGGCACGAACTATATTCGTGCTGTTTGGCACGGTCAAAGACCGTGCCTACAATTACAAGTAGGCACGAACTATGTTCGTGCTGTTTGGCACGGTCAAAGACCGTGCCTACAATTATAAAATTTTGTCTATTTTGATAATTGAATCGTCATTAAACCGGTAATTTTTGAAACTTGACCATTTATACTCACCAATTTCATTTATCAAACCGTGTTTAACAGGATTTTTGTGAATATAGTCAATGTGTATTTTGTAATCTTCTTTTTTTCTTATACAATGGTCCAGAAATTGATGCTGCCATAATTTTCCTGCTCCGATTTTTTTAGCAGTATAACCCTTGACAGCTTTCATTATTTTAGAGATATTTGCTTTTTCATCAGGAATAATCAACCAGTGAAAATGGTCCGGCAAAATAACATATGCAATAATTTTATATAAATACTTGTATCTATATTCGTTAAATGCATACAGTAGTATTTTAATGTTTTTTTCATCTAAAAATATATGTTTGCGATTTTCCGTTACACTTGTAGTGAAATACATATTATCCGGCACATAAAAGCGTTTTAATTCTACTTTTTTTGTTAAATATTTATTCATTTTAATTGCACGGTCAAAGACCGTGCCTACAATTACAAGTAGGCACGAACTATGTTCGTGCTGTTTGGCACGGTCAAAGACCGTGCCTACAATTACAAGTAGGCACGAACTAT
>JAZDKR010000064.1:0-2268 GCA_043802785.1 Elusimicrobiota bacterium
TTCATACAAAGACAGCCTAAAGGCTTCCATAAAGGAATTCAGGAAAGGATGCAATGTTTTCAATAACTGATGCCTCCATATTATTTTGACACACATCAAAGGTATTAAGAATGGTTTTTTTATTCATCAGGATCCCCGTAATTCTACTGTTGCTATCAGCTCGCAATATTGGTATCTTACCAAAATGATAATTTATTGAAAGTCATTATACAACTCTAAGTAGTGTCTGGAAGAAATCTCGCAACTAATTAACAATCTGACATATAAAGTTAATAACTTTCTTAAAACTATTATGTTTTAGTTTTGGCGATTTGGCTCAAAACACATTATTTCAGGCTGTTAATCAAATGACATTCGTTTTTTAGAATTGAAAAACTAACAGCCAAAAAAAATGCGCAAAAGATTCGAGCAACAATTGTCCATCGGAGTAATCCCGATTCACAAGGTAAAAATTTCACTGAAAAGCAGGGATTGTGCCACCGATTTGTTAGCCGCACTTCAGTCCCTTTTTATAGACGCAGAGTGTAACGAAAAGATATTCAATATTTTAGAGGATAAAATCACAAAGGGTAAGAAAAGAACAGGCAGACCTGGGATGGATTTGTGGCAGATATTTGTACTTGCTCAATTTCGTTTATGTCTGAATATCAGCTACGACAGGCTACATTATATGGCAAACAATGATATGCTTCTGCGTAAAATTATGGGCATTGAAAAAGGATTCGGATACGAACCATTAGAACTCGAATATCAAAATATTAAAGACAATGTTGCCCTGCTGGATGAGGAGACAATCAAAAAAATCAATGATGTTATTGTCGAATTTGGGCATGAGGTGTATAAAAAAAAAGAAACGGCAGCATTGCACTTAAAAACAGATTGCTTTGCTGTAGAAAGTAACGTCCATTTCCCTACTGATTATAATCTTTTGTGGGACTGTTCAAGAAAGTGCCTTGACACCGTTTCTCTTTTTCTGAAGAAATATCCGAAAATCAAAGGCTGGAGGAAAATAAAAGATTGGTACCGTGAATGCAAGGGCCTGATGCGTGATTTTGGTAAAGCTTCGGGCGGTGGCGGTAAAAACAAAGAAAAAAGAGCAAAGGAGTTAGCCCGGATTTATTTGAAAAAAGTATCGGTGTTGTCGGATAAAATCAAAACAACAAGAGATGAGCTTCCGGTTAACGACCATTCCGATGTCATATTGCTTATTAGCCTGGAACGTTTTATGGCTCTGCTTGACAAACATATTGATTTACTTGAAAGACGTGTCCTGAAAGGAGAAGTCATCCCACATAAAGAAAAACTGTTTTCAATTTTTGAAGAATATACCGAATGGCTCACCAAAGGCAAGTTGCGCCCCAATGTGGAGCTTGGGAAAAAGGTAATGATAACCACCGATCAATATGGCCTTATTACAGATTATGAGGTGGTCGATAATACAGCCGACTCTGATTTGGTGCAGCCACTTTCAGAAAGAATTTTAGAAAAGTTTTTGGTAGATAGCTGGAGCTTTGACAAAGGTTTTTGGAACAAAGTAAACAAGGAATTATTGAGGCAAAATGTAGCCAACGTAATAATGCCGAAAAAAGGGAAAACCAATCAGGAAGAAAAAGAAGAGGAATCCAGTCGCTCTTTTGTGCGTCTGAGAAACAGGCACAGTGCAGTCGAATCAAATATTAATGAGTTGGAGCATCGCGGCCTTGATCGTTGTCCTGACCGTGGGTACAAAAACTTCAGGAAATATGTCGGAATTGCAGTTGGGGCCTACAATTTGCGAAGGATAGGGAGGAAGCTCCGCGAAGAAGCAAAGACTGCACTTCTCCGGGCAGCAGCGTAACAAGTCGCATATAGGGCTTTTTAAAAAAGTTAGTGGGAAAAGTGTGTCTGCTTGTTAAATAAAAAGATGCATTTTGCTAATATTATTTCGATTTATTTAAACAAATACTTTAAGTGATTGTTTTTTTTGAAAAATCCGCATTGGCTGCTCTCAAAAAAAAAACGGCGAAATGGAAATTATTGAAAAATGGGGAGTTTTCTTCCAAGCACTAAGTACACAAATCAACTCATTAACAGGAATACAGCCAAATTTATTGCCAAGGCAAGATCAACCAATTGGCAGCTTTAATGTACTTACATTAAATAAAATTTTTGTCTATAGTTCACTAAATTAAATTGATATGTTGTTATATTTCGCACTTATTAATTTGTTAATCGTTAGCGAAAATCCTGATTCTGTTGTACCTGATGATACAATATATTCACGAGGTA
>JAZDKR010000065.1:0-25084 GCA_043802785.1 Elusimicrobiota bacterium
GAATTTGCAGTTGTGATTTTGTCTATTGACAGCGGTGCACTTGTATAGACAACGGTATAGAATTTGTTTTCCCATTTACCTTCGGAATCAAAACCATTAGGACCAGGATTTAAACCTGTTTCATCATCATTATCAAGGTTATATTTTACCGCCTTTCCACCAAAGTTCTGGTAGACGATGCCTGACCTTGAGTCCTCAATGTTCGCACAACAGAGCGGATTGCCGGTTACTCCGAATGTGAAATAAGACCTGTCCACATTATTTGTCTGTTGACTCCAACCAAGTGCCGAACCGTAGTTTGCAATATCATTGAAGTTTCTGACATTGCCCCAGTTGGTGTAAAGTGTGTTGCCTGAAAAGTCCAGCAATTCCACTGGTGCCGCACTGACTATGTCTAACTCATTGTAAAACATTCCGCGTGTTGCTCCTCTTTGATACGAGCCAATGTTTAGTTGGCTGTTGGATAACGGAACATATGCGAATGCCGATGTTGCCATTATTGTTGCTAACAGTACTGCTAACAACTTTTTTCCGCCTAAGGCGGATTTCACTGTGTTCAACATACTATTTACCCTCCCTTTTTAAATTTGTAGTGCGACGATTTATCGTCGCTTGAAGCGAACCTAAAGGTTCGCACTACATTTGGCAGAGCAAGCTCTGCCACTACATTCTCCTTTTTGCCTTTAGGTTGTTTTCACCTCCTTTTCGGCCTGCCCTGTTAGAAAAATTTTCTAATAGGGCTGATATTGAGGAATTTTGTTTTTTATGCTTTCCTTTCCTGATATTTCCCAATGTAAAGTAAAAAAACAGTAAGTGCCACTGCAAAAACTGTTAGCAAGACGAAAGTAAGAACTAAAGCATCCATATTTTCTGTTCCGGCCTCATGGCCAAAAATTTAGCGACAATGTTGCAAACCCTGTCTTATCTGAAGTGCGTGTCTATCCACCGGTTTTTCTAAATAATTATATTTTTCTTTAAGATCACGAAGAAATACCTCACGATTAGAATTATACTTTTTGCTCAATTTTTCTCGAATCTCTTTTTGAAATTTTACTGCATCAAATTCCTTCTTCATAAACTATCTCCCTTGGACTTCTAATTTCCAACATAGCGTAGCCATATTTTAAGTTGACTGCATTAAAGGCATGAATACGATTAAGGTTAACAATCTGCTTAAAATTCCAACTTACTAAAACATCTACTCGTTCTATTGAAGATATTGCGATGTGTTGAGTATCAACTATATGCTTTGAATTTACTATTCCTTCACTAATATATTTCTGTGCCAAATTTTCAGCCTCTTTTGTAAGAAATACATTTTCTATATTCTTTTCCGGAAGGGATAATAATACTTTTTTCACATTCTCTGGGGCTTTTTCAATTTCCTTGAGTGTCAAATCAGATACAACGGCAACTCGTAACCCTTGTCGAAATTCATTGAACAACCGAATAGACCATTTGGAAAATTCTTTATCTTCACATCCACCGATAACAGATGTATCAATATAAACCCTCTGTTTCATATTATCTACACCTTACAAACTACAACCGAACTACAACAGTTTAGCAGTATCAGAATCAAGGATATTCTATAAAAAATAAGATTTTTGTCAAGTGAAAAATTATTTTTGTAGTGCGACGATTTATCGTCGCTTGAAGCGAACCTAAAGGTTTGCCCTACATTCAGTTTGTATATATCAAAATCAATGTTGTAAAAGTTTTTCTTTTTTATCTTGGTGTAGAACAATAAGCAAAAATACGAACCCAAAAATTACAATCATTACCATTGGAATTAAAATCGCTGCCATGTATTTCTCCTTATTTTTCTGTTGTTGATATTAAAAAGATAGCAACCAGTACCAATATTGAAAAAAGCACACCGCAAATTGTTAAAATTAAAATATCAAACTTGCCACTTATGATGCTGCCAAAAATTACTATTTGTTAGATAACAGATATTCAGCAATCTTGACTAATACACCAGCAGTAAATTTTCTTGTTTCTTTTCCAAATTTCATATATTTTTTTGATTGGTTGTTTTACAACTGGTCACAACTGGTCAATTCTACAAAAACTGCAAAAATTTGTCAAGTAAAAAATTTGGACGCTACTTTTGCAACAATTTTAGTCGGGCATCTGCTATATTTCTATAAATTGTTGTTGGATGTAAACTTCCGACGGTCTGATAATATGTAATTGCCGATTGCACGTCTCCAACCGCCTCATAACATCTCGCAAGTCCCAAATGTGCTTCTGGAACGAGGTAGTGTGCAGAGTATTCGTCTGTCAATTGTTTGTATGAGGTTATCGCTTCTTGAAATTTACCTGCCGATTCCAAAGAGTTTCCAATTCCAAAAATTATCATTGCTCCGAGGTCCTCTTTTTTTCTTAAAAGAGGAAGTGCGTTTTGATAGTGTTTTGCCGCCTCTTCATAATTTTTTTTAAGATATAACGCGCTGGCTTTGTAAAAATTTGCGTATCCGCCTTGAATTCCCGCTGGGTGCTGCTGAAGAATCTGGTCGCACAATGGGATTGTTTGGTCAACATATCCCCCTCGTAAAGACATAGCCGCAAACCCTACTTGTTCGTCGGCAAGTCGAGATGACTTTTTCATTCGGTTGAATGTAACCGCGGTAATAATTAAAATGATGGCGACTACAGATGCTGATGCGATTACCGTTTCCATATGTGATGTCACATATGGAATCGTTTTCTCAATAAAATTTTGCAGCGGGTCATGTTTCAATTCCTCTTTTACCCATTGTCGCGGCATAGTAACTCCTATGAAAATTGAAATACAGTTGAAATAAGCGACTCGTCGTCGCAGACCTACTTGGCACAATGACATTGTAGTTGCCGATTTATCGGCGTAGTTGATAAAGGCGCTCAATAAATTGACCGACTACAAAAAACATTCAGTTTCCAATACAAAAATATATTTTTTGCTTTCCATTTCCATTGTATTTCCACTGTATTTCTATTGTATTTCCATTGTATTTCTAATTAACATATAAGCATTCTTCTGCATCTGTATAAAATCAGCGTAATTCAATTTCGCTTCCTTCAAAATTTCTTTTATTTTTTTTTCGTTGAACAAATCCTCCGGTTGATGAGTATCGGTATCTATAACAAGTTTCGCTCCGATTTGCTTTGCGAGTTTTGCGACATACGGATTTCCATTTCTGTGTCCTTTGCGTGTTGTGATTTCAAGTAGGACACCGTTTTTTTTTGCGAGTTTGACATCCGCTTCTGTAATGTATCCCGGATGTGCAAGGACATCGCATTTGGATAGAATTGCTGTTCTGTTTGTCCCTTTCGGTACCGGTTCAACCGGTGATTCACCGTGGACCACAACAATTTCTGCTCCGAGTTTTCGTGCTTGTTGGACCGCTTTTTTAATAAGTTCTGGCGGAATGTATGTAATTTCGCACCCGGATATGACTTTGATTTTGTAGTATTCGCTTAATTCGCGTGTAATTCGTTTTATTCGCGTTATTACGAAATCCATATTGGAGAAATCAACATGGTCGGTTAGAGCAATAGTAATGTAACCGGCATTTTTTGCGTGGCATACGAGTTCGCTCGGAATCAAAATTCCATCAGAAAAAAAAGTGTGAGTGTGTAGGTCAATCATATTAGCATTAGCGGATAAGCAGATGAGCGGATAAGCGGGTAAGTGTAGAAAAAAACTGCCTTTCACTCACTTGCTAACCTGCTAACCCGCTAACCCGCTTATCACTTATCACTTGATATACTACTTCCCGTCGCTTTCTAACCTACCCCTGGGCAGATTTGAACTGCCGACAACCGGTTTAGGAAACCGATGCTCTATCCAGCTGAGCTACAGGGGCGATGTTAATTCGGAGTTCGGAGTTTAGAGAAAAAACAACAAAATAAGTAAAGCATTGCACTACGAACTCCGAACTCCGAACTGCCCTTAATATTTTATCAGCGAAGAAATTTTGTAGCCCTTTAATTTTTCCTGCGGATTTAGGAACGATAATTCTATCAAAAAACAAAGTCCTGCGACTTTTCCGCCGAGTTTTTCTATTAAAGAGCAAACCGCTTTTGCAGTGCCACCCGTGGCAAGAACATCATCAACAATTAAAATATTTTCGCCTTTTGCTATGGCATCCTCATGAATTTCCAAAACATCAGTTCCGTATTCAAGTTGGTATTCTTCCCGGATAATTTTATACGGAAGTTTCCCTTTTTTTCTTATTGGTACAAATCCGACCCCAAGTTTTAAGGCAAGGGCTGCGCCAAAAATAAATCCACGCGCTTCCATAGAAACAATTTTATCTATATTTTTACTCTTGTCTGTCGAAGGCGGAATCGTGGCGGATTTTGCCATTTGATTTATCGCCGACTTAAAGCCCTTCGGATTGATAAGAAGCGGCATTATGTCTTTGAAAATTATTCCTGTCTTCGGAAAATCCGGCACATCCCTGATAAGTTTTTTTAGATTCATATTCGCTCACTCCGTTTGCTCATACGTGAATTATCGCTAATCAAACGCTAATATTCGCGAATATTAGCGTTGTTTTTTATTCGCGTATATTCGCGTTTCTACATTTCTTCACTTTTCAAAAATTGCAGTTTCATTACGGCGTTTTTTATTTTTCTGAATGCTGTTGCCTCTATTTGTCTGATTCTTTCACGGCTAAGTTTCATTTTTTTTCCCACTCTTTCAAGCGTGTGTGGGATTTCTTTATTCAAACCGAACCGCAGAATTATTGCCCTTCTTTCCTTTGGCAAAAGTTTTTTGAGAATCACCTCCATCTGTTTAGTTATTTTAAGATATTTGATGAGCAAAGTCGGGTCATTATTTCCACCGTCAGAAATAACATCCGATAGTGAGACAGCCGCGTCTTCATCAATTTTCATGTCAAGTGATGTAATGGTTTTCGAAAGTTCCAGATTTTCCAAAAGCCGCAAGATATCCTCCTGGGTAAGTTTTAATTTTTTTGCGATTTCTTTCGGTGTCGGAATCCTGCCGAGTTTATGTTTCAAAAATTCGTATTCTTTAAGCCATGTTCTCATCCGTGCTATGATGTGTTCCGGAATTCTTATTGTTTTAAGTTGAGAAGAAGCATGGCGTGAAATGTGCTGTGTTATCCAGAAAGTCGCATATGTAGAAAAATAATATCCCCGTTTGATGTCGAACTTTTCAGTTGCCCGCATAAGGCCAAGATTTCCCTCTTCAATTAAATCGGAAAAGGAAATTCCGGGTTTGTGATATTTTCTTGCGATAGGAATTACTAATCGTAGATTTCCCTCAATCATTCTTTTTTTTGCGTTATTGTCACCGTTGTGTATTTTTGGGATTAATATCTCTATTTCCCTCTTTGTAATGGGCGGAATTTTTTTGATATTTGCAAAATAAAGTTTTACAGGGTCAAGCGTATCCATATGAATTATGAATTAAGAATTAAGAATTTTACCACGCTGATATTGTTGTCCAAAGGAACTCCTTTGGAGGAGAAAAACCCTTTTCAACTGTCATTGCGAGGAGTCCCGATGAAATCGGGACGACGAAGCAATCTTATAATAGAAATTAAAAATCTATACTAAAATCTGAGAACTCCTTTTTTGCTATTTCTGTTTCTGAAATTTTCATACCGGACACTCTCGCCCAAGAATGTTTTGTTTTGAGTATATTCACAAAACTATCAAGTATTTCCTTTTCACATTCTGCAACAATCGCCACATCACCGTTTGAAACATTTCTAACATAGCCGGTTAATTTTAATTTTTGTGCTTCTCTTACTGCGAAATATCTATAACCGACTCCTTGAACATTGCCAGTGACAGTGATTTCATATCTGAACATATTAACGGCAATGGCGTTCAAAACTGCAAAAAGGCGTTCATGTGTTGATGTGTTGACGCATCAACTCGTGAACCCGTGAACTTATAAACTCGTGAACGCCGTTTGTCTTTTTCGGGGTGACAGGAATTGAACCTGCGGCCTTACGGTCCCGAACCGTACGCTCTAGCCAACTGAGCTACACCCCGAACAACGGCACGAACAACGGTAACAGCGTCCAAAACTGCAAAATGGCGTCCATATGTTCATGTGTTTATGCATCACAACCCATGAACTCGTGAACGCCCTTATCTTTACCGTGAACTCGCGAACGTCCTTATTCTTTTCGGGGTGACAGGACTCGAACCTGCGACTACTCGCACCCCAAGCGAGTGCCCTACCACTGGGCCACACCCCGAATAAAGGCAATTCAGAATTGAGAATTAAGAATTTGTGACAGTCATTCCTGCAAAAGCAGGAGTAACACCACTATTTATTGTTTTTCAAATTGATTCAGATTATCTTTCACCCAATCGTAAAAATCAATTTCTAAAAATTTCTGAAATTTTTGAAATCGAATTTCGCTAAAAGATTTTCCATTATTCTCACAAAATTCTTTGAAAATGTTGCGGATTTCATTTGTGTTAATAATGATAGAATTGTCTTCTATATTTTTATTTTTCCCAAATAATATGTCCATTTATGTTATGTTTTTGGTAAGTTTCCAAAACATCGGCACAAAACTTTTTTAATTCTTCATTGTCTTCGCTTTTTGCTAACTCATACAAACGGATAAACATTTTTTTTCCAGTTTCTGTTTGTTTTAATGTTTTCTTTATAAAATTGTGTTGGGCGCATAATGTTTGGCCATTTTCTATCGTTGATTTGCCGTCCAGATATTTTGGTTTTATACGATCAACTTGAATATCTACTCCTTCCTTTTTGCCACGACCGCAAACAACGCATTTATAACAATCTCGTTTCAGAATTATCTCTTTTTGTTCAAGTGTAAAATCTTCTAGTTCTCTCTGTCTAACTACATCAGGGTCATAACGATAAATTCCTTTTTTGACTTTTACCAAAAATCCGATTTCATGAAGTTTTCTAATTGATCGCCAAGTATCTCTCGGTTTTTTGTTATAAAGTCGTTTGTATTTGGTTTCTACCCAATCAACAACTGGACCGTGTGTCATATCTTTTTTTGGATGCGACTTAAAATATTCAATAAGTAGGTATTGTATTGATTTGTTTTTCTCGTTCATGGTTATTCTTAAATTACCAAATTCGGTTGATTTATTTTTGCTTCTGCCCGTAATCGTCTGATTGCTATATCACAATAATCTTTATCAATATCGACTCCAATACCTTTTCTGTTGTTTAAATATGATGCGATAAGTGTTGAACCACTTCCTAAAAATGGGTCCAAAACTATATCATCAATAAAACTAAATAATTTAATACAGCGTTTTGGTAATTCAATTGGAAAAGGCGCAGGATGTCCACCCGCTCCTTTTTTGTTTTGGCCAGGAAATGTCCAAACTCCATTTGTCCAATCCATAAATTCTTGCTTTGTAATATCATTTTTCCGACTACCACCCGTTTTTTTCCAGCTGTCTTTGTACAAAATTAAAATCAACTCTATTGGAGCAATAACATATGGAGCGGAAGCAGACATAAACGAACCCCAAGCGGTGCGACGAGATATGTTTCCTTCGTTCCAAATAATCGTTGAATGATATTTCCAACCAACATCTTTTGCAATTTTTGTAATATCTGCACCAACTGATTTTTGTCCGCCCTTATTTTTATCAAGGGGAATGTTTAGTAAAAAACGCCCTTCATTTTTTGCTAAATCAAAACATTTCTTAATCCATTTTTGAGTAAATTCTAAATAGTCCTCATAAGTCAAATTGTCAGCATGAGAATTATAATGAATATCAACATTGTATGGTGGCGAAGTGATAATTAAATCAATATAATTATTTGGCAAAGTATTAAATTTTAAAATATCATCTTTATAAATTACAATGTTACCAGATTTAAAATAAAATTTGTTTTGTTGTTCTTTTTTGGTTGTTGTATTTTCAGTCATAATAAATATCTTATGGTTGCTGTTAAAAGACCTTTTTTAATATCAAAAATCCGCCGACTAAAAGAATAGCGAACAACATTGTAAGTAAATTAAAGTATTTGTCAATAAATTTTTTTACTTTTTCCCCGAACTTCCATATCATTCCTGCAACGAGAAAGAATCTTGCTGCACGGGATAGTATGGATGCAAAAATAAGAACAGGAAGTCCTATCTGGCATACCCCGCCTGCAATAGTAAAGACCTTGTAGGGAATTGGAGTAAAGCCAGCCATAAAGACAGCCCAAAACGCATTGTGCTGATACAACTCCTGAACTTTCAGAAAAATTACCTCGCTGAAAACATAGTGAAAAAAAACCCCTTTTACCATTTCCCATACATAATAACCGATAAAATATCCGAAAATTCCGCCAAGAACGGAACCGATAGTTGAAATAGTAGCATAAAAAAATGATTTAGCGGGTTTGCCTATTGAGAGTGCTATCAAAAGAACATCAGGTGGTATCGGAAAAAACGACGATTCTGCAAATGCCAGCAAGAACAATGCCCATTTTGAATGTTTTGATTTAGTCAACGATAAAACCCAATCATAAAGTTTTCGTATTAGTTTCATTCAGTTACCCCATATTTTCCTATTAAAGGAACAAATGTTACTCCTCCATAGTTTTTTATTTCGAGTTTGTCTTTGATTTTATCCGCTACAAGCAAATCCTGTGAAAACTTGTCTCCTATAGGGATTATTAATCTTCCGAATTCCTTCAGCTGTTTTATTAGTGGTTGGGGAATTTCGTCAGACGCCGCTGTTACGAGTATTTTATCAAAAGGCGAATGCTCTTTCAAACCCTCCGTTCCGTCTAAATTGAATAAAAAAAC
Source organism: Elusimicrobiota bacterium (assembly GCA_043802785.1). GTDB lineage: Bacteria > Elusimicrobiota > UBA8919 > UBA8919 > UBA8919 > JAZDKR01. The sequence continues at coordinate 8,772 of JAZDKR010000065.1, forward strand.
ATTTTTGTATCCAAGTTCATTGAGTATGTTTTTTGCTTTGGTAAAAAGTGCAGGTATCCGTTCTACCGTATAAACCTCTTTTGTGATTTCCGCCAAAATTGCCGTCTGATAACCAGAACCAGTTCCGATTTCCAAAACTTTTTCACATCCTTTAATTTGAAGCAACTCCGTCATCAATGCAACAATGTATGGTTGCGAAATTGTTTGTCCTTCGGAAATTGGAAGCGGGTGGTCAGTATATGCCGAATTGCAAAATTTTTCTTCAATGAATTTTTCACGCGGGATTTTCAACATCGCATCTAGTACTTTTTTATCGGAAATTCCCCGTGCAACAATTTGTGTTTCAACCATCTGATATCGTGCTTTTTCAAAATTGTCCATTGATTTATTTAGCCACTAACAAACACTAATTTTAACGAATAAACACGAATAAATATTTATTTTTTTGCTTTTAATTCGTGTCCATTCGTGGCTCGATTTCATCTTAGCAAATCCCAAATCACTTCCAATTCCTTTTTTGTTTTTCTAAGCAAATCAACCGCTTGTGATTCTACTCCAAATTCCAAATCCGGCTGTTTTTTTCTAATACGTTTTTCTTCTATTAAAAATTTTTTAGCACCTGCAATTGTCAATCCCTTCGTATAAAGCAGTTCCTTAAGTTTCAATATAAGATCAATGTCCTGTTTTGTGTATTTTCGCTGTCCTGATGTTCTTCTTGCCGGTCGCAAAAGACGGAATTCCTGCTCCCAATATCGCAAGATATACGGTTTAACACCGGTCAGTTTATTTGCCTCACCGATTGAAAAATAATTTTTATCGTCTAATTCCATATTGTTTGCTCCGCGAACACGCAAAACTGACGCCAAACTTTTTGCGTCTGTTTCGCGTAGTTAGTTTCGCGTCTGTTCCGCGATCTCATTCTAACGGTGTTTCTGATGCTTTAAATCGGATAACTCTTTTCGGCATAATTTTTATAACTTCTTTCGTTTTCGGATTTCTCACTCGTCGTTCTTTTCTCATTTTCACATAAAGCGTTCCAATGCCTTTCAAATGAATCTTTTCTCCTCTAAAAAGCGATTTTTTAACCGAATGTAGAAATTCTTCAAACGCATCGGATGCCTCTTTTTTACAACAGGTCCTTTTTGCCATCGACTCAATAATTTCTTTTTTATCCATAATGTGCCTCACTTTGTTCGGCAACGCTAATCAACGCGAATCAAACGCGAATATTCGCGAATAATTCGTGTTGTTTTCATTCGCGTGTATTCGCGTTTCCTTACTCTGGTTTTATATTTCGCGACATCAGTGTTAAAATTGCATTTTTCGGATTTTTATTTTCAAAAATTATTTTATAAACTTCGCTTGTTATGGGCATTTCAACTTTTAATTTTTTAGAGAGTCCTATGACGGCTTCGGTGGTCGGTATTCCCTCAACAACCATTCCGATTTTTTTTATAGAATGTTTTACCGACAGTCCATATCCTATAAGTTCGCCGAAATTTCTGTTTCTTGAATTTGAGGATGTTGCCGTCATAATTAAATCGCCCATACCTGCAAGGCCTGCAAAAGTTTCCTTTTTTGCCCCGAGTTTTACTCCGAGTCGCGTAATTTCAACAAGTCCGCGGGTTATTATTGCAGCAGCGGTATTATCACCAAGTCCCATTCCTTTTGCCATACCGGTGGCAATAGCAATTATGTTTTTTGTGGCACCTCCGATTTCAACTCCGGTAATATCCGAATTAGTATAAATTCTCAAATTTGGTGTCGAAAAAAATTTCTGGATTATTCCCGAATTTTTTCCTGCCAGAGCAGGATTTTCTGCTATAACCATCGCTGTTGGAAGTCCCTTGGCAACTTCTTTTGCAAAACTTGGACCCGACAGTACTACGATATTTTTTGTATCTATTTCCTCTTTGACAACTTCCGACAAAAGTTTTCCGGTTTTTATTTCAATACCCTTACTTACGATAACAAAAATCTGGTTTGTGTTTGTGTACTTTTTTATTTCTTTTGCTGTATCACGGATAGTTTGAGATGGAACGGCAAAAACTAGTATATCTTTTTTTGTGACTGCGAGTGCAAAATCGTTTGTAATAACAATATCTTTGTCTATTTTAATATGCGGAAAAAACAATGGATGACGATGTTTTTTTAAGTATTCTATCCGTGATTTATCAAACTCCCACAGTAATATCTGATGTCCGTTGATAATAAGATGTTGGGCAAGTGTTGAACCCCATGCCCCTGCACCAATTATAGAAATATTCATTTTTTTTAACCACAGATTGCAACATTGCTGTCATTGCGAGTCCCGATTCATCAGGTGCAGTTGACTTGTAGTTGCCCAATTTATTGGGCGCCGTTGTGAAAACCGCCCCGATAAATCGGGGCACTACACACTACATTGTAGTGCGACCAAGTAGGTTTTCAACCATTTATGGTCGTGGTCGCTATTCGGAATTATTCAGTTTTTGCAAATATTTTCTTGATATTTGACTTATGCCGCCATATTATAATTACAGCGATAAGTATAGACACATATCTTGTTATAACTGGCTCGTTAAAAAAATATAAAAAAATCGGAAGTGATATTGCTGCTGTTATTGAACCGAGTGCTACATATTTAGTCGTCGCAAGAACAATCAAAAAAACAATCAAAGAAAACATAGCGGACAGTGGAGCTAATCCCAAAAAAACCCCATATCCTGTCGCTACACCTTTTCCTCCTCTGAATTTCAAAAACGGAGTCCAAATGTGTCCGGCAACGGCACAAAAACCTGCCAGCATTGGAATTGTTAATGATGGTTCGTTAAAATTGCCGTAAGTAGGCAGGTTTCTACTGATAAACACAGGTAAAAACCCTTTTAGAACATCAAACAAAGATGTAATACTTCCAGGAATTTTACCGATTATTCGCCAGACATTAGTAGCACCGGGATTTCCGCTGCCATGATTACATATATCAATTCCATAAAAGATTTTTGCGATTAAGTATGCATTCGGAATTGATCCGAGTAAAAATGACGCTGATAAAATTAAAACAATCATTTTTTTTCTATCTCTTTGATTCCAGAAAAAATATAATTAAAAGTTGAAACGATTATTGAAAACAGCATTAAATAAGTTAGAATAATTAAAATTTTTTCCGAAATGCCTGTAAGAATAAAAAATATCACGGTCATTTCCAGAACTGTTGATAATTTTCCGAATAGCGTGGGCGATACAATGGCATTTTCGGTAAAGTGAAATCGCAACCACCATCCGAGAAAAATTATTATATCTTTCGTGATTACGACAACAGGTATCCAGATAGGTATTTCTTTCAGTGCCGCAAAAGTTATGAATGCACTTATCAGAAGAAATTTATCCGCAAGCGGGTCGAGGAATGCTCCAATAGGTGTTCTTTCCCCCCGTTTTCTGGCAATAAGTCCGTCTAAAAAATCGGTAATAACACAAAATATATATATTGAAACTGCAAGTCCGCTGTTTTTCGCAACGGTACTTATTACAAATATAGGCACAGCGATTATTCTTGCGATTGTTAATTTATTAGGAAGTGTAAAATTTTTCATAATAACGACAGAGATTAAGAGATTAGAAACCCCGAGATTAAAAAACACGAGATTATGAGATTATGAGATTAGGTGATTTTCCCTAATTTCCCAATTTCCCAATTTCCTAATCTCTGTTCTCTAATAATTGCCTATTTATTTGTCCCCAGTTTTTGTCGTCGATTAAAATTTCAAGTTCAAAATGTTTTTCATGAGATTTGTATCGGATAACTTTCCCGACAGATTTTATTTTGGAAATTACGGAAAACAAATTGTAAGGAAGCGATATCTTTTTGTATTTAAGTCCTCTTTCAAGTTTGCCGGAAATTGTAGGAAGCAATTCTTCTACACCTTTCCCAGTTTTTGCCGATAAATAAAAATTATCCCAACTACCTTCTTTATAGGTGGTGGAAGGTTCTGATTTTAATAAATCACATTTGTTGTAGGAATGTATTATTGGTAATTCATCTGCCCCGATTTCTGATAAGACGTCCATTACTGTTTTTTCGTTGTCCTTATAGTTTTTATCGGAAATGTCAATCAAGTGAAGTATTAAGTCCGATTTTGTGATTTCTTCCAGTGTTGACTTAAAGGATTCTATCAACTGGTGTGGAAGTTTTTTTATAAATCCGACCGTATCGGTGAACAGAACTAATTTACCGTCGGGAAGTTTAACTTTTCTTGTCGTTGGATCAAGTGTTGCAAAAAGTTTATCGTCGGCGTAGACCGAATTTTGTCCTGTGAGATAATTCAAAAAAGTGGATTTACCGGCATTTGTATAACCAACAATTGATACAACCTGAAGCGGAACGTCCTGTCTTTTTGATCTCTGAATTTCCCTGTGAAATTTGATTTTTTCAATTTCTTTTTTTAGATAGGCAATTCTGTCCTTAATTGTTCTTCTGTCAACCTCAAGTTTGCTCTCACCAAATCCTGCCCTTATTCCGATTACACCTCGTTGTTGAGCAAGTGAGGTGCTTTTACCTGATAATCTCGGAAGAGCATACTGTTTTTCAGCAAGTTCAACCTGGAGTTTTGCAACATTTGTTCTCGCCCTTTGGGCAAAAATGTATAATATCAGTTGTGTTCTGTCTATAATTCTTGAAGGAATATGTTTCTCAAGATTTCTTTGTTGAGTTGGCGTGAGTTCATTATCAAAGATTACCGAATGTATCTTTTTTGATTCGCATATTTTTTTTATTTCAAAGACCTTGCCTTTGCCGATAAAAAATTTCGGATTTGGTTTTTCTCTTTTTTGAATAACCCTATCCACTGCTTTTATTCCCAATGTATCGGCAAGTCGTTCTAATTCGTTTAATGACTCACCGATATTAAATTTTACCTGCGTAAAGTCCACGCCAACCAATAATGCATGTTCCTCGTGTTTTTTTGTTACCACAAACTTAAATTAGCCGACTAAAGTCGGGCGTAATTTACACACCACTTTAGTGGATATCCTTTACCCGTGTTCACCTGCGATTATTAAAAAGAAAATTCCTATGCTGTCAAAGTATATCAGATTTTTTGAGATAATTCAACCCTGTTAGAAATTTTTTGCCTGCCCGACGATCGTAGGGCAGGTAAGATAGATTGAGATTATAATTTTTCCCCCATTTCTAACAGGGTCAATATTTTTTTTGACGGATTGTTTTCGGAATCTATCCAGATAATTTGCTTATCCTTGTTTCCGCCAGAGGCGAATCCGCCTCTGGCGGAAAACCAGGTCATCTGTCTTTTTGCGTAATGACGGGTATTTTGTTTGATTAAATCGATCGCTTCTTTTTTTGACAATTTACCGTTAAGGAACTTGATGATTTCGCTATAACCTATTGTGTTTTGTAAAATAGTATTTTTAGATGTGGCATATTTTTTTATAAGTTTTTTTACTTCAGTTATCAAACCGGTTTTTACCATTTTGTCAACCCGGTCGTTTATTCTTCCGTAAAGTTTATTTCTGTCCGCTTTAAGCCCAAATAGAACATATTTATATTCGGACTTTTTTGTTTGCTTTTTCAGTTCTGAAAATTTTTTGCCTGTTAAAAGACATATTTCAAGTGCTCTTAAAACACGAACGGGATTTTGTCTGTCAATAGTTTTTGCTGTTTCGGAATCTAATTTTTCAAGCATAGAATAGAGATATTCAATACCACGGGTTTTGTAAAATTTATTCAATCTCAATCTTAATCTTTCATCTGATTTTGGTATTTTTATCAAACCATCAATAAGTGCTTTTATGTAAAGTCCTGTTCCGCCGACGATCAGCGGAGTTTTTCCACGGTCAAAAATCTCATTTATTTTTTTATTTGCCAATTCAACAAAGTTACCGGCACTAAAATTCTCGTCGGGATTGATTATATCAATGAGGTGATGATAGATTTCGTTAACCACATATTGCCGTTTGCCATTTGTCCCGCATTGGCGGGACCATTTGCCATTCGGCTTATTGGTTCCGATGTCCATATATTTGTAAATCTGCCGCGAATCGGCCGATATAATTTCGCCGTTTAATTTTTTTGCCAATCGGATTGCTACCTCTGTTTTTCCCGTGGCGGTTGGTCCTACAATTACGATAACCGTTTTCATAATCTTTGGAATTTTCTATCTAATTCGTTTTTTGTGATTTTGATGAGTGTTGGTCTTCCGTGAGGACAGGCATATGGATTTTCACACTCAAATAATTCTTCCAAAAGTTTTATTGATTCCGCATCCGTTAGTTTATCGCCAGCTTTTATAGCGGTTTTGCATGCGGAGTTTATTATATCATCAATTACTGTCGCAGACACCTCGCTTATTTCCCCCACTTTTTTCTTTCTTATTATTTCGGTGAGTATACTTATAGCAGATGTCTCACCGATAATGGACGGCACTGATTTTAGGATATATGAATTTTTGCCAAACTCTTCAATAGTAAAACCGATTTTTTCCAAGTGGTCTTTTAATTTAGAAAGTCCATCAAACTCTTTTGGCGATAATTCAATGTTTATGGGTATAAGTAAGTTTTGCACAGGTAGAGTTTTTTTATTGATATTTTTCCTGAATTTTTCGTAAAGAATTTTTTCCTGTGCGGCGTGCTGGTCAACAATAAAAAGGTTTTCATTTTCCTGCGAAACAGCCAGTACGTACAATTCAAAAATTCTTCCGATGTATTGTAATGCCGATTTTTTTTGTTCAAACTGTGTTTGTGTTTCTTCGGTGGAAAACTCGGTTGTTTGTGCAGAGATTTGCCCGTAGGGGAAGGAGCCAGAGTCGGGTTTTTGATGTGACCCATAGGAAATTTCCGGAATAGATTCTTTTGTAACAATGTGATTTCGTATTGTTTGATAAATCAAAGAATAAATTGCCCCCTCGTCCTTAAATTTAATTTCTCTTTTTGTCGGATGAACATTTACATCAACTATATCAGGTTTGATTTCAAAGATTAAAAAAAATGCCGGACTTTCGTTCCTCTTCAAAAATTCGCCATAACCATTTTTAACGGCACTTAGAATCATTCTAGAATTTATAGGTCTTTCATTAACCGATATGAAAATTCTATTTCTGCTTAAAAATTTTATTTCGGGCTTACTTATAAAACCATAAATTGAGATTTGTTCGTGCTTCTGTCGTAGTTCAATAAGTGAAGTTACGAATTCATTCCCGAAAATCTGTGCTATACGCGTTTTTAAGTTGTTTGCGGTGGAATAGCAAAAAAGTTCTTTACCGTCAATTATCAGAGAAAAGGCAGTATTAAAATTAACGACAGCATAATCTGTTAAGATAGAAATTATTTTGTTTTTTTCTGTGTTATCTGATTTGAGAAATTTCAACCGTGCGGGTATATTTTTGAAAATATTTTTTACTTCAACAGTTGTTCCGTTGGGAACGCCGATGTCCTGCAAATTTATCAATTTGCCATTTCTAATTTCCAACGAAAAACCTGTTTTTATATCTTGATCTTTTGTGGTAATTAACATTTCCGAGATAGATGCTATTGAAGGTAGTGCTTCACCCCTGAAGCCAAGTGTATGAATTTTATCCAAATCCGTTATGTCGGAAATTTTGCTTGTTGAATGCCTTTCAATGGACAACACTGCATCCTCTTTTGACATTCCGCACCCATCATCTGAAACGGATATGAGTTCCCTGCCGCTGTTTTTTATGATAACTTTTATATTTTTTGCACAGGAATCTAAAGAATTCTCAACAAGTTCTTTTATGACTGATGCAGGTCTTTCTATCACTTCGCCTGCAGCAATTTTATTTATCAAATCTAATGAAAGAATTTTAATTTTCATATAAATCACGAGACAGGCACGGAATAGTTCCCTGCCTGCTCGCCTCGCTTCCGCTATTGTGGAGCGGGCCGACGGCAGGCGGGTATGTTTGTTCAGTGTAGAAGTTCCGTGCCTATTTCGTGTTTTTTAGCGGTTCTCTGACAGTGATTAAAATAACTGCATCCTTTTCTGCAAATCGGTTTTTCGCCGGTAAGAATTCTTGTTTCACAGGCATCAAAATCATTAGCCAGTTTATTTATTGAATTAGCAATTTCGTTTTTAAGATTCAAAAACTGAACGCCCAAAATATAAGAACCTTCCTTGTTTTCGCATCTTACTACCCTGCTAAGAACATTGTCAATTTTTAGGTCTTTTAGGTTAAATGAAATTAAAAGATTTTTACCGACTGAAAGAGATGAAAAAGATAAAAGTGCCATTCCGCCTGCCGAAAGATTCGCCATAATCGCAGGACTTGACATATCAGATTCTGAATCTTGTGTGCGGATTAAAACAGGTTTTATAAGATGATACAAAATTGGAAATCTTTTAAAGTTCCTTTTTTTAGTGTCGTTCATTTGTTCTCCATTTGTCCAATTTGTCTCGTTTTTATTTAATTCGTTTTTTCCACTCATAGAGTTTTTCCAATGCGTCCTTTGGCGAAAGTTCGTCGGGATTAGTTTTTTCAATTTCATCAAGTATGGGTGATTTTGTAAGAATTTTTTCGTCCGGCGGGATAAAAAGTTCTGTCTGTTCGGGATTTTTTTTGTTGTAATTTTTTTCAAAAAAAGCAAGAAGTTCTTCCGACCTGTCAATCACTTTTTTTGGCAATCCAGCAATTTTTGCAACATGTATTCCGTATGACTTATCTGCGGAGCCCTCAACAATTTTATGAAGAAACAGAACATCATCTTTCCATTCTTTAACCGACACGCTTAAATTAATTATTTCAAATGCGTAGATATCTGCAAGTTCTGTTAATTCAAAATAATGTGTTGCAAAAAGTACTTTGGCACCGAGAGGTCTCAGATATTCAATCGTCGCCCATGCGATAGAAAGTCCGTCAAAAGTAGAAGTTCCCCTTCCGACTTCATCAAGCAGAATAAAACTTTTTTTTGTGGCGTTACCTAAAATGTTTGAAACCTCTTTCATTTCAACCATGAATGTTGATTCGCCCTGTGTCAGACGGTCGGAGGCACCTATTCTCGTAAATATGGAATCAACAATTCCTATTTCCGCTTCTTTTGCCGGGACAAAACTTCCCATCTGTGCCAGAATAATAATAAGTGCCGTCTGTCTTAGATATGTCGATTTGCCTGACATATTTGGTCCGGTTATTATGGCTATTCTTTTTTCGTTACCAAGTAAAATATCATTTGGCACGAACTGCCCGCCTAAAATTTTTTCTATAACCGGATGTCTGCCATCGGTAATTTTTATAGTTGATGTGGAATTAACACTCGGTCTTATGTATCTATTTTCAACGGCAAGTTCTGATAATGCCGAAAACATATCTATTCCTGCGATTGCTTTTGCATTGGTCTGGATTACCTCAATATTTCGGATGATTTCTTGGCGGATTTCCAAGAATATCTCATATTCAAGTGCAGATATTTTTTCTTCCGCCCCGAAAATCATTGCCTCTTTTTGTTTAAGGGCTTCTGTAATAAATCTTTCCCCGTTTGAGATAGTTTGTTTTCTGATATAGTCCTGCGGCACTTTGTCAAGATTGGCTTTTGTAATTTCAATAAAATATCCGAAGACAGAATTGTATCTTACCTTCAAAGATTGTATCCGTGTTCTTTGTTTTTCATCCGTCTCAAATTTGGCGATCCAGTCCTTCGCATTTCTGGAAACGAATTTTAGTTCATCAAGGTCGCTGTTATATTCTGTTTTTATGAGTCCGCCTTCTTTAATTGTTGCAGGCGGCTCGTTCATTATTGATTTTTCAATAAGATGGACAACTTCGTCAACCGTTTTTAAGTCGGAAAAATAATTTTTTATAATTTCCGAATTGCCCAGAAAGTCGGATGATTTAATTACTTCCGAGATTTTATTTTTTATCAGCGGTATTACCATCAAACTTTTTTTAAGTGCAATCAAGTCCCTGCCGTTTGCCGTCTGTGCAGAAATTCTTGAAAGTAACCGTTCTATATCCTGACAGTTTGATAATATCTCTCGTATTTCCATTCGCAAAAGTCCGTTTGTGATAAAAAACTCAACAGCATCATATCTTTCGGATATATTTTTTGTATCCAAAAGTGGTTCCAAAATGGACTTTCTTATCAGTCGTGCACCCATTGATGTGATCGTTTTGTCCATTATTTCAAAGAGCGAGCCAGATCTATTTCCCGAGGAAAAACCCTCCACAAGTTCAAGATTTTTTATTACTAATTCATCCAGAACCATAAAATCGCTATTGGTAATTTTCCTGATTTTTCTTATATTAGTTAATACATTCGGTTGCGTTTTTTGTATGTAAGAAATAATCGCAGAACATACAATTTTGGTATTTTCGTTTTCTTCCATGCCCATTTCAAACCTTAATATGCCATCACACGGTAGGACAGGGTCTTTAGACCCTGTCGTCCCAGTTGAACGGTCTCCCGCCACTAAATCTTGGCGAGGTCTTTGAAAAGACCGTTCACTACCACCTATTTCCGGTGAAAAATTTATATCGTCCATAAAAGTTAGGATTGTTTTTTCTTTTTTTATTGTTTTTATAAGATTTAGATTTTCTTGACAGGATTTTGGAAGAAGTATTTCTGATGGCGTATATTTTGCAAGTTGTAGATTTAATTTTCTGCAATGTTGGTCATCGGAAATTGTCTGATAAAAAAAATCACCAGTTGAAACATCAATAAAAGCAACAGCAAAATGACACAAAGTGCCATTCCGAATCCCGATATTATCGGGGTTCTGAATCTCAAAGGGGTGAACCCTGCCCTTCCTAAAGGTCTTTTCAGGAAGAGCGGGGTAAATCGCACACAAAAAATTATTTATTTTTGCCTCAAGCAGATTTTCTTCCAAAACGGTGCCTGATGTGATGACTCTGACAACCTCTCTTTTTACAAGTCCTTTTGCTTTTGACGGATCCTCCATTTGCTCACAGACCGCAACACTAAAACCCTCTTTTATCAAACGGGCAACATAGTATTTGTAAGAATGGTGAGGAATTCCACACATCGGAACATTCTGTCGGGATGTAAGAGTGAGCCGCAGTATTTTTGAGACGGTTTTTGCATCGTCCTCAAACATTTCATAAAAATCGCCAAGCCGAAAAAACAGAATCGAGTTCTTGTGTTCGGATTTTATTCGATGATACTGATTCATTAAAGGCGTTAGATTAGACATAAGATTTTGTGTCATTGCGAGGAAGTCCCAATACATTGGGACTGACGAAGCAATCTGACTCAACACCGAGATTGCCACGGGCTTCGCCCTCGCAATGACTCGTAGTGGGGTATAAATTACGCCCGACTTTAGTCGGCTAACTTCTGATATTTTGAAGCAGGTCATTCAATTTTGCAAGTCGGTTTTTTTTAATTTCAAGTGGGACATCGTCTTTCATAGAGAATGCCTTTGTTCCTTCTCTCGGCGAATACTTGAAAGTAAATGCCGAGGCATATCCGACATCTTGGACAAGTGATAATGTTTGTTGAAAGTCCTTTTCCGTTTCAGACGGGAATCCAACTATGATGTCTGTCGTGAATATAACATCTGGAATTTTTTTGCGAAGTTTTTCAATAATTTTCAGATATTTTTCTCTTGTATATTTTCTGTTCATAAGTTTAAGAATTTTATTTGAACCGGACTGTACAGGAAGATGAATCTGCCGCGAGACTTTTTTACAGTTGGCAATTGTTTCAATAATTTTGTCTGACATATCCTTCGGATGGCTGGTCATAAAGTTTATTTTTTTAATTTCAGGAATTTTATCCAGTTCAATCAGTAAATCGGCGAAATCAGTTTTAGTTCGTAGTTTTTTCTTTGAACTCCGAACTCTTTCGCCACAGGCGAACCTACTCGGCAACTCTGAACTATAAGAATTAACATTTTGTCCGAGCAGGGTTATCTCGTTTCTGCCGCTTAAAATCAGTTTTTTCACATCGGCAAGTATATCTTTTTTCGGTCTTGATATTTCTGGTCCTCTGACATACGGAACTACACAGTAAGAACAAAAGTTAGAACATCCGCGGGATATTGTTACAAATTCACTCATTGTTGTCATTGCGAGTCCCGATGCACATCGGGACGAAGCAATCACGTTTATTGTTTCATGGTTTTTTAAAATTTCAGGAAATTTTTCTATTTCCGCAGCGGGAATTATTTTATCAATGTAGGGAAACTTTTTTTTAAGTTTTTCTTTCAGCCGCGAAGCAACACACCCGACAATATAGATTTTTAGTTTAGAGTTTAGAGTTAAGAGTTTTTTAAGTTCACCTATGTAGGATAATGCCCTTTCTTCCGCGTGTTGCCTTACAGTGCAGGTGTTGACTATAATAATATCTGCTTTTTCCGGACTATCTACCCGCTTGTAGCCGTTAGATAAAAGATACGCTGACATAAAATCCGAATCCGCCACATTCATTTGACAACCAAAAGTTTTTACAAAAAACTTTATCATGATTTTTTTAAATGTTTGTTTATTTTGTTCCATTCAGTAATAATATCTCTACTTTTTTTCCACCATTCATCGAAAGGTGGTTTATTTGAAGTTTTCTTTATTTCACTATATTGTCCTCTTAATATCGTATCTGTTGAAGGAACATTAAAGCAAACATTTTTGGAAATAATCCATCTATCGTGTATAGAAGATATTATTTTTTTGTCAATAATTACTCTCAATTCACAAGTAATGTTTTTACCATTCAGTTCCTTTTTGAAAATTTTATAAATATTTCTTAAATTTTCATTGGTTTTATCAATATTTTATAATATCCCAGAAAATTTTCCTATTTGTAAATGGTTTTTCTGGCGAGATTAATGTTGTTTCTGACGAGAGCATTGGAGTGCGAATTACCTCAAAAATAGTTTTACTGGTATTGTCATGCATTTCAACTCTTTTTTCAAGTTGATTTAATCTGGTTATAATTTCTTTGTTTGAAGATGCAATTTTTCTTATATTGACAAATACTCGCATAATTCCTATATTGACATGAATGGCTCTTTTGCTATTTAGTACGCTTGAAAGCATAGCCACACCTTGTTCTGTAAAAGCATATACACTTTTAGAGAACTTTAAGGATATCACAATTTGTGATATCCTCATTATCTCTTCTCTTTTTAATTGAAACATAAAGTCTTCTGGAAATCTGTCAATATTTCTTTTTACAGATTGATTCAATACTCTTGTTTCTACATCGTATAATTCTGATAGGTCTTTGTCTAACATGACTTTTTGTCCACGAATCAAAAATATCTTTTTTTCAATCATTTCCTGATGTATAATTTGTTGTTTCATAATTTCCCTTTTTCTTTACACTGCATTATGAGATCGTTAAAAAAGCCATTCGGTGTCACCCTGAACGAAGTGAAGGATCTGTTTGTTCGTCAGAAGATGAGATTCTTCGCTACGATCAGAATGACAAAATAGGGGTTTTTCAACAATCTCATTATAGCAAATTGTAGGTAACTTCTTGAAAAAATCAAGTAGCAATTAATGTGACGAAATATCATGATATATTGTCAGTTATTTTTTCTCATAGATATTTATTAATTGCGTTTTCTGTTCTTTTCTCATTTGTTTTATTCTTCGCTCTTCATTCAAAGCAGTTTTATAATACTTATACTTTTTAGCATAAATCAATTTTACCGGCAATTTCCCTCTCAGATATTTTGCCCCACTACCATTGTTATGCAGTTTAATCCTGTTTTCCAAGTTGTTGGTGTATCCGGTATAATAAGATCCGTTGGTACATTTTACGATATATACATAAAATATGGATTTTCTTTGAATAGGTTTTCTACCAAAGGATTGTTTGTCCATCATAGTATTCTAACTATATTATTTTTGTTTGAAGGATAGTAAAAGCGATGATATGGAAAAGTACATAAAGCCGAACTGGAAAAGTAAAATTAATGGTGCAAGGAAATATAGTCGTGCCCTTATTGTGAGATAAAGTAAAACCGTAAAATATATTGCCATAAAAAGTTCCAGATAAAAAATAAGATTTTTCTTGGATTTGTACTTTTCAGCATTTAGTTTTGCGGTTTTGCCGATCATACCGCATTTTGGAGTTCTCACAAATTCGGATTCATACCCGTAAATTCCTTCTAACACACATTTGGAATTATTTAGGGCAAGACCAATTCCAGCGGACATCAGAAATGGAATGTATTTTATAGAATCCCAAGAACTGTATCCGAGTTCTTTCTGGGATGTGTAATAAAAATATGCGATTGAAAGGGTCCCAAGTAAAAATATGGGAACGTCAATCATAAAAAGATTTGTATTGCTTGTGTTCATTCTAACCAGAATTGCCGGAAGAAGGACCAGCGAAACAACCGTAAGAAATAAATAAGAGAAATTGCTTGACAGATGAAATATCGCTTCCAATTTTATTTTTAAGGATGTGTCGCTTTTTAGTATTTTGCCCATTAGTTTTTTTGCTACCTGTATCGTTCCTTTTGCCCATCTTCCCTGCTGGATTTTAAAAGCACTGACATCAATTGGTAGTTCTGCCGGAGTTACGACATCCGGAACAAAAACAAATTTCCAACCCTTAATTTGCGCCCTGTAAGACAAATCCATGTCTTCGGTGAGAGTATCTCCCTGCCAACCGCCGGACGCCTCTATTGTTTTTTTTCGCCATATCCCTGCGGTACCATTAAAATTAAAAAATCTTCCTGAGCGGTTTCTTGCAGTATGTTCAATTAGAAAATGTCCGTCCAAAATTATTGCCTGTATTTTTGTCAAAAGCGAATATTTTCTGTTTGAATGCCCCCATCTCGCCTGAACCATTCCGATATCATCTGTGTTAAAATAAGGCATAAGATTTTTCAGAAAATCAGGTCTTGGAACAAAATCGGCATCAAATATTGCTATGAATTCTCCATTTGCTTTTGTCATCCCATTTTGTAACGCGCCTGCCTTAAAATTGGTTCTGTTATTTCTGTGAATATAAAAAATGTTGAAGCCCTCTTTTTTGAATTTATCCACGGACTCTTTTGCGATTTTTTGTGTTTCGTCGGTGGAATCGTCAAGAACCTGAACTTCTAATTTGTCCTTTGGGTAATCTAATTTAGTGACATTTTCTATCAAACGAGTAATGACATTCAGTTCATTAAAAACAGGAAGTTGAACGGTAACGGTGGGATAAGGGTCTATGAGAGGTTTTGTAGGGGGTATTGCCTTTTTATATTTTTTGTAAAAATATATTAGAAGATACCTATGACTTCCAAAAATTATTAGTCCCGATAAAGATATGAAATAGATAATAAGAAGAATGTTGTTTCCAGTCATAATTTGCGAGCGACTCAAAGAAATTTGCTTGCGAGCGACTATTTATCAAACTTTGGCTGACAACTTATGCAGTATCTCGCATATGGCATGGCTTTAAGTCGTTCCACCAAAATTTTTGCCGAGCAGTTTTCACAAAATCCGTATTTGCCCGCTTCAATTTTTTTTAGCGCCGCATCTATTAAATTAAGCATTACCTTTTCATTGTCGTTTAATCCAAATATAAGTTCCTTTTCCTCGCTGTCGCCCGCTGCATCAACTTCGTCGCCGACATTAGGTTCCTGCAAGTCCTTTTGTTGATTGCTTTTCACCGCTTTTAACAAGTCGTTTTTTTTAGCAATGAGAATTTTTTTCAGTTCATTTAAGTCCTTACTATTCATTTTCTCCCCCCTTAAACCGCTAAACCGACGCAGAACTTTGAAAAACCCGCGAAACTGACGCCAAACTTTTCGCGTCTGTTCTGCGTTTTAGTTCTGCGTCTGTTTCGCGTTTCTTACTTTACAACCTTTATCGTTTTTAATGTATCCGTTTCCTGTCCGCTGATTCTTATATCCTTTGACGAAAGTTCAAAAAGATAATCGCAAATTTCTTTTGTTATCCTTTCTCCGGGAATAAGAATGGGAATTCCGGGCGGATAAGGCGTAAGCGTTTGGGCGCTTATGTGTCCCGCTGCCTTGTTTAGCGGAACCCGCTTGGAGTCCTTCTGAAAGAAAACATCCCGGGGAGTCATTACCATTTCGGTTGTCAGTGACGGCAGGTTCAGATTCCAGTTTTTCTCAATGCCGTGATATTTGATATCTATATCTTCCAGTGCGTTTACAAATTTTTGCACATCTGTCCTTGTTGAGCCGATTCCCATAATTGCAATAAGATTAAAAAGATCGGCGCAGTCAACCTGTATATTATATTGTTCGTTAAGTATATCCTCTATTTCCAATCCCGATAATCCGGTTTTTGTAACGTTCACAGTAAGTTTTGTGACATCAAGGTCATAGCCTCGCGAACGAATATCTTCTCTTGTAAAACAGAAAAAATGTTTAAGACGGTTTA
>JAZDKR010000066.1:0-24603 GCA_043802785.1 Elusimicrobiota bacterium
TACTTGCCGTATAGGAAAGAATAAAAACCTTGCCACGAAGAACACGGAAAGCACGGAGAACTACTTGAATCAGGATTAAGAAGTCAGGATTAAGAATTAAGTAGTAAGAATTAAGTAGTAAGAATTAAGTAAAAACTTAATCCTTAAAGGTCGCCGTAGGCGACCGACTTAATCCTTAATCCTGACTTCTTAATCCTGATGGAGGATTTTATGATGGATTTTATCAGGGAACATAAAAAGACAATTTTTTGGATAACGCTTATTGGATTTTTGTTTGCAACCTTCGCATATTTCGGGGCAGGAGGAATTTTGACAAGGGGCTATGACACGGTTGCGACAGTAAATAACAAAAAGGTTTCCTATTCAGAATACAGCAAATCGGTATCACGAGCAATAGAAAATCAGCGTGAAAAAAAGAAAGATGTACCGGGTGGCTCCGCTGCAGACGGAGAACTTACCGACGCTGACTTACAGCAAATAAAAATCAGAGTTTTGCAAGATATGGTTTCTGAAGAAGCGTTTTATCAGGCAGCTATAAGATACGGAATAACCGTTACTGATGTGGAAGTTGCGGCTCATCTTCGGCAAATACCGGCATTTCAGAAAAATGGGCAGTTTGATCATCTGACATATTTTCAAACATTGCGCGGCTTAAAAATGACTTACGAGGAATTTGAAAAATCAAGAAAACGGGCGATTGCGGTGGATAGGGTAAGATTTTTGGTTAATCTTCTTTCAAAAGTTACAGACAAAGAAGCCGAGATGGAATATTCTCGGAGAAACGGAAATCTAAAAAACTATGTTTTGGAAAAGGACAAGTTTGTTGAAACACTCCGCAATGAAAAACTGTCTATGCTTTTTAACCAATGGGTAGCAGTATTACAACAGAAAACAAAAATTAAGGATCATCTCGCAAAATTTGAGCGACAGGAACGAGGATAAATTCAGACACGGAAGACACGGATAGAAAAAGTCCGTGCAATTCCGTGTCGAAAAATAAATTATGGAATTTTCAGTAATTTTTTATTCGTCAATAGCAGGGGCAGCGACGATACTTGGGACACTCCTCATTTTTTATTATGAGGATTTCACCAGACAAAACTCTGTTTATTTTATATCTTTTGCGGCTGGCATTATGCTCGCGACATCTTTTTTTCATCTGATGCCAGAAGCAATAGAAATATCGGTAAATGTTCCTGCGTGGATTTTTTTTGGATTTTTGATTTTTTACATAATAGAAAATTTTTTAGTAACACTTCATCCCTGCCCCGAAGAGCACTGCAATGTTCACCAGTTGGGCACAATGTCGTTTGTAGGATTAGCAACACACTCTTTGCTTGACGGTGTCGCAATCGCCGTCGGGTTTGAGGTTTCCTCATCAATAGGGCTATTCACCGCACTCGCCGTAATTTTACACGAGTTTCCTGAAGGACTTATAACCACAGGAATTTTAATTCATACAGGCGAGACAAGAAAAAAAATCTGGATTTACTCAACAATTGTAGCATTGGCGACACCTTTCGGCGCAATTGCTTCGCTTTTATTCGTAAAAAACTTACCGTCAAGTATTTTGGGCATTACACTCTCTATAACTGCTGGCTCTTTTATTTATTTGGCAGCGGCGGATTTAATTCCAGAAATTCATAAATCAAACAGAAAAATAAACAGTGTGATTTTGATATTTGGAATTTTTCTAATTTTTATACTTGGTAAAATTTTCCATTAGAATAGTAGGCACGGTTTCAACCGTGCAAAAAAACAGCACGAATAAATTCGTGCCTACAAATTATGGAAAAACATACTAATATCGGGGGAAATAATGAGTGAAATTATTTTAACAGATGCTAATTTTGATAGTGAGGTTTTGAAGTCAGCGGTTCCTGTGCTTGTTGATTTCTGGGCAACTTGGTGCGGGCCCTGTCAGATGCTCTCTCCTGTAATTTCTGAGATAGCAATTGAGTTCGCGGGGAAAATAAAAGTTGGGAAATTAAATGTGGACGAAAATCCACAAAAACCATCCGAGTTCGGCATTACCAATATACCAACACTTCTGATTTTCAAAGGCGGCCAGGTAGTTAAAAAAATTGCCGGGTTTTCCGGAAAACCAAAATTAGTTGCAGAAATAGATTCGGTATTGTAATTTACAATATCGGAACTTCCTTTTTTTGGACGCACCTACCCGCCGTCCAGACTGTGTCATAATCCAAAAATGTAGTTGCTCTTACAGAGCCTACTTTTGTGGTACATTATACCATAAAAACCATAAAAAAACCGTTACCGAAATACTGGGGAATTACACACAGGCGGGCAACTACAATTGCGACACAGTCTGGTCAGAGTGTCTTTTCTGCGTTCTGAAAATCCTGCAGAAATCTGCGTCCAATGAACTTGTTAAGCATTTTTTGGAATTTTTTTAAAGGAAAGCCAACGACATTTAGATAATCACCTTTTATACTTTTCACAAAACGATCGTTTTTTGATTGGATTGAATAAGCCCCTGCCTTATCAAGATGTTTTCTGCAAACACTTTCAATATCTTCCTCGGAAAGTTTTCTGAATAATACTGTTGTTTTTTCATAATCAACTAACCATCGGGCGGGTTTTTTATTGACGGTACTTAAAATCGCAACTCCCGTGTAAACGTAATGCTTGGAACCGGAAAGTTTTCTTAAAATTTTTCTTGCTTCATTTTCATTTTTTGGTTTTCCTATTATCTCACCGCCCAAAACAACAATTGTGTCAGCACCTATAATTATTCCATTGTGATTGAGAGATATTGCTTTTTTCAAAGCGAGAGATTTTACTATTTCAGAGGGATATTTTTTGGAGGGACACCTTTTGGAAATTTTTTCTGATATTTTCGGGTGAACGATTTCAAACTTGTATCCTGCATCTTTAAGTATTTTTTTTCTCTGTGGAGATGATGATGCAAGAATAAGTTTCATTCTTTTGTTCTTTACCAAAAAAATATTAACAAAACTATAACTTATCCAAAAATTCTGTAACTGCTTTTTTTATTTTACTCCAGAGCGATTCAACGTTGTTCACCAATTCTAACATTTTTTCACCCTTCAATTGAAACCCGTATCAGCTTACAAATCTATGCCTGAATTTTCTGTACGCCTGCAATTGCTCAACAATAGTTAAATCAAGCACAGCAACTTTTTCAGACGGGGGCTGATAAGACAAATCCAGAAGATCTTTATGCCATGCCTCACCTTTAAGTGCTGCATGGTAGTATTCACGATTTATACATTTCAATATCCGCTCAACACCGTTATAAAAATTCATCAGAAAAGTTCCCATTGCAGGTTCTATACTGCAACTATTTTCATTTTTCTCAAATTTATGTTTAACCTCCATAAGATATATGAGGATTTTTTCTATAAGTTCTTTTTCATACAAAATATCTTCCTGAAGTTCCTTATACTGGTCTTTCATATAACAATTTTCCTTTGGTTAAAATCCTGTTATAAAGATGTCCTTTTATTTCGTCCAAATCTACGATATCTATTTTATCATCCACTACCATTGAAACTTTACCATAATAATAAAAAAAAATCTCGCGGTTTAACTCCGGCAACGGCAACATCAATATCATTCGCAGATTTAATATCTTTGAGGCAGGAACCAAAAAGAATTATTTTTTCAGCGCCATATTCTTTGCTTATCTCAACAATTTTTTTTATATCAGTTTCAAATACCTTATTGTCCATTGTTTTCCTCTGTTAAAAGTATAACAAAAATTTATGCGGTTGTCAATGTTTGCTTTGTGTTTTTTTTATTTTGCCATAAGATTTTCGTGAAGGTTCCTGATGACTTTTCCCTTATTTTACTTTTCGCAAAAATTCATTTATTTCGGGGTCTTTGGGATTTATTCTTTTCGCTCGTTGCCACATTCTTCGTGCCATGTCCTTATTCCCAAGAGCAAAATATGCCGAACCAGCCCGTTTAAGTGCTAATTCATTGTTCGGTTCCAATGCTAATACATCCTCGCATTCCATAATTGCCTGCCTGTATCCACCATCATATATATACTCAAGCGCAAAAAGAGCAAAAGCAAGTTTTTGGTCAACAATCGTTTTCCCATCTACCACCACTTCTTTCTTTGCTACATTCGGATATTCTTGTTTCATAAATTGCAATAATTCTATTGCCACTTGATTTTCCGAATCTATTTGCCGAGCATAACGGATTGCCAATAGAGCAATTCTCTCGTCTTTTTCCATTACCAGATATGCCGAAATACTTTTTCTAATTAAATCATGAACTTTACCGCTTATTGTATCAGATGAAATAATCTCGGTAATTTTTCTAAGACGCGTCCCCAATTTTTTCCACTTGCTATTGGTATAATCTATTTCAAGTAACTCATTGACTTTTGATAACGCTTCTGAATACATTCCATTTTTGCATAAATAATCAATGCCTTTATCAAGCAGTTTTATTTTTTCTTTCCGTGATTTAAGTATCGTCCTTTCATTATCTTTTTTTGCCATTTCCAATAAACTTATTGAAACAACATGAAGAAAACCCAAATTTTTCCGCGCCACCATACCATAATCAATTTGAATTGCAGCCCATCTTATTCCCAAACCAATACTGTAACTTTCTAAATCATACCCGAGTTTATATCCGCATCGGACACTCAACAATTCGCCTACCCAGTAATCAAAACCAACATTTTCTTTAGTATCGCTATCGTTGGGCTTTACAACATCTAAATCAACCGTTAATTTACTTTTTCTTGGCATAGTTAATCTGTATGCCATGCCCGCTCGGAAAGTTGTAGGCATCGGGTCTGCTGTCTCTATATATTTGATTGGCGTGCCTATATTCTGCATAACTATTCCGGTAGTTAATCCATTTATGGGAGTATTATAAAGTCCCCCTATATCCATTCCGTAAGCCGTAGCATGATATTTTTCTATTATGGTAGAAGTAAAAAGTTTAGTGTTAATTCCCGCCGAAAAATCTCTTATAATTTCTTTTGAATATCCGAAAGTGAAAAGATAATCCCGCTGAATATTTAACTTTGATGCATTCCCGTTTTCATCTTCCCAGTCAATTTTTCCCGCATCATACATATACACACTTCCGGCAAATACACCCAGATTTTTAACACTCCGCCCGTAACCAAACAAACCATAATTAAAACCTATATCCGGCTCCTGGAAATAAGTGGCAGTAAAATCCCGTTTCAAATTAACCATTCCCGCGGGATTATAATGAAGTCCATACAAATCATCGGATATCGCTACGAATGCTTCACCCATTGACGAAGCGCGTCCACCGACAAATTGTTTCATCAGCGTTCCACCACTTGTGCTTGAAGCAAAGATATATGAACAAAAATTAATAAAAAAAATAAATACAAAAAGCCCTCTTGCGAGAGTCATAATCCTCCAAAAATAAGCGGCTTCGCCGCAAGATAAAAGGTAAAAAGGCAGGTAGAAAGGTAGAGGTACCGTCAAATTCTTTTCCTTCTACCTTCTACCTTTTACCTTCACACTCTCCGTCCCGATAAGCCTGTCCCCAAAATTCTTAATTGGGGATCGGGACGCTACATTCATCATTCATTATTCACGATTCACGGATTTTTTGCCTTATTGCCGCTACTTAATAACTACTATTTTTTTACTCGCCGTATAACTACCTGCTCTTAATCTAACAATGTAGACACCGCTTGCTACAATATCCTCTTCAAAATTTCTACCATTCCACATTGACTGATATTCACCCACAGGCATATCTTGGTCTATAAGCGTTTTGACAAGTTCGCCCCTTGCATTGTAAATTGCTATTGTAACATGAACAATCTCTCCTGCTTGAGCAGTTTTTCCACCTATCATAAAATTAACTTTTGTTTCCTGCCCTTTTTCAGGATTTATAACGGTATCTGTTGGTTTGATTTCTGCACTAATCCCGGTACCTGTTGGTGTTGAATTTGTGATCGTATACTTATTTGAAACCGTTACAAACATTGTACTTTCCCCTTTATCACGCGGAGGAGCATTATTACAATACGCAATTGCTTTTAGTGTATGAACACCATTTGAACTTATCGCAGTATCCCAATTCCAGTTGTAGTAGGCAAAAATTCCGCTTTCACTTTCAGGAGCAGTAGCAGTGTATTTAAGATTACTATCAAGATAAAATTCTACTTTTGTTATTCCATTAGTTGCAACTGTTGTAACTTTAGTTTTGACAGGTACCACACCTGAAAGCATAGTACCACTTGCAGTGCCACTTGATGGACTAACAAAACTTACCGACGGCGAAAGAGGTCCAATGGCATTGCTGACCGTTACGGATATCTGGACTGTCGCCGTTTGACTTGAAGTGTCAACTGCAATTGCTTTGAGTGTGTGAACGCCATCTGAGGATGCGGTTGTGTCCCAAGAATAACTATACGGTGCGGTTGTATCACTGGATTTCAGCACACCATCTACATAAAATTCAACCCTGTTTATGCCGTTGTCATCTGAAGCAGAAGAAATAACTACCACAGTCCCTGAAACCGTAGCACCATTAAGCGGACTTGTAATAGATACCGTCGGCGGGTTGTCTGGAACGGCATTGTTGACTGTTACGGAAATCTGTGCTGTTGCCGGTTGAAGTATCGTATCATATGCAATCACGCTTAATGTATGCGATGCATTTGAGTATAGTGTCGTGTCCCAAGAATACCTATACGGTGCGATTGTATCGGTACCTTTCCATACATCGTCAATATAGAACGAAACTCGTATCACCATACTAGAAGCAGTAGCATCAAAATTTACAGTTCCAGAAACGGTAGCGCTGCTGACAGGGTTTGTAATAGTCACCGTCGGCAAAACCGCATATCCCTTTACCATTCCAACTACGCCGATAACCAACAACAAAAAAACTTTTCTAAACATAAAAACCTCCCTTCTACCATTTTTATATTACCATAAGCGGTACCCTTAATTTTCTAACAGACGAATTTTCCACCATTTTTGTATTTATTGACCAATTACCCTGTTTAGTACCGACGATATAAACTGCAATAATGTTTTCGCCCTCATCTAAACCACCACACCACTCAATTTTATTTTGTGTTGCATCTACAATTCCATTTTTTACAAATTTAATGCCATCAGGCAGTTCTATTTTTATTACTGCTTGTTCTACTTTTTTGGGACTGTTTATGCGGAACTTAAAAACTCCTACTTGATTGAGATTAAGAGACGCTTGAAGACCATATTCTATTGTTTGTCTTGTATTCTTATGATGTTGGTGTAATAAAAAAGATGGGATTAAAAAAAACAATAAACCCATAACAAAGGCATACTTCAATTGTGGATATAAACGAGGATGTAATAGTTGAAATACAAAACTGGGGGTTTTTTGCGAAGATTCATAAGCAACCTTTGCCAACCTGTAATGAAGTTCGTGTTCGTAGCCAAGTGGCAATGGTTTTACTTCAGTTGTTGACAATATATTTTGTATTTTTACTGAAATCTGTTCATCTAAATGATCGTTTGATTTATTAAATATGTTCATTTTTCCCCTCTCTTTTAATCGCAGAGCGAAGCAAGAAATTTCTGAAGAGCCTCGATTTGCGACTTCTTCTTTCCAGGAGCAAATCGCAGAGCGAGTTCTGACGAGCGTCTCAAAGAAATTTGCTTGCGAGCGATCCCTTCCATTAGGTTAGACGATTTGTTTCAGAAAATGTTCCCGATTCCAAAATTATTTTTTTTAGTAATTCCCTGCCGCGATTCAACCTTGACTTCACCGTGCCTATGGAAGTTCTGCTAATATCAGCAATTTCGTTATAACTAAATCCCTGTATATCGCACATCACAACTGCCATACGATACTTCGGCGGTATTGATAGTAAAGATTGCTTTACTTGTCGCCGAAAATCAGATTTTTCTGCTTCTTTTTCCGGCTGATTCTTGTCATCTGTGATGTTAAAGACAGTTTCTATTGAAGTTGTTATAGATGAGTTTTTTCGGTATTTACTTTTACATTCGTCGAGGAAGGTATTGTGTATTATTCGCCATAACCATGTAGAAAATGTTGATTTTCCATAAAAATTTTTTATTGAGCAGAAAACTTTTATTATCACATCTTGCGAAAGATCTCTTGCATCTGGCTCATTCCCAGTCAAACGATATGCAAGATTATATATTTTTTCTTGGTGGATTGAAATAATTTTTTCAAAGGAATGAACATCGCCATTTTTTGCTTTTTCTATAAGGGTACTTTCTTCATCCATAAACATATCCCCAGCAAATTAGACGATTTGTTTCGAAAAATGTTCCATGGAGAGCGTGACAATCTCATGAGATTGCCTGCCTGACGGCCCGATTCACAGCGAGGTGAGTCGTCAGGCACGGAACCAAACTTTACAAACTTTCTAACTATTAACCCACCTGACGACCGTCGGGCAGGCAGGCCAGCCCTAACGGGCTTCACAACTTTCTAACTTTATCCGCCTTTGGCGGATAACTTTATAACTTTCCCCAAAGTATCAGAACCGTCCCGATACTTTTACAACAAAGGCGGAGATAATAGGAATGAGTAAATTGTCTTTTACAGGAAGGATTTCAATAACTGTTGCGGCGAGTGAGCCAAAAAAAATTTGCGAAAACTTTATTTGGTGAAAATGTGAAAATACCAAACCGACGGCAAGGCAGGTTATCAGATTTGTTGCAACCCCTTCCCAACTTTTTTTCCGGAAAATTTTATGTTTTCCGTATTTCTCGCCGACAAGGGCGGCAAAACCATCTCCGAAAGTAAGGAAAAATATAGCAAGTAAAGCGATTTCTTTTTCAAAAAAAAGAATTGTCCAAAACATTCCTGAGAGAGTAAAAATAAGTGTTGAAACCTTTTTTACCTCGTTTTCGCGATAGATACCATCAAAAATTTTCAGTAGTTTTTGGTTAAATTTTTCATTTTTCAGACGAAACAATTCAAAAACCACGACGAGCAACATTGCAACCGCCAAGATTGTAAGAACCATTTTTTTTTCCAGAAAAAAAATATAAAAAAAAGGAACTAAAAGTATAAACCAGTGTGATGTTTTTCGTTTCGCTTCGTTCATACGCTAATTATCGCCAATCAAACGCTGATATTCGCGTGTATTCGCGTTTTTTCAATTCCCTAATATTATTTTGTAATCCTCGCGGTGAACCTGCAAGTTTGCCTCAACAACTATTTTTCTGTTTATTCTGTTTTCTATTTTTTTTGTGTATTCCTCGTCAAAAATCTCGGCAATATCCGGATGAACTATCAGGCGAACCACCTGTTCGCCCCCGCGTGTAACAAGTTTTAATATCTCTTTTTTTATTTTTATAGCCATCGTCTCTCGTGATAAAACCTGCCCGCTTCCATCGCAATAAGGACAGGTTTCGGACAGAAAATTAACCATACTCTCCATTTTGCGCTGCCTCGTCATTTCAATAAGCCCAAGTTTGGTGACCGGAAGAATCTCGGTTTTTGCTTTATCTTTTCTTACTAATTCAAGCAGAAGTTTGAACACTTTTTTTCTGTCGTTGGAACGATGCATATCAATTAAGTCAATAACAATAATGCCGCCTATATTTCTTAATCGCAGTTGTGCCGCTATTTCGTAAAGCGCCTCCAGATTGGTTCTTAAAATTATTTCGTCTAACGAGCCGGCTTTTGTGAACTTTCCGCTGTTGACATCAATCGCACAGAGCGTTTCCGCTTCCTGAATTATTATGTATCCGCCTGATGGTAATTTGATTTTCTGTTTCTGTATGTTTGTTATTTGCTGTTCAATGTTGATTGCCCCACTTTTGATTTCAGAAGTAGGGTTCATCTCAAAAATCGGCGTTTTACCTTTATAGTGATGAATTTTATCTTTGAACTTCGGCGAAACCATCTCCACAAAATTCAGCGTATCCTCATATTCATCTTTTGAATCAATAAAAAACGCAGACACATCTTCGTTAAGATAATCTCGCACCGTCTTAAAAACCAGCCCTAAATCCCTGTGTAAAAGCGCAACACCATCAGATGTTTCAAATTTCTTATTTATTATTTCCCAGAGACGAATTAGATATTTTATCTCGCGCTTAAAAACATCTTTTTCTTTTCCCGCACCTTCACTTCTTACTATGAATCCGCCGGTTGGCTGCTTGATTTCTTCAATTATTGATTTAAGCCGAAATCGTTCCTTTTCGTCGGTAATATTTTTAGAAACACCTATATGAAGAGAACTCGGTATGTAGACAAGATAGTGCCCCGGAAGAGAAATCTGCTGGGTTAATTTTGAACCCTTCGTACCAAGCGGACCCTTGGTTACCTGCGTAAGCAAAAACTTTGCTTTTGGCAGTTCTGATTTATTTATTGTTAATTCCGAGAACGGAAGATAACCGTTTTTTGAAACACCTATATTGATAAAAGATGCCTGAATACCGTCAAGAACTGATACAACCTTACTTTTATAGATGTTGCCAACTATGTTTTCCTCACCAAGACGCTCAATAAAAAAATCGGTGAGATGTCCGTCCTCAACAATACCAACCCTTACTTCATCCTCAGTACAATTCGCTAAAATTTCTTTCACCCAACCCTTCCTCCTTTATTTTTACCCCGCTCCCACCCAAAAATATTATGCTTTCAGTACTTTTAGGAAGGGCTGGGTTCATATCTCCCTTATCTCTCCGTTTTCCGTCTCACGAAAAAACTCGTCTCTATTTATCTCTAATGCGGATTTTTCATCGTCGGATAAACCAAAGACCTTTTGAATTATTACATCGGGTTTGGCGGTTTTTTGTGGACCAAACCTCAAAAGCATTTCAATTTGAACCCGTTGAGAAACGGTCTCGCCCCGATGAATATCGGGGTCTAAACATTTCATATAAATCACCAACGGTCTGACATCAATAGTTCTTCTGCTTTTATCCGTAATCCTTTCTATTAAAAACTCTTTTGCCAAAAAAAAATCTTTTATTTTTGTCTGTGCAATTTCATTTTGTAAAAACACCACAACCGAATACTTTGCCACATTTATAAACAATTGTAATGATTTGGAAACAACGGGAACAGATGATGCGGATATAATACTAAGGGCGGGCGGAATGGTTGAAGATAAGGATTTTTCAACTTCATCAGCGGAAACACGGCGGATCATTTCCATATCAAAAATTTCACAGTTTGAGGTATAGCCGACGGCAAGAGGAGGACCGAAGGATATTTTCGGCTGGGGACTGAACCCCTCCGAAGAACACACGGGTAGCGACGCACGGCGAACCGCCTGACGGATAGCCGACACAACTTCAAGATGTGTTAGAAACCTTAGCGAATTTCCCTTATTATATTTAACTCTTATTTTAGATATCGCTCGCATATTAACACCAATTAAAAGATTACAAAGATTATCATGCCAAAGGCGGATTCGCCTTTGGCGAACAATCTTTGTAATTGCCTTTTTAATCTCCGCCTTTACTTTATGAACTTTCTACTAACCCGATAAGTGAACCAAGTCAACTCCGTCCCCGTCCCTTGGCTTCAGTGGCAATTGCAAGACGCTTGACTCCTAATGATTTTGCCATATCAAGAATTTCAACAACATCACCGTGATAAGTATGTATGTCTGCTTTTATTATCACAAGCAAATTCGGGTCGTTCAGAAGTCGGTTTTTTAGCGAGTTTTTAAGATGGTTTTTATTTATCTCAACATCATTAAAATATATTTTGTCATCCTTTGTGAGTATAATGGTAAGTCCCGCTTCCGAAACATCGCTGACCGTCTGGGTTTTGGGAAGTTTTATCGGAATTCCCGCCTGCATAATCAAGGGAGATGTTACCATAAAAATAATTAAAAGCACAAGCATCACATCCGTAAAAGGTGTAATGTTTATCTCCGACATTATTTTTCTTGAATGATTATCTCTTGTTGCCATAAATTACACCCGACTTCAGTCGGCTAAAAGACATACCCACTAAAGTGGGGAATAAATTAACGAATTCAAAATCTCAAAAGCCGTATTTTCCACATCAGCCGCCAAACGGTTTATTCTTTTTGAAAAATAATTGTAAAGTATCACCGAAGGAATTGCAACCAAAAGTCCGGCAGCAGTTGCGATAAGTGCCTCGGCAACTCCGGCAGAAACAATTGAAGGATTTCCTACACCGTATTTTCCCAAATCATGAAAGGCACGGATAATACCTATCACTGTTCCCAAAAGCCCGATAAAAGGAGTGATAGCACCGATTGTTCCGACCGTAGAAAGATATTTTTCAAAAGAAAAAACTTCTTGCGAAATTTTTCTTAGGACAGATTCTTTAACAGCAACACCGTTTTTATTGATAAGTCCTTCTGCTAATACATCTCCCAAAAATGTTTTGCTTTTTTTAGAAATTTCTAATGCAGTTTTTATATCGGCTGCTTCAACGGAAATCCTTATTTCGTCAATTTCTTTTTTTGACATAGTTTTGATTTTTAACAGAACAATAAACTTTTCAATCGCAACTGCAACGGAAATCACCGAACATATTATCAAAACGACAATTGTATAACCACCTTTTGAAATAAGCTGAAAAAAATCTAATGATTCAAACATTTATTACCCCCATTTCAGAATTAAGGATTAAGGATTAAGTGATAAGTGGTAAATGATAAGTTTTTTTCTTAATCCTTACCACTTACCACTTTTATTTCACAGATATTTTCCACAATAACCATGTGTCAAATACTGACCATGCAAGTGACAGAAAAAATATAATATCTAATAGTATAAAAAAATTTGTTGACAAAAAATCACGGGCGTTTTCGTAAGAATCTTCTATTCTTGTAATTTTTGTTTCCACCCATCTTTCTATATCGTCAGTGTTGAAAATTTTATTTATATTCACATGAAGCATTTTCAAATGCCAGTCGTTTTCTATTTCCGGAATGTCCGTGTGAATGCTGGATATAATTTCAAGTTTGTCTCTGTCAAAATCCAATGAGTCCTTGCTAAATTTGTTGTATTGCGTAAATGTTTTTAATATCTTCCAGCCCGACGGTATACCGGCAAGGTGCCTCTGTGCCTCGTCAAGTTCTCTCTGTAAAATGTAATCATATGATTTAAGAGTCCATTGCTGAATAAGCGACAGTTTTATTATATCCTTTATCGCCTCCGATTCTTCCGACGATACAAACGCCCCAAATCTTTTAACAAGAATTATTTCATCCTCGTAGTAGCCGTAATTTGCAAGCGGCGATTGGTCTAACACAAACTTGGAAAGTTTTTCATAGTTACTCTCGGCGGAAACAATTCCGTAAAGCGTCTTCAGATTTTCTGTAATGAATACATCAGCCGTTGAAGATAATTTGTCCATCGTAAAAATAGGAAAAATTTCAGTATCCATCAGCCGACGATCATATCTGTGAGTGGCAAACTGCTGTGCTTTATCAATAACATCTTCCGAAAGTTTTTGGCAATAGGTAATTATTTCCGTTCCATTTACTTTTATCTCCGACGACATACAGGATATTTGTGTGCATGTCTGCAAATCTTTTTCAACCTGAAAAGAAATTGAAATCAAACCGTTGCCAAACCTTCGGTAAATACGAGATTCCACTTCCGCATTTTCGTAGACAACATCGAAAAAAGTTAATGAGGATAATTTCCGGCGATAAAGCGTCTTCGCCACCGAAACCACACCTTCTTCGGGAAACTCCAAATCCAGTCCCATATCAAACGGAAATAAGAGAGTACAAATCATATTAAAACCAGTGATTAAGTGATTAAGTGATTAAGTGATTAGTAAAAACCAACCACTTAACCACATATTCACTTGTTCATTTAACCACTTATCCACTTACTTTACTGCAGATCTTCTGCACCTATCGTTTTTCTTTTTGGGTCCGCTTTTGCTTTTTCAATGGATGCTTTAACCATACCATCAACTTTTGCGGATAACGCCTCAATATAATCCTTGCCGGTTCTTAAACCCGCTTCCTTCCCCATCTTCTTAATCTTTGAAACAACAACAACTGTCTCTGCCACTTTTATCACCCCCCCCCGCTAACAGCAGAATTAAGAATTAAGTTTTTTCTTAATCCTTACAACTTAATCCTTATCACTTACAACTTAATTCTGCCTTTGTTAAAATTCCTCCAGCAGTCGCCTATAAACTATTAATCCGCCGTGGCGGACCCCTAACGGGGCTATTAACGGGTCGCCTCTACGGGGCTTAACACCGGAGATTAGGAAAATGGAAATTGACCGAGCGAAGAAAATCCTAATCTCATAATCTCCTCCGCCACTTGAATTAGCGGATCCGCCTTTGGCGGATAACTTTAAGTTGAGATAGATTCTACTAAAAATACAATAACTTGTCAACAGTTTATTCCCAGTTGAAAAAAAACACTTGACAAAATTTAATACTTATGTTATAGTGTCTACTAAAGGTAGAAGGAGATTAAAAAATGGTTATTGGTATTTTCAAGAGAATAACCACACGCTTAAGCGTAGGGTTAATTATTCTTTTATTTCTTATCCTGTTCATAGTCGGAAATATCTTATGGTTTGTTGTAGCATCTAAAAAACAAAATACTTTAATCGGAAAAACAATTTCTATCTTCAAAAAAGAGAGAAATGTTGTAATTAAAATCACGCTGCCCACAGGTGAAATTGTGGAGTTGAAACGAGCGTCTAAAATATCACCGACAGTAAGTAAAGACGCGCTCCCCATCACATTAACCGGCAAGATTGAGTTAGCCAGCATAGACAGTATCCACACGAATATTACAAGGGTAGTGCTTGTAAGTGATGACGGACAATTGATAATGTTAGTGAATCCGCCGATTGTTAACGGGTTGAGAATGAGTTATATTGGTAGATATGTGAAATTAAAAGGATATTGGCAGAAAGATGTGCCTTTTCTTGGTAGGATGCGTCGTTGTATCTGGGTTGAAAATGTTGAATAAAAATAGAAGAAAGTTATCCGCCCCAGGCGGATAAAGTTGGAAAGTAGCAAAGGCGGAGATTAGGATGTAAAAAATGTTTGAAAAAGATACAACCGAAATTTTACTAAAATTTTTAGAAAAAAAATGCAAAGAGGCAGAGAAAGAGATGGCGTTCTTTCCGATAATAATGCTATTCCCTTACTTCTAAAAACACAATTTAACCACATTGCACACCTGGATATGGAACTAACTGGTTTGCGAGACCTTGTGGGCAAAAGGTTTGACAAAAGGTTTGACAAAGTATACGCTTTTTTGGGTATTGGTTTTACTGTCCTTGGATTTCTAATAATCTTTTTTGGTTTTGTAAAGTAAGCGACCCGTTATCCATTACAATTCCCTTACCAAAGAATACAGGTTTTTCATATCTCTCAACACCTCCATTATATTACCCAAATTGATTTTTTTCTCCACATGTTCATAAATTGATAACAACAACAACTTTTTATTTTTTGCTGAGCAGGAATTATAAAGTTGGACTGTTTCCTGATATGGTATTACGGGGTCGTCCAATGTATGAATAAAAAAGATTTTGCAGGGGTATTCTGCAAATTTTTGTTCGCCACGGGCAAAGTGATTTTTGGGCGAAATGAACTCAATACAATCGGTAATAGTTTTTGGTAATTTATTATAGTAAGCGTCAAACAATTCCGGTTTCTGGTTTGATAAGAATTGCTGTACTGACAAGTTAAACCCGACTTTAGTCGAGCCCACTAAACTTGTCCCTGCAGGAAGCAAGCAGGGAGTGGGTTGTAAATTATTAGTTCCAGATGTTGTAAAGAAGAATTTTTGGTTGGAAATTGCCTGTTTCAGTTCAACATCTGGCTCTCTGATAAAAGTGGTGCCGCTCCCATCTGTCCGATAATATCCCAACAATGTATATCTAAACATTTCTTTTAAGTTATAACATCCATCCCAAAAAATCAGGAAATCTAATTTAGGTAAGATTGTCACGTTCGGATCGAGATTGCCACGAGCCCCGATGTTCATCGGGGCTCTCGCAATGACATCTTGATGCAATTTCTCATCTGATGATAGTGCGGCAATTAGTGGTGCGTTGGAATAGCAAAATGACATCACTCCTTTAATTCTGGACTCCTTAAATATACGGTTCATCTCGGCCAAATACTTATGGACTTCATTCACCTCATCGGGACCTAATTGAGAGTTTTTTAATCCTTCTATATCCGGGACAAAAACGCTGTAACCATCTCTAACAAAAACTTTTGCAAGCCCCACCAAACGGGGATCATTCTTGCCGTCTTTTACTAACCCGTGAAGTAACATTACAACTTTATGGGAAGGGCGACCATAAATGGTCGCACTACAAGGAATTGTTGAATGTTTGGTTGAATATCTATCGGTATAAATATCGTAGATTAGCCCTTGCGGTGTATTGAAGGAAAGTTTTTGGATATCAGGAAAATTTGTGTTAAAAAAGGTCTCTGGGAATAAAATACCGAGGGTTAAAACTAATGCTTTCAACATAGAGGTCGTAAAGCGTAAATCGGGAAATTTTCTATTAACAGAACGCCCCGATGGGGCTACAATTTATTTCTACAAACATTCTTCTACAAACAGATCGCCCCTTCGAGGCTAATTCACCATTCATAATTCATAATTCATAATCCCCTGCCTCACCGGGGTTTAATTACCAACACACTCGTGTAATTCTTGTCCATTATTTTTATTGATTCCGGGAAATTAAAAATATCATATTTTTTTAGAATATCGAGATATGATTTTATAAGAATTTTCTCAAAGAACTTTTTTATAGATGCGGTTAAATTTATCTGCGAGGAACCTGTCACAAGCACTATTGAATCTTCTGTAAAATTACTAAATTCTAAAGAAACATTATTTAATAGCGCCGACACAAATGGATTGGTTTTCAACAACATATTATACTGTGATACGAGCAATCTTGCAGCAAATTCTTTTAGCGTTAGGTCGGTATAATTTAATCCACTATACGGTAGCATCTCAAGTATTGACCTGTCCTCGTAATCAGATTTGGAAATTTTCAAATACAGAAGACCTTTTATATCGTCTAATCTTTGTATTATTCTAACACAGAAATCGTAATCCTTTACCTTTGCTACTGTGATAAGTGTATCAATTTTAGCGTCGCTACTTAATGAAATACGAACAATAGTTAATATCGCACCGTTCAATTTCTTAAGAATTTTTCCGGGCAGATCTTTTTCAGTAGAAATTAACTCAGGAAGGTCCACCTCTAAATAAAGTGTAGCACCAACAAGTTTTATTTTACCGTCTAAATTATACTCTTTTTTTAATATCTTTTGCGTTGATTCTGACAGTTTATCTTTGGGATAAGTTGGCTTTGAACAGCCGGTGAAAAACAAAGTGTAAAGTGTAAAGTGAAAAATAAGGTATGGGATTTTTTCATTTTATTTTGAGAGTAGTTGCCAAGCTTGCTTGGCGATAGTAAATTTTACCATTTATTAGCCGACCAAGGTCGGCAACTACAACGATTTACGATTTATGATTTACGGCTTTTGCACAGGATTTTCTTATTATCAATTCCGGTTGCAAAATTATTTGTGTTACTTTTGTGGACGGTTCTTCAATTTGTTTTACCAAAATTTCTACTGCTAATTTACCTAATTCAAATGAGTCCTGTTTCACAGTAGTCAGCGGTGGATGAACAATCTGCGCCCTACCAATATCATCAAAACCAACAATGGAAATATCTTCAGGCACATTTAATCCCACTTCTCGGACTGCATTGATAGCACCTATCGCCATCAAATCGTTAGCACAAAATACAGCAGTTGGGTTGGATGATTGGGCGAGCATTTTTTTCATAATGTAGTAACCCAATTTTTCATCAAAGTCACCAAACCCTATCAAATCGTCAGATATTTTCAGTCCGTGTTTTTCTAATGCCAACTTGAATGAATGAAATCTTTCATCATTATCAGGGCTTTCTTTAGTTCCGTTTATTATCCCGATTTTTTTATGACCGAGTTTAATTAGATATTCTACTACTTTAAAAACACCGAATCTATTGTCTATTTTAACATAACTAAGTTTTGGATGGTCACAGGCGATTGACACTGTTGGAACTTTCTTGTTACGTAATGTTTGGACAATTTCCTTTTCAATCGGATAAGCAATTATTATAATGCCATCCACAATTCCTGCATCAAAATTCTTTTCATACACTATTTTATCGGACTCAACATGTGAAGCAAACATCAGTGCTCCATAATTATGAATTCGCACACCTACTTCTATCCCTTTTAATATCTCAACATAGTAGTAAGCAGAGGAAACATCAGGGGTGGATGGCGGAAAGATTATGTCTATAAGTTTTGTTTTTTTTCCCGAGAAACGGGATTTCGCTTCGCTCAACATTTTTTTACCACAAAGACGCAGAGGAAAAAAAGGGACAGGTCCCTTTTCTCCGTCAAAAAAGTATCAGAACCGTCCCGATACTTCAAAATCTAACTGCAAGATATTCGGCAGTAGAATATGATTTAGGAATGGGAAAACTATCTTCTCGTAATCCATATAAATGCATTTCAACCGCCTTGTACATATTTTGTTCCGCTTTTTTGTATGTTTTCCCAGTTGCTACACAACCCGGTAAATCTGGGCTGTATGCTGAATAGTTTTTACTTGCTTTTTCAATAACAATAAGAAACCGATGCATAATTTTGGTCCTCCTTATTTTTTAAGTTGTGCCTGTTTAAGTACACTGTTCAATGTCCCATGAGCAAGGTCATCACCGGGGTGCCCGGCAATAGTCACTCTACCTGGTTTTGTGAGGTGCTTAAATTGTTTATGGCTACCTTTTATTGCAACTTAGTACCAACCATCTTTGATAATCATTTTAATAGTATCTCGGATTTTCATTTATTTTATTGCCACTTCCATCTACGAAACTAATTCATAATCCTGCCTTTTTGAATGCCTTAAATATCGCTTCAATTTCGTCGTAGTCAAGTTCTTGTTTTTCAATCAATTTTTGAGCAAAATGCTCTACAACCTGCCATTCAGCGACGATGAATTCCTCAACTTTTTTTGTGCATTCCTGCAATATCTTTAATGTCTGAGAATTAAGTTTCTCTTTAAGCGATTCGGAAATTTCTTTTTTATCTATCACGGAAAAATTGCCTATCAACGCGTCATCATATCCATCAGTAGCCATTCCGAGTTGCCAGACCATATCATGCGCAATTTTAGTCGCCTTTTGTAGGTCATTTTCTACGCCACTTGATGTTGTGCCAAACTTTTTTCTCTCTGCAACATAGCCAGCAAGACATACCTTTATATCCGCTAACAATTTTTCTTTGCTTACTGTCCAGAGTTCAGCTCTCGGATGATGACTGACAAGACCAAGTGCGCCGCCGTGGGATATTATTGACGCCTTAAAAACATCGTCGGTAGGATGAAGAAAATACAAAACAACCGTATGCCCTGCTTCGTGATACGCTACTTTTTCTTTTTCTTCAGGCGATAGCGACAAATCATGTTTAAGCCCCAACTCAATTCTGTCCATCGCATCAGAGATATCTTTCATTTCTACAAAATCCTTTTTGTCTCTTGCAGCAATAAGCGCTGATTCTTTTATAATATTTTCTATATCAGCGGGCGATTTGTAGACGGTCTTTTTTGCTAATCTTGAAACATCTATCTGCGGGTCATATTTTATTTTTCCCAGATAAAATTTAATTATCTCTTCTCGCTCTTTTAGGTTCGGTGTACCGATATAGATTTTTCTATCAAACCTGCCTGGTCTTAAAAGCGCTTTGTCTAAAATCTCTATAGAACTGTTTGTGGCACCGATAACAACTACATTCGCCTGCGAACTTTCTAATCCATCCATCTCCACTAATAGTTGATTTTGTGTGGAATTTGTCTCTTCACCACCGCCCTGAAATGAAAAAGTTCTGCCGCGACCTATAACTTCAACTTCGTCTATAAAAATAATGCAGGCACCGTGAGCATAAGCGTACTCTCGTGCTTTTTTGAACAACTTCCGAACCCTGCTTGCTCCTACACCGACGAAAATTTCTACAAATTCACTTCCGGAAATATGTAAAAATGGTATGTCCGCTTCGCATGCAATTGCTTTTGCTAACATTGTTTTACCGCAACCCGGTGGACCTATAAGCAAGATACCTTTGATAATTTTCCCGCCGATTTTTTTTACTCTTGCTCGGTCTTTTAGTAATTGCACAACTTCTAACGCTTCTTTTTTTGCCTGTTCTAACCCGATAACCTGCTTGAATCTGGTATGTATATCTTCTGGTTTTATTCTGGACTTTTTCATTGACCCTAATCCACCACGAAACATCGTCATATAAAAATATACAAATATGATTGCATTAAATCCCGCAAGTAAAAGTTGTAGTGGGACGGTTGAAAGTGTGAGATTGCGATAGAATGATTCTAACGAATTCAATCCGATGATGGTGAGTATAACAAGTGCAATAGAAACAAATATAACAGTAATTAAAAGCCAGTTGTTCGTTAAAAAAATTTTTAATTTTCTCATGTTTTTTTTATCACTGAATTTATTATCTCTTCTAACTTTTTGAAATTTATTGGTTTTCGGACAAACCCGTCTGCTTTATATTCTTTACACTCTTCTTCTTTTGTATCATCAGATGTCACTATAATTATAGGAATTGCTTTATTTCTATCCTCATCTTTTTTTAACATTTTTAGTACTTCAATACCATCCATATCGGGTAAATGAATATCTAATGTCATAACATCAGGGCTGTGAGTATTGACAACTTCAAGTCCTTTACCACCTGTGTAAGCGATCACTGTTTTGTAACCCTTATCTTCAAGTCGTTCCTTAATCAATTCCGCCATACTCATCTCATCTTCTACGATTAGAACTGTAGCCATTTTGTTTTTACCTCCCACCTAACGACAGAGATTAGGTAAATGGAGATTAGCCGAGTAGGTTCGCATATGGCGAAGATATTAGGGTAAAACCTAATCTCTCAATCTCTTCCGCCACTTGAATCAGCGGATCCGCCTCTGGCGGATAACTTTCTACTAGAAGCGTCCCCTTTTTCCCTATCGCAAAGCATATGTATTCAACAAATTACAAATCATCGTTTGGTATTTCGTATGATATTTTTGTGCTTTCCGTTTGAAAAAATCCACATTTGATTTATTCAAATATACGGTAACTTTAACTTTTTCATCCGAAACTGATATATCTTCCGGTGGTGGAAGAAAATCCTTGACAACTCTCAACTCACCCATCGGTTCTTCAGTATATTTTATTTTGCTCTTCATATATCTTCCTCCCTTTTCTCCAATATCCCGCACCATAAATGCGAATGACATTACCCCTGTATGTGAACCTCACGGTCATTATGCAGTCACCAACACGGCCAAAACAGTAAAATCGTTCTTCTTCTTTGCTATGGGTAACATCTTCAGCGATAACACGATGAGGATCGAGAAATGCCTTTGCCACCGAAGAAAAATCAATCCCATATTTTTCAATGTTTATTAGTTCTTTCTGTTGATCCCATATAAAACTACCAAATTTTTTATTCACTATTCTCCGCCTTTAATAGAAGCGTCCCAATACTCCCTACTTTAAGTATAGTATATTCCCTTCATTTTGTCAAGGGGGGGGGGTTCTATGAACTTTTTAACTTTCCAACTCTCTATTTCCCTAAAAAGTATCAGAAGCGTCCCCTTTTTTCTATCCTGAACTACCGAACAACAATTTACCTATCTGATAATTTGCATCTAATCTACTTTTTACCCCAGATAATTTTTCATCTAACAAAATAATACGGCAATAAAGTTTATATAAATCATCTTCTTTACCTACCATTACAAGATTGATAAATCCCGGATGGATTTCTAATATCATACTTTTTATGTTGTTGTCTTCTTCTATATCCTTACTTGTTACCTCTACAACAATTTTACCCGGTTGGGTAATGTTTCCAATTTTATCATCAGACCCTATTACCACATAAATTCCTTCTTTGTTCAATTCATCTACCGTATCCTGGTAAATTTCAGACACTTTGGCTATAATTGAAAATGCTGGATCTATTTTCTTTATTTCTTTTAATTTTGAAAGGAACACAATGTTGATATCCTCTTTTTGCAGGTTTATTTTAATTCCCTTAAATCCGTAGGATAATAAACACTTTGCTTGAGCAATTATTGATGAGATTGCTTCTTCGCCTGTGGCGGATCGCAATGACATATCAAATGCAAACAGCAATTCCTTATCTTTATTATTTTTAGAAATCTGTTTCATTTCTTTCAAAAAGCGATAGTATGTGTAACCGACAATTTGCTTACAATCTTCTATCTCGCCTGTGTCACTTGTTAATTCTTGAGTATCTAACCATAATTTATTTTTATTAATGAATTTTTCAATTTTTTTCTTTTCTTTTTTTGAACTGTTTGAATATTTCTCTTTCAGAATTTCAACATTTGCTAATAATGTATTCTCATCGTATTCAGCATTTACAAAATTAGCAATTTCTGTAAAAGTCAAATCAAGAAGGACAGAATCCGATTGAAATTCATTGATATGTGATAATAACCCCGATGATTGCAATGTAGTCATAACTCTGGTTACCCTATCCGTCACGGCGGGACCTGTCTTGGATTCGCGGCTGCCCTCTCTTATTGCAGTTTCTATTGCTTTTTGAATAGCCGCATCGCTACCCGTCCGCAAGGCATTTCTAACAGCGCCTACATATTCGGGATTGCTTATCTGCCCTGCCCTTTCACCGATATATTCTCCAGAATTATAATCATCAATAATTGACTCTGAACAATAATTATCTTTTAGAAAGACCGTTATTCCATTTTCTTGAACCTCTGTCATAGTTGGTCCTAACTTTGCCCGTAACAACTTTTCTACCAGTTTACAAACTTCAGGCCTACCTTCAAATAATTCGGTTCTAATAGCATCGTTAAGCAGGTCTGACATTTGTTTTTCAAAACTTGATTCTACGGGAATTGAAGGGGTACAATACATCTCAAGAACCCCATTAATCATTTGTGCCGAAACGGTAACTAACACATATTTCTCACCGGATTGATCTACGTTTGGAACTACAATTTTACAAATAATCTCACTCTCATCTGGTACTTCTTTTGTGATAGAGGTATGAATACGATTCATTCCTTGTTGCTGTGAAACTGGCGGAACTGCATGAACTATACCGGGCTTTGTAATCGGTGAAGTATCAGTATCAGAATACATAACCGTCTTAAAATTTTCATTCAGTTCGCCAACCCTCGCAATAATGGGCGCTAGTTGAATAATTTTTGATGGCAAAACCGCTGTAAAGAGGAGCCCGATTACGGGTAAAGCCAACTTGGGGTTATTTGTAGACTTAGGGACTCCAATATCCCCTGCTTTCGCAGGGGCTCCAGTATTCGGACTCGTGTTATGTGCAACAATGCCTTCAGCGACGAAGTTGTGGGTGCCTTCAATTGAGAGGTCGTAGACAGGCAGGTTGCCGATGTATTTTATGCTTACAATTTTGTCAAACATAATGTTGGAATGTTGGAATGTTGGAATGTTGGAATGTTGAGGGAGGGGCGCAGCGTAGAGGGCTTGACAAATAAAATTATTTATGTTATGCTTTACCAAAGATTGAGATTGCTTCTCCGCCACGGCGGATCGCAACGACAGGGTCACAGGAGGTGGAAATATGGTAACAAGTTTCTTATCAGGGTTAGCAGAGGAAAAAGTTGTGTTATTAGAACATTCTATGATTTCAAAACTACCTTTCCAATTGGAGGGTGTTGTCCGTTTTGTGAATGAGAAAGGAAAAACTATGGGCATTCTGTTAGATAAAAATATTTTAGATGAAATTGAAGAAGAAATGCAGTCAAGTAATCCGGAATTTCTTGCTTCTTTGGAAAAATCACGAAAATCAGGCAAAGTTTCTGGTAAAGAAGTGAAAAGAAAATTAGGTTTACTATGATTAATTATAATTTTACTAAATTTGCCGAAAAAGAATTTGTTAAACTTCCGAAGGATATTCAACAGCATATTATCAAAAAGATAGAATTTTATCTGTCCGCTACCAATCCGCTCACTTTTGCTAAACGCATTTTTGGAAGTTCTAAGTCCACATTCAGATTTCACATCAACGGCTATCGTGTTATCTTTGACTGGGAAGGTAGTAGTATTTTGATTACAAGAGTTGGTCCTAGAAAAGATATTTATAGAAGATAACCCACCTGTATTCGCTACTGCGATTTCGTCGCCGACCTTGATGTCGCGAAGTTTCTTCCAGGTTGCGGTCGCATTGCTATGCGACGATTTTTCGTGGGATAGTAATCCCACCGCTACCAAATACGGATGGTTCGCGGTTGTCTTCAACTTCTTACCGCTCTCGGTTGTCATCTCAAACACCGGCTTTGTCCCCATATCCAAAACTTCCATAACTTTGTGCGGTTCTAACCTTTGGGTTCCCTCGTTCAGCGATAGGACAAAGTCGCCTTTCTTAATTTCAATGAGCGGCTTAGTTCGTATCGTGTAGTTGCCCGATTCATCGGGCATATTTGTTTGCTCAATAAATTGAGCAACTACATTTTTGTCAGATGCAGATTTGTAGTTGCCCGATTCATCGGGCTTATTTGTTTGCTCAATAAATTGA
>JAZDKR010000067.1:0-3376 GCA_043802785.1 Elusimicrobiota bacterium
GATGAACTTATCAACAGCTATGACAAGAATCTAACAAAAGCGAAGCGAGTTATCAACAGAAAAGATGGAAAATGACAGAATCTTTACTGATATACTAACGCAAACTTAAGAGTAAAACAATTTTTCAGTAGACCCTAAATATGAATTTTATTTCAAAATCGTAATAATTCTCTTATAAAATGAAAAAATTAATTTCTGTTATTTTATTAACATTTGTTTTAGTTGGAAAAATTGAATCTATCGGTGGGGCAGCAACTACTCGAAAGATGTATACGGGCTACTTAGATGCTGGTGGCAATGCAACTGTTAGTGTTTCAGAAATCATATTAAATGATATGCCTGTAGTTGTTGGATATGTTTACTCCACTGCCTATGCTGAACCTGGATATGTAATGTTGGGCAATATTATCCCTTCCACTGGAACTTTTAGATATGCAGCTGGTGTCGGCAATGCCAATCAACCCTATATACTTGTAGCTGATAAAGGTGAAGTAACAGGTTACATTAAAGGCTATGTAAAAGATTCTGGTGGTACTGGGATAAGCGGTGTTACGGTAACTTTATCTGGGACAACATCATGCTCATATACGACAACAAGTTCCGGGTATTATGAGTTTCTGAGTTTGGCTTTTGGGAATTATACGGTAACACCTTCAAAATCAGGGTATAGTTTTAATCTAACAAATAATAGTTATTCTCCGCTTTCTTCCAATCAGGACAATCAAAACTTTATTGGCACACCCGCTGCTATTACCTATTATATAAAAGGATATATAAAAGACAGCGGTGGCACTGGAATAAGCAGTGTTACAGTGACACTATCAGGTTCTGCATCAGGCTCATATACGACAACAAGTTCCGGGTATTATGAGTTTCTGAGTTTGGCATCTGGAAATTATATAGTTACTCCATCTACTAAGGCAGGTTATACATTTACCCCTGTATCAAGAAGCACTGCATCACTTTCCGCAAATATTTCCGACTGGAATTTTGAAAGCTTATTACTGACTGTGATAATACTGGTTGACCCTACAACCGATGCTACTGCTACAATCAAACTGGAATCAGGCTGCGAGATAAAAGTAGAAGTTACTGCAAATACATTCGCAGAAACGGTTAATATGGCGATTTCAACTACTACACCGCCTTCGAGTGATAGATCAACTATAAAAGTGACAAATGTCGGGCTGGAGATAAAAAATAATAAGGACTTGCAACCGTCAAAGGAGATAACGATAACTATAACCTATAGTGACAGTGATGTTGTTGGATTTGATGAGACAAAACTTGTGCTTGGCAGATATGACGAAACTAATAAAAGATGGATAACACTTCCTTCGACAGCGTATCCGGAGCAAAACAAAGTCGTTGGCATAACAAACCACCTTTGCAAATTTGCTTTGATACAACTTGTTCCTGCCACTAATCTGAAAACAGTTTATGTCTATTCTAATCCGTATAAACCGGGCGATGCTAAATTCGGAGACACATCACTTGGGACAGGAGTTGTATTTTCGGGACTTACTAACAGAGCAAACATAAAAATATATAACATTGCTGGAGAATCAGTTGGGGAATTGGAAGAAACCAACGGCGATGGTAGATGTTTATGGGATACAAGAAACAAAAATGGCAGTAAGGTTGCAAGTGGTGTTTATATTTATTATATAACAAATCCTGATGATGGTTATCAGAAAGCAAAAGGGAAACTTGCGATAATAAAATGATTTCTACATAATTCAACAGTAATCTTGAATTGAAAACTTGAAGTGATTTTGTCAGTTTCTCAAATCTGTAATTATAGGAAGTAGAAAAAGACAAACAGGGGGGGATATGAATAAATTAAAATTAACTAAAACTAAAAAAATATTAAGAGGATTTTTGCAAGAGAAATCCTGGCAAATTATTGAACGATTAAAGGGTAATAATGCATGCCAATCTAGAAAAAGTGACTTGAAAGATAATTTTTTCGAAGCTGCTAAGTTAGATATGAAAAAATATGCTAAAGACCTTTTTAAGAAGTGTATTGCCCGTAGCTATACTTTCCGTCCATCTAAAAAAGAACAAGGCAAAAAACTTCTTCCGAAGTGGTTAAAAAGACATATTAAGGTCTCTGAAAAACGTTGTATATTTATTTACTGGGGATATAAAAAAAACAAAAAGGATAAAACACCTCTCTGTGTTTATGCAGGAAGAACTAAAGGCAAATATGAGGGAGGGAGACCATTCATGGATGAATTCAGGATAATGAAAATTAAATTATATAAAGTAAAAAGTAAAACTAAGTTACCCGCGGCAGAATGTTTAGCACAGCATGCGTATGCTCCTCCAGAAAAAACATTGCCTTTGGCAAATAAAATTAAAGCTTCCAAAGAGAAAGGTAAAAAACATGGAAGAAAATTGCCGAGAGCAAAATGTGATGTTTGCAAAGATATAAAAAAAGCATGGAGAATATTATATCCAAAAAGAAATAACAAAGAATCGTTGAGATAGGGGATTTTGTTAGACAATTAGATATTGTGGAAAAATCAAAGACAGTTTTAGTGGCAATAAAACGGTCAGTTTATGAACACAGGCATTTCTCGGAATTTATTTTTTGCCAGTTAAAAACAATAAATGTTGCATTTTAATTTCGCGCTGATTACTCCAACTTTGAATGGAATGTGTCCATACTAAAACGTAAAAAGTTACCGAATTATTGAGCAACTGCAACGCTTTATATTTCTGATTTGAAAACTTGAAAATATGTAGGGCTTACTGAAAAAATAGAAATAAACAGTGAATACCGACGAAAATTACACATAAATAACCACAAAAATATGATTATCAGTGCACGAAATTTGCATAAAATATGCGACTTCGTCGCACAGATTACACAGATTTCTAAAACCGATTACACAGATGACTAAAAATTGTGTGATAATCCTGCCCTGTTAGATAATTTCATATCTAACAGGGTAAATGTAATCTGCCGTTTAATCTGTGTAATCACTTTCAGTTTCCGATACAATAAAATTACTTATCAACCTGCCACTTTTGCACATATAATTTTTTTCAGTAAGCCCTATGTAATCTGCTTTTTAATCTGTGAAATCAGGGTCTGCTGACTTTTTCAGCAGACCCTATGTAGGGTGCACTGAAAAATGCAAAAGTTCATTGAAATAATGACGGAAAAATGATATAATAGGGCATTGGAAACAACGACAAAACTGTAAGGAAAACGGAGAAAAGTGCCAAAAACCCTTGCAGTTTGAAGTGTGACCGGAGGCAAAAATGTCCTATAAAATCAAAGACAGAAAGACCGGGAATCTATTTGTGGAATTATTGCCGTTTGGCGGGAGATTAAATTCTGACAACCGATGGATGAAGTTGCACA
>JAZDKR010000068.1:0-3050 GCA_043802785.1 Elusimicrobiota bacterium
TAAAAGTTACCATCAGATATTTTTTTTACGGAAAAACTTTTTTGTATGTCGCTGACAGATTTTTGTACGGCAGTCTTTTGGTTTTCGCCATTGCTTTTGTTTTAGGATCAGTTTTTGTCTATTTGAAGAGAAAGAATATCTAAAACCATCAGTCTCCGCCGGAACAATCTTGAGGACAATTTTCTTTTGTTTCACCGCTAACCGGTTCGCAAATAGTGTTTCCACATCCGCTTTTTGTTTCTCCCTGG
The DNA here is from genome assembly GCA_043802785.1 of Elusimicrobiota bacterium. Lineage (GTDB taxonomy): Bacteria > Elusimicrobiota > UBA8919 > UBA8919 > UBA8919 > JAZDKR01. Next base: position 249 of record JAZDKR010000068.1, read on the forward strand.
TTGACCACCGCGTCATTATTTTTATCAGGGTTCTTGTTACTAAATAAAACTGCAGTCATGGTAAGAATCAAAAATATTATCGCCGAGATTACAAGCGCTATCGTAACTTTTTTCCCTGGAATCTTTTTTTGACTCTCAAGGAATTTGAATTTCCTAAGTGCCGTAAAAATCCCAAGCAGCAGCGCAGAACCCAGAAAACCAAAACCAAATAGCATCCCTGGGAGTTTTACTTGAGCATTTTTAATAAGAGGTTTTCCTGATAAACTACCGGCCTTTTCCCCCATCATTCCCTGGGATTTAGGTTCAATAATGGTGGTGCAGGGAAAAATCTTATTCTCATCCTTATTGAAACTTTCAAAGAAATAAACAGATCCTCCTGTCCCGGCCGCAATATATTTTCCGTTGGCTGAAATATCAATCTCTTCAACATACTCATTAAAAGGAATTTCTACTCCCGTCGTTTTTCCTTTTTCAAAAATATGAAGTTTTTTGTCTGTTCCGCCGGCCGCGATAAAACTACCATCATCGCTTATATCGATTCCTCCCAAAGCTGCATTATTTACAATCCAAGAAGAAACAGGCTGATTTGATTTGCTGTCAAAAATATATACTTGTCCTCCAAAAGTTGCAGCACCTATAAATTTTCCATCAGGAGTGAAATTTAAGGCTCTCACTGAACTGCCATTTTGCGTTGGGAATTTCCAAACAGGTTCTTTAGAATTTGTCTTAAAAAGAAAGACAGCCCCGGCATCAGATTCGCTACCAACTGCCATAAGTGTTCCGTCGGCTGATATCTTTGCTCTGTGGACAGGAGAATCACGGGTCAATGGATCGCTTTTAATGAGCGGTTTGTTTGAGCCTTTGGAAAAAAGATAGAATCTTCTATCAGGACATCCGGTCGACCCGGTAACAAAACTGCCATCAGAAGATAGAGAAACATCATGAAAATTACCAGCTGCGTGGTATTGCCAGAGAGGTTTGGAGTTTTGGATGTTCCAGAGGATAATTAAATTAGAGTTTACATTTGTTTCTTCGCCTGCAGTTGCCGCCGCCGCATATTTTCCGTCGCGAGAAATAGCTATGTTATAGGAATTTCCAGCTTTATCATACATCCAAACAGGCTTGTTGTTAGATTTATCAAATAATGCAATTCTTTCTCCAAATGCCGCGATAATTTTTGAGCCGTCTCCTGAAATGTCAATCCCGCCTTTCACATCGTCACCAATCCGACATTGTTCACAGACAAATTCCCAAAGAGGTTTTTTCATGTTATTAGTGTCAAAAAGATAAATATGTTTTGAAGTCTTAACCGCTAAATATTTTCCATCGTCAGATAAAGCAATTCCTCCAATCCACTCCTTACCAGTAGGATAACTTCCTACTTTCTTGCCAGTTTTTGAATCAACAAGGGCAATTTCATTTTTGTCAAAAGCGCTTTCAAAAAGCACCGGGCCGTTATCAGGAGAATCTATAATTGCAGCGCGAGCTTTTCCTAAACCGTTTGAGGCCTCAAAATAGTAAAAGTTAGACCCCAGTTTATTGGGCACAAATTTATATTCGTACCTAACACCATTTTGATAATCTTCCTTGCCCAGCGAAGCCTTTGGCGAAGTTGGGTCCATCTCAATCGGTTTACCATTAAAGATGATTCTCATATACTTCGGCTTGCGTCCTTCTTTGTCTTTATAAGTCACTGTATAGGTGTATCTTTGACAAACCGAACCCCATGAAGGATAAACAAAATTATTAACAAGCTCAGGATCATCTGGGGTTTTGGGAAGTTTTGGAATTATTCCGGCAAAACCAGAATCTTGAATATTTTTATCCTCGGCAAATACGGGATTAAAAAAGCAAAAGGCAAAAATAAATACAAAAAACAACACTAACTTTTTCATGTTACTTTATATAATCTCTCTTTTAATTGTAGCAGAGAATATAACGGTTTTTTTACTGAGAAATCGCAAGCACCTTTTTATATACCTGAATATATTGAGTTATCATCTTATAGACCGTGAAGTTTTTTTCAGCATGTTCGCGGCATTTTTTTCGCATTGCCATATATTGATCTTGTGGCATAGCATATATCCGCTCGATTGCTTCACACAATCCTTCAATACCGGTTTTTTTGATAATAAAATTTCCCCTGATGTCTTCATCTGAAGAATTAACGATAAAACCGGTTTCTCCGTCTTTGACAATTTCCGGTATAGAACCGCGCGCATAGGCAACAACTGGTGCACCGCAAGCCATTGATTCAATCATCACTAATCCAAAAGGTTCTTCCCATTGAACAGGAAATAAGAAAAGTTTACTGTGTTGATATTGACAAGCAAGTTTATGCCTGTTCAGTTCGTAGCTCACAGATATATTCTTCATCACGTTGCTTCCATTTTCCTGCATCTTTTTGATCCAACGCGGCGACTCCTCTTTAACCAGCGGGAAGATTTTTGCTTTTTTATTTGTTTTTTTTATGCATTTTATAACGATATCGATTCCCTTTTCATGAATAGCCCGACCTGCCCAAACCATATAGTCTTCTCCTGTCGGATTGAATTTCCAGGTTCTTTTTATTTCGACCCCATGATATATTGTTGCAATATAATTCAAGTCGGGTAATGGAGTCCTTTGTGAATTTGATATAGAAACGAAATATATATTTTTAAGATTCTTAAATAGAGAAAGATACTTTTTATTATACTTTTCTTCTAAAAAGCTACCATGCATGGTAACAATAATCGGTTTTTTAACAAATGGGGCAAACGGTAATACGATATCGCCATTGCCGATATTTACATGATACAT
>JAZDKR010000069.1:0-8297 GCA_043802785.1 Elusimicrobiota bacterium
CGGTTATGACTATCGCATGTTTGACATCAATAAATTCTTTTACTTTGCTAAGTTGCTCTCTCTTGATAAAATTTTCGGAAGTTGATTTTTTTATTTTCCGCTGTTGTTCAAAAAGCAGTTCTTTAAGCAATTCTTTTGATACCATATTTTACCCTTTAACGAATGAACAATTTTACCTATTATTGTTCAGTGTATTATACAAAACAAAAACACTCTGTCAATGATATTTTTGAAGATTGTCATTTAAGAATTAAAAGTAGACACTTTTAATAGGATTTACGAATTAAAAGTGGACACCTGTTTTTCAGTAATTTTATAATGTTTTTATTGTTGTATCGGAAACTGAATAGTTCCATACAAATCCCGCCAAGTGTACTACTTCACAATTTCGGTAACAAATGGTAAAATCGCCAAGCAATCTTGTCAACTACTTAATTCTGTCTTTCTTCCGTGCTTTCCGTGGTAAATGTCTTTGACTTGGTTATTCAGTTTTCTTGACAATCCAAATATACAAATTTTGTTGACAAATGTCAAGATTTTTGTAAAATGCGAAGCAAATATGAGATACATTTTTGGCCCTGTGCCATCAAGAAGATTCGGACTTTCACTCGGAATAGATATAATCCCGTCAAAATACTGCACTCTTGATTGCATCTACTGCCAGATAGGCAGAACAACAAAACTTACGCTTCAAAGAAAAAAATATGTTGCTATCCAACCCGTCTTAGACGAACTGAAAAAAGTCCTGAAATCAAAGATTAAAATTGATTGCCTGACCTTTTCCGGAAGCGGAGAGCCAACACTCAATTCCAACATCGGCAAAATGATTTCCGAAGTAAAAAAAATCACACAAATGCCCATCGTTGTCATCACAAATGGAACGTTGCTTTATAGATTGGATGTTCAAAATGATTTGCTGGAAGCGGATATTGTTGCACCGTCTTTGGACGCTATTTTAAGTTTCCAAAAAATAAACAGACCCCATAAATCGCTTGAAATAAAAAAAATAATTGACGGGCTTGTGAAGTTTAGAAAAATTTACAAAGGAAAAATTTGGTTAGAAGTAATGTTTGTAAAAAATGTTAACGATTCCACGCAGGATATAAAAGCAGTAAAAAAAGCAACTGAACGGATAAAACCGGACAGAATTCATCTCAACACTGTTGTCCGACCTCCGTTGGAAACTTACGCCAAACCACTTGAGCAAAAAAAAATGTTGGCAATTAGAAAAATCTTCGGCAAAAACTGTGAAATTATCTCGGGCAGAATAAAAGACGAGTTAAAACCAATCTGCACAAACATTCAACAAAAAATTTTGGAGATACTGAAAAGAAGACCAATGCAACTTGAAGATATACTGGCCATAATTGAATCCGACAAGAAGACAGTTCTTAAAGAACTTTGGATTTTGGAGAGAAAAAAGTTAATCTCAGAAAATAATGGTTGGTGGGTTATAGTTTAGCGTTTAGAAGTCGGAGGGGGAGAGATTTGAACTCTCGATACAGTTGTTAAACCGTATAGCGGTTTAGCAAACCGCCGCACTAGGCCACTATGCGACCCCTCCACAAGTCAGAAAGGCATTCATTGGTTCATTAGTTCAATCGTTAGGTGTAATACTCCACAAAAATTTTAAAATTCTACTTTTGGAACTTCTTTTGCAGCCTCTTCGGCTTTGAAATAAGAATCCTTCTTCTCAAAACCTGTAAATGACGCTACGATATTGCTTGGAAACCTCTTTATGAGAATGTTGTAATCGCGGACTACATCGTTGTATCTCATCCTTTCAACGGCGATGCGGTTTTCCGTGCCAGCAAGTTCGTCCTGCAGTCGGATGAAATTCTCATTTGCCTTCAAGACGGGATAATTTTCCACGATGACAAGAAGTCGTGAAATGGCACCATCAAGTTCCTGATTTGCATTGATTTTTTCACCTATCGTTTTTGCCCCCGCCAATTTTGCCCGCGCATCGGCGATATGGGTGAATACCTCTTTTTCATGTTTCACATAACCTTTGACCGTCGTTACAAGATTTGGGATAAGGTCGTTTCTGCGTTGAAGTTGATTCTCCACCTGTGCCCACTGCCCATTGATACTTTCGCTGAATGTAACTAAGCGATTGTAGTTGCCTACATAAGTCCCGACTAACATCAGCACCAGCAGTACGATAATCCCCAGAATAATCCACACTTTCTTTCCGCCAGAGACGGATTTCACTTCGTTCAACATAATTCCTCCATATCAACAACATCAACCACTTTTTCTATCTCTTTAAGGTATTTTTCCATAATCGGCTCCGGATTCAATTTCATCGCTTCCTTGTCCCCGCATTTCATATTGAATATAGTAACAAAAACAGACGGGTTTAGTCCTATTTTCTCGGATAATATATTCAATCCGTCAAGCCGTTTCGCAGGCGGCGTTTCATTAAACAGTCGAACTACATTACGAAACAGGATCAAAAAGGTTGTAACGGATTTAATCAGTAGATTTCTTATGTCTGATTTATTCCGAGAAGCAATGTAGCCCTGTTGCAATTTAATCAACTTGCCCTTGAGTTCAAATTCACACTCGTGCTTTAAATGCGTGTTCTTTATTTCCAAGTTTTCAAATGGATCCTCGCCATATAATATCTTACGGTTGTCCTTCATATCTAAAAACTCTATCGGAAAAACATCAGCAGATTTGATAAATCGGTCCATCGTGAAAAGCAAAGGCGGCGGGTTTCCTCTCTTGAGCCAAAATTTAATTATTTTGCTAAGTGATTTCAAATCACCGAACTTTATATCGCCGAGAATTATCAGCAAGTTGTAATCAGAATGTTTCTTCGTGTCCTCTCCGGTGGCTTTGGAACCATAGAGAACAACCGACTTCAGATTCGTGCCGTGTATAACTTTTACTTCCTCAACAAACTTACTTAAAATGTCTGTCACTTTGCCCCCCTACCAACTGCGGCTGGCACCACCACCGCCACTGAAACCGCCGCCGAACCCACCAAACCCGCCACTGAAACCGCCGCCACTTGACCCGCGACCACCACCTGACATTCCCAAAAACAACAGGAATAGAAACGGGTGCCGGATAAAAATGCACGCAATGGTGATTAAAAACAAAAATTGTAAAAATATACCGAGTGCGCCCACCCGGCCGCCCGGGTGAACATCGACTGTCCCACCGGTAAGTTCAATACCAGCATCCTTTGCTATCACGGAAGCGACGGCAAGAACGCCATCAGCCATCCCCTTTCCATACTCACCCTTTTTGAAACAAGGAACGATATATGTGTCAAGAATTTCGCCGCACAACCCGTCCGGCAATATCCCTTCCAAACCGTAACCTACTTCTATCTTTACCTTCTTGTCCTCAATTGAAGAAATGAGCAACACACCATTATCCTTCCCTTTTTTTCCGATGCCCCATTCCTTAAAAAGTTTAACACTGAAATCATCAATAGAATCATTTCCCAGATTTTTTATAGATACAACCGCGATTTCTGCACCGGTCTTTTGCTCCAGTTCCTGTATTGTAGCGTCCATTCGCTGATATGATGAAGCATCTATTACACCAGCGTCATCCACAACCCAACCGGCAGGCCTTGGCATTCCGCTTTTCTGCTCGGCAGAAAGGGCGGTGGTAAGTCCCGATAAAATCGGGATAAATTCCAAGTGTAAAGTGTAAAGTAGCAAGGCAACGGCGGTAATACGGAAATAAGAAAACATAAATATATTATGAGTCCACTCTAAAAAGCCTGCTCTTGTCATTCCTGCGAACAGACTGTGTCGCAATTGTAGTTGCCCGCCTGTGTGTAATTCCTCAGTATTTCGGTAACAAATGGTAAAATCGCCAAGCAATCTTGGCCAAAAGTAGGCTCTGTAAGAGCAACTACATTTTTGGATTATGACGCAGACAGATGGTTTCTATACTTTCATAACGCTTCAAGCCAGTATTTTTTGACTTTTTCTTTTGTCAGAAGCAAATAATCTCTGTCGTGTGAAAAAATTTCAAGCGTTATTGTGCCGTCGTAACCTATTTTTTTTAAGACGGAAATAGCTTCTTTCCATTCAACTGTTCCCGTACCTAACGGTATATGTAAATCATTGTAGCCGCCTTTATTATCCGAAAAATGAACATGAACCAACCGCTCTGAAAACTTGATAAGCATTTTTTCAAAATCGCGCTCGCCGGGTTTCAAGTTGGCATGCCCCAAATCAAAATGAAATTTTAGTTCGGGAATTGCTATGAAAAATTCGTTCAGTTCGTGTGTGCAGGAATTAGAATTTTCCACCATTATTGAAACGCCGATTTTTTTAGCAGCATCCACGATTTTTGACAAAGAATATATGTTAAATCCGATTTTTTCTTTTTGTGAAAAAAAATGCGGCTGATTGAAATCCGGATGGATGTTGACTTTCTGAACGCCCACCTGCTTATCAAATTCCATGCATCTGATAATCTCGTTCACCGATGCATCTCTAATCGCCTCTATCGGTGAACCAATCGGAAGATAATAGGCAGTATGCCCTACAACACCCAACTTAAACTTTGCAAGTTCATCTTTGATTTCTTTTGGATTTAGTAGTGAACGGTCTTTAGACCGTTCAACCGGGACGACAGGGTCTGAAGACCCTGTTCTACCCTGGTACGGGACACCATTTCTAACAGGGTCAAGGTATGCCAACGGTGGTTCAAGTGTTAAATCCAAAAAGTCAAAACCATTTTCGGCCGCCCATTTTATTTCACTGAAAATATTTTCAGCAGGATGATTCATTACTCCAAGTTTCATATAAAAAACCTTACCACAGAGAACACAGAGAAAAAACTCTGTGCTCTCTGTGCTTTTACTCTGTGACCTCTGTGGTTTAAGGACTTTTTCAACACTTTCATTATACAAAATCACAGCGTTTTGTCAAATTTTTCAGCAAGTCCTCATAGCCGGATTTAAGTTCTTCAATTGACGAAACATTTTTACAATCAGGTAGTGACCGTAAAAACTTTTCACCATACCGACGGGTTTTCACTCTCGGGTCCAAAATAGCGACGATTCCTACATCGCTTTGCCGTCGGATAAGCCGCCCGAACCCCTGTTTGAGCATTATTATCGCATGAGGAATTTGATAGTGCATAAACGGGTTTTTGCCTAACTTTTTAAGATATTCCATTTTTGCTTCTGTGAGAGGGTCGTCGGGCGCGGCAAAAGGAAGACGAGTAATTATAACGCATTCCAAAGCACGTCCCGGCACATCCACTCCCTGCCAAAAAGTATCCGTTCCCAAAAGCACTGCGTTTTTACTTTTTTTGAAACCATCAAGCATTTTCCATTTGGGAAGTTCACCCTGTCGGAAAATTTCGTATTTTTTTCCATGGGGGAGTCCTTCCTCTTTCCGAGTAGGTTCGCCTGTGGCGAAGGGCAAAGCGGACAAATGTTCATAAATATCATTCAACATTTTATATGATGTAAAAAGGCAAAAAGTTCTGCCGTTTGTAATTTCCAAAATTTTCTTTATTTCCTCAAAAGATTTCTTGTTGAATTCCTCCGGTTCGTATTTCGGGTCAGGAATGTTTTCTGGAATATAAAGAATAACTTTGTTTCTGTAATCAAACGGGGAATCAAGAACAAGTTCGTCGGACTCGGTAATTCCCAACCGCTCTTTTATAAAAGAAAACTTTTGGCTCGCCTCACTATCGCTCCGGCAAAGCGGGCTACCACTATGGCGGAGCGGGTCGGATGCAAGTGTTGCAGAGGTTAAAATTACAGGGCTTATTTTTTTAAAAATATCTTCTGATAAAATTTTAGATACATCAATAGGTGCGGCACGCAAAGCAATTTTTATTCCCAAACGATGTTTCTGTGATATCTCAATCCAATAGACATAATCATCATAAATCTGGCCAATTATAGTATTGAGGTCGTCGTTTAATGAAACAAGGGATGACGAATAACTTTTAATTTCTGCCAGAATTTCTTCGTCCTCGGTTTTGAAGCAGAATTTTTTTAAAGTTTCCACAAGACGAGCAATTGATTGTTCAAGCGTATTATCAGCCCGCCACGGCGGGTTTTCTTTTATCCTTTGGACTTTCGGTTCAGTTCCAAATTTACTCAAAAGTTCAGAAAAAAATAAATCAGCCGACGAACGCACCGTTGCAACATCGTTCACAAACTGTTCCTTTTCTGTGAATGAAAGTTTAATTAATCGGTGAAACCCGCTGTCTTTTTTTGGATTATAAATCCTACTTAAAATATAATTAAGTCCCGTATTGGAAATATTAATTCCGAGTTGGTCCGAGGCAACCTCTTCAATGTTTTGTGCCTCGTCAAAAACAACGGCATGGTATTTCGGCAAAATACGACCGCCGGAAGCAATATTCGCAAAAAATAAATGGTGATTGGAAACGAGGATGTTAGAATTGTACTGCTGGGCTTTTGCCTTTGAATAAAAACATTCTTTTTTGTTGCTAAAAGTACATTTTTTGCCAAGACACATATCGGTCTCGCGACAGATGGAGTGCCACAGTTCAAAGGAAACGGGAAAATCAATTTCAAGTTTGAGCCCCGTTGTTGTTTTTTTCACCCACTTCATCACTTTTTCAAGTGTGTCCTCGTCGTTCAATCCCGCCAAGGTAGGACCAAGTTGATAATAGCGACTCAACCGACGGATACAGATATAATTTTCGCTTCCAACACACAATGAAAATTTGAAATCAACAGGCAATATTTTTTGTAAGAACGGAAGGTCTTTATTATAGATTTGTTCTTGAAGTGTTTTTGTGTAGGTTGAAATTATTACTCGACTTTTTTTTTCTGTTGACCAGTAAATGAAAGGAACAAGGTAGGCGAGCGTTTTTCCAATACCTGTTCCCGCTTCAACTATTAAATGGCAGTTTTTTGCAATCGCATGTTCAACAGCAACAGCCATCTGTCTCTGTTGCGGACGACTTTCATAATTTTTATGAGTTTTTTCTAAAAGTCCTTTGTCATCAAAAACATCGTCTATATAATTTTTCACAAGAAAATCCGCCACGGCGGATAACCACAAAGTCAAGGACATTTGCCACGGAGTACACGGAACTCACGGAAAAAGACAGAGAAGATGTTACATACTATGTCGTAATACAAAAATGTAGTTGCTCTTACAGAGCCTACTTTTGGCCAATCTTGCTTGGCGATTTTACCATTTATTAGCCCGCCACATGTACTACTTCACAATTTTGGATTATAACACATGCCGACCAAGGTCGGCAACTACTCCCCGCCTGCGGACTTTCTATGCTTCAACAAAACCGGAGGCGGAAGGATTCGAACCCTCGATAACCTTGCAGCTATACTGGTTTTCAAGACCAGCGCCATCAACCACTCGGCCACGCCTCCCCGCTTCAAAACCCCCCAATAATTGAGGGGATTTGACTATTTCGCTACTTTGTCCATTCCCTGAATTCTTGTCAAGTGTCCATAAAGTGTCCATCTTAATCCCTAATATCTCCATCGCTGACCTTTTGTGAACCGGTGAAAGGTGCGCATACCTTAAAGTCATACTTATAGTCTGATGCCCCAATATGTCTTTCACTGTTGTTAAATCCACCCCGCCCATAATTAAATAACTTGCCGCAGTATGCCTTAAATCATGGAACCGGAAGTCCTGAATACCTGCAAATTTTATCGCATTTTGAAACCAACGGTCAATATTTCTATTATTCCTAATCGGTTCCTTATCCGGATTGCAAAAAACATACATACCATCGCTTCTTTCATTACATTCTTCAAGTGTTTTTGATAAAAGTGTGCATATCGGGATTTCGCGCCACCTTCCGTTCTTTGTATGTTTAAGCAAAATTATATTTTGCTTCCAATTGACATCTTCCCATTTCAAGTTGAATATTTCCGAACGACGCATTCCCGTTGTCAATGCTGTGACTACAACCGGTCTGAACCAATATACACAGGCATCCAGCAGCCGTTTTACCTCTACTTCAGATAAATATCTTAGACGGGTATTATTCTCCTTAAAAAGCTTTACCTGTCTTACAGGATTTTCAGTTGCCTTTTTACTTTTTATGGCCCAGTTGAACATTGCTTTTAAACCGGCGACCTCGCGATTAAGCACTGAACCATGCGAAAAACTTACTGATTCTAAAAACCTTGAAAAATTCCCGATGTTCCTTACCTGTTAGATAACGATACGTTCTATGATAGTGTTCTTTTCTTCTTTTACGTATTGAGATGGTGTTCTGTAATTTAATTTTCTAAGTCTTTTAGACATATTGTATTCATTGATAAACTCAATAAGTTTTCCGTTCATCTCAAT
>JAZDKR010000070.1:0-27485 GCA_043802785.1 Elusimicrobiota bacterium
TATTGATAAAAAATTAAATAAAATTTATGACGCTGCCTCTAAAAGTAGAAAAATTTACAAAAATTTTAAAACTGAACCTTATGTTGTTAATAACTCTTATCTCTCTAACTCATGGTTACATTCTTAAATGATTTGACAAGCCAATAGGTTGACTACTCGGCCAAGAAAAAAATTGTTTCACGTGAAACAATTGTGAGATTGCTTCGTTATGGAATTTATCCCGATGAATCGGGATTCCCCGCAATGACATCAACAGGAAACAAGGTCATAAACTTTCTTAACTTTTAATATTTTCATTTTTGTAATAGAACCGGTTTTTTGTTCTGATGAAAAAACAACCTTGCCATCTATTTCAGGTGTTTGAAACTCGGTATGCCCGTATTTTTCAGAATCGGCAAGTACTTCAAAAATTTTTCCGACTTGCTTTTTATTCTTGAAAAAAGTGATTTTCTGCTGTACCGCCATTATTTCATTTAAGCGTTCTTTTTTTACTTCTAATGGAACTAAATTATTCATTTTATGAGCCGCCGTTCCTTTTTGTGCCGAATAAACAAATCCGCCCAGCCAATCAAATTCCAGCATCTTTATATCGTTTAATAGTTTTGTAAAACTTTTATCCGTTTCGCCAGGGAATCCAACCATAACCGTTGTTCGCAGTGCAATATCAGGGATTTTCTTTCTCAATTTCTCTATGGTTGAAAAAACAATTTTTACTGGCGGTCTACCCATTTTTTTCAAGATTAAATCATCGGTGTGCTGAATGGGGATATCCACATATTTACAAACCTTCTCGTTTTCAGAAATTTCAGAAATCAACTCATCGGTAAAATGTGCGGGGTGTGTATAAAGCAGGCGAATCCACTTCAAGCCGTCAATTTTTGAGATTTTTTGCAAAAGTTCATTGAGTGCGAATTTTTTGTAGATATCAATCCCGTACATTGTTGTATCCTGTGCAACGAGAATAACCTCTTTTCTACCCGATTGAACTGCGTTTTGGACATCTGACAAGATGTGCTCAATTCTTCTGCTTCTGAAGTTACCTCGCAAATCAGGAATAATACAATAACTGCACCTGTTGTTGCACCCATCAGCGATTTTTATGTAAGCATAACTTTTTGGTGTTGAAAAAAGTTTCGGTTCATTGGAAATGATAAATTTCGGTGTACTTATTTCAGCGACAGGTTTTGTTGTGTTCTTGATAGGTTGCTTGGCAATGTCATTGCGAGGGAGGTTGTCCGACAACCCCAACTTTTTGGCTTTGTCATTCCCGCATGTCTTTGGCGGGAATCCATTCTCCGACGATAACACAATTTTATGAGAGCCTGCCCCGTGCTCTGACACGGTGGACTTTTTGTCCATTGTCGGACAGCCTCGAGGTTCCCGATTTTTATCGGGGTTCGAAGTGCCCGAAGGAAATCCATGTGGGAGAAATCTCGTTTTTGGGACAATCTCGTCTGTCATTGCGAGGAGGTCGCCTTGGGCGACCGACGAAGCAATCTCATGAGATTGCCACCCGCCTATGGCGAGGCCTCGCCTCTCCCCGGGGCGGGCGGTTTCACCTCGCAATGACACTAAAACAGGGTTGTCGTACAATCTCTTGAGGACATCCATTATTTTATAAAAATCAGAACTTCCTAAAATTGCATCAATTTTTGGATATTTTTCTAATAGTTCAGATTTTTCATATTGAGATAGACATCCGCAGATAATGAGTTTTTGATATTGGGATTTGTTTTTTGAAATTTGATTTATTGAAGTGTACGCCTCTTTTCTTGCACGAGCAATAAAAGCACAAGTGTTTATGATGATTATATCGGCTTTTTCCGGTTCTCCGCATAAAATATAACCATTTTTTGACAAAATTCCGGCAATTGTCTCGGAATCAACTAGATTTTTGGGGCATCCAAAACTTTTAATAAATACTTTCATTGTCTATTGGTGAAAATGCATAGTGCAAGGTTTGCTATAATATATAAAGGCTTATCGCCATGATTAGCATTCCTGTTATAATACCTAACACAGATATATGATTTTCTTCATCTTCGTATGATAATGGTAAAAGTTCATCAAAACTTATAAAAACCATTATTCCAGCTACGAAAGCAAAGGAAAAATATAAAATTTTTGGAGTAAGAAAGGGCAGTAATATCAACATAGCAATAATTGCTCCAACCGGTTCAACAATTCCTGATAATAGAGAATACCAGAATGCTTTTTTCTTACTTTTTGTGGCATAGTAGATTGGTATTGCAACAGCAATTCCCTCTGGAATATTGTGAACAACTACGGCGAATGCTACTGAAATACCCACCCTGATATTTCCAAGACAACTTACAAACACTGCCACCCCTTCTGGAAAATTGTGTATTGCTATACCCAATGCAGTAAATACCCCAGCGCTCATAAGTTTTTGTTCCTTCATATTCATTTTTGTATGTTCTTCTATATATTCGTGAGGTACGATAAAATCAATTATCATAATAGAAATAATACCAGAAAAAAACGCTATATTGGCTGTAAAAAATCCTATGTTTTCAACAGATGATTTAAGAAGTTCTGCAAAGGAGATATAAATCATCACTCCAGCAGATAAACCTAAAGAAAAATGTAAATACTTTTTTTTCAAATCTTTTATGAATAAAGGAATAAGCCCCCCAATACCAGTAGAAATTCCTGCCAGAAAAGTTACTAATAAAGCTAACCAAACTTGTGTGTGATTATTCATGGTTTAAGTCTCCTTTTCATTAAGTATAGGTATATTGTTTCACGTGAAACATAGATGTAGTTGCCGACCTTGGTCGGCTGATTTTTGTAGGGCTTATTTGATAGTAGCCCATGCGGTTTCCAAATCCGTTATATTTTTGAACTCCGACTGATAGCCCCAGAAAAGTGCTTCATCTATGTTTTCCGTCTCACGCAGTTTAATTAAAAAATTGTAAAACTTTTCTTTTGGATATTTTGTGAGTAAAAAGCCGGCCAATGATTCCGCCTGTGGATACCAGATGTTAATTTTTTTCATCGGTGCGGCATCAAAATCAAGTGCCATAAATTCACTCAAAGGCAGTCGTTTGGTCTTATCAAACGGCAGTTTTTTATGTCTAAATTTTTGGTTTCTTCATACATCGCAAGTCCTTCATTGAGCCATTTTGATATTTTAACCGCTTGATTGCCCATAAAATCATTGAAAATAAGATGTGTGATTTCGTGAGGCAGAATATATGAGAGGTGTTTTTCTTCAAAAGTGTAAATTTTTCTGTTGGTCGCGAATCCACCCGACCATTCCGGCCGTTTCGTGTTTTCTTTATATGATTGAGCATCGGGATAAATATAAATTAAAAATCTTTCCGGCGGGTTGAAATTGTAAAAGTTTGTGTTGGAAATTACTGTTCCGTAAATTTTTTCAACCTTTTGTGCAAGGTCTTTAAGTAACGGTTCGTTCATTGAATAGATAATAAAATGCGCAGAATAAATTAGGGATAAGCCGTCAGGTAGAGTAGGGGTGATTTCCAAAGTTGAGGGTGTGTCCGCCTTAAATCTCTGCTGCGATGAAATTTGTTCTTTCAATGTTTGTAAATCCACCTCATTTTGCTTTGCGATTTTTTCGTTTTTTATATCAATGAATTTGGAAATTGTCATCAGAAAAAACCAAAGATAAACTATCAAAACAATTCCGATAGTTGCAAGCCAGTAAGACCGCTCTGTTGAAATGCCAAAAAGTTTCATAAAAATAATTATACAATAAAACTTGATTTTTTGCAAGTGATTTGGTATAATAAGCAATGGGGAAGTTATTCTAAATCTGACAGGATGGACAGGATAAAACAAAGAATTAAAAATCCTGTTAATCTTTCTAATCCTGTCAAAAAGTTTTTATGAAGAAATTTAAAGTGGGTTTGGCATTGGGCGGTGGCGGTGCAAGAGGACTTGCCCATATAGGAGTGTTGAGAGTTTTAGAAAAAAACGGGATTAAGCCGGATTTCGTAGCGGGGACATCCATTGGTGCTATAATAGGTGCGATGTACTGCTTCGGAATATCAACAGATGAGATGGAAAAAAAAGTTACCGATTTTATCTCAACCGAAACCTACAAAGAACTGAAATTTGATAAAATGTCCTCGCCGGAATCAAAAAATATTTTTACGGATATATTCGGCCAGGTAGGTTCGCTGGTGGCGAACAAAATAAAAGAGAGTGTGTTTTTTCATCTCTCCGGAATTAAAATGGCATTTTTGGAAAAAAAATCTCTTGACAAAATGATAGAATTTTTTCTGCCGGATGTGGATTTTAAAGATCTGAAAATTCCGTTTGCCTGCGTGGCGGTGGATATTTCAGAAGGAAAAGAGGTTGTATTTCAAAAAGGTCCTATTTGGGAAGCGGTCTCGTCAAGCATTTCAATTCCCGGTATAATGCCGCCAGTTAAATACGAAGGCAACATTTTGGTGGACGGTGGCACTGTCCAACTTGTTCCGGTTAAAGTTGTAAAAGATATGGGTTGCGATATTGCAATAGCCGTTGATGTTAGCACAGGACTTTCTACAGTTTCGGAAGACGAACTAAAAAGTGCTTTTGATATTGCACATCGCGCAAGCGAAATAGTCATTTCGGTATTAAGACAGATTCAAATTAAAGATGCCGATTTTTTGATAAAGCCAAATGTTCAGAATATAAAATGGTTTGAAATGCGAAAATTTCGGGAATGCATTTTTGCCGGTGAAAACGAGGCGATGAAAAACATTTTGCAACTTAAAAATAAAATCATAACAAAAAAAATAAAAACATTTTTCAAACGAATGTTTTCTAAAATATAGGAAAGTATAAAAAACATTGCCACGGAGAACACGGAAAACTACTTGAATCAGGATTAAGAAGTCAGGATTAAGGATTAAGGATTAAGGATTAAGAAGGGCAGGATTAAGTTATAAGTTATAAGAATTAAGTAAAAACTTAATCCTTATCACTTATCACTTATCACTTACCACTTAATCCTTACCACTGCCCTTCTTAATACTTACCACTTACCACTCTCCGTGCCCTCCGTGGCAAATGTTTTTGACTTGGTTATCCGCGTGGCAGATTTTCTTGTTGACAAAAGTAAAAAAATAAGTTAGGATGATCGCAATGTGAAACTCCGGTAGTCCATTTGGTGTGGGGTTCATAAAAGATACAAAGATACATAATGGAGGTCTAACAGGATGAAACCAACTTTTAATCCAAATGTAAGAAGAGACAAGAAACACAAAGGGTTTCGTGCCAAAATGAAAACCTCTGGTGGAAGAAATGTTTTGAGCCGTCGCAGAAACAAGGGCAGAAAAAATCTGATACCGTAATGGGATTAGCACGGATAAATCGTCTTACAAAAGCCGATAATTTTGTCGAAATAAAAAAATCCGAAGGATGCAAAAAATTCCTGTCCGGTGGGTTTGTTTTTTATATCCGTCCGAATGGGAAAGATGTTTCTCGGCTTGCCGTGGTGTTGTCTTCTAAACTCGGAGATGCGTGTAAGCGTAACTTATTGAAGAGACGCTTTCATTCAGTTTTCCGTCTAAACAATACGCAATTTCATCAAAACGCAGATATTATTGTAATTCCGCAAAAAGATGTTATGTCCATTGCAGATTATCCATATATTGAAAAACATTTTTTAGGGGCGTTGAAAAAGGGACAGGTCCAATAAATTAAAAGGCAAATCTATAGTTATTATTGAAATAAAAGAATCATTCGACCATTTGGTTTTGGCATTTGGCAGACCATATAAACGAGTTGGCAAATCAACAGTAAAAATGTCCAAAGACGAATACGAAAGATTAATTTTAGAAAAACATAAAGACAAATTGTATTTTGATTCTCAAATTTGCACAGGAGCAAAATTAAAAGATATAAATAATGAAAGATTATTATGGTTTGTTAAGGAGGCAAGGGTTCATAGAGGATTGGATGTAGAAGAGGGACTTTCTACGATAGAAAAGTTGAAGCAAAAACATACTTCCATTCCACGCAATCCTCTTATTGCGAGAGCCTTCTTTTGGGTGAAATATGTAGAAGAAGTAGGCACAGGAACAAACAAGATTATTAAGTGGTGTGAAGAATGGAAATTGCCTGAACCGGAATTTGAAGATACGGGAGCAGGTTTTGTGATAACCTTCAAAAGATTTCATGTAAGCGAAAGTTTATTGGAAAAATTGAATGAACGTCAGAAAAAAGCCATAGACTATTTGATAAAGAATAAAAGAATTGCTAACAAAGAATACAGAACTATAAACCCGGATGTTTCTGATAGAACTGCGTTGACAGACCTTGTGACATTAACAAGGTCAAATATAATAATTCCGAAGGGAACAAAGAAATTCAGATACTATGCACTTCGGTAACTTCGGATAAACTTCGGATAAAGATTTTAATATCTAAAAATTATTAAACGAAGTTTTTTAATGAAAAAATTATCGGTGCTCTTTATAAAAGTTTATCAGATTATTGCCAGACCTTTTCCGAGGCAATGTAGATTTTATCCGAGTTGTTCCGTGTATGCCGTTGAGTCATTGGAAAAATTCGGATTTTTTAAGGGCTGGTTTTTGGTGATAAAACGACTTTTTAAGTGCGGGCCGTGGAATGCGGGTGGATTTGACCCTGTGCCGTAAAAGGCAACTGCGTTTACGGGTTCGCGGGTTCATGGATTTTTGTAGTGGCAGGGTTTCCCTGCGGGTGGTAAGTGATGTCATTGCGAGGAGTCCCCGATGCATCGGGACGACGAAGCAATCTCGCAATGGGATTGCCATCCTGCCATTGAATCAGCGGCGAGTCGCCTTCGACGAAGAATTTGAAAATGTTCCTTCCTTTCGGAAGGATTCCAGTACGGAATCCCTGCGAAAGCAGGCTAACTTGGAGATAACTTATTATGGAAAAAAGAACTTTTTTAGCAATTGTTTTGTCGCTTACAATTCTTGTTGTTTGGCAATGGTTGTTCAGGACCAAATCACAGCAGTTTGATGGATCAGTACCAACCGCGATTGCTTCTCGTGAGACGACTTTGCAGTTATCACCATCTCGCCGGGCAGGTCAGCCAGCCACGGCGTCCATCACGGCGAATCAATCTTTGGCTGAAAAAAATGGCGAATTTGCCAAAACATTTCAAATTGAAACCGATAAAGTAGTGTACACTTTAAGTGAAAACGAGGCATCGATTGTAAATTGTTTTCTTAAAGAAGAGCGGCTAACTGAAAAAACGACGGTTGAACTTGTATTAAGTGGCAAATTATTGAACGACAAAGATACCGGCAACTGGTCAAACATATCTCCGAAAAATCAGCCGTATCAGTCCCGTTTTGTCCGTTCTGCTGGTGATTTTAGTATAGAGAAAACTTTTTATTTCAGCAACAATTCATATCTTGTTGATATAAAATATACTGTCTCAAATAAAACCAAATTCCCAAAAAGTTTTGATGGCTTGACACTGTCAATTGGTCCGGGACTTGGTACCGATGCAAAAGAGTTAAAGGAAAACATAAAACTGTTGCGAGCGATTTCTTATTCTCAAAAGAAGGTTGAAAAATTAAAACCCGGCGACGCGAATACGTTCCCATTGAAGTGGGCAGGTATTGACAACAGATATTTCCTTTCAATTTTTTTGCGGGCCAACGATGACTTCAAAAAAATAAAAGTTGAAATGGTAGAAAAAATGCCGCTAATGGAAATTTCCACAGGTAAAGTTGATTTTTTACCGTCTGAAAAAAAACTTTTTTCGGTAATTTCCTATACAGGGCCCAAGGGTTTTGCTCATCTCAAAGGAATAAAAATTGATTCCATAAACCCGCAACTTGAAAAGGCGGTTGATTTTGGATTTTTTGGCGACCTCGGAGAATTTGCACTTTCCTCGTTAAATTATATCTATAAGTTCACCCACAATTACGGTTGGGCGATTTTTATAATCTCGGTAATTCTTAATATAATATCTTACCCGCTTTCTAAAAAATCATTTACATCCGCACAGAAAATGAAATTGATTCAGGGAGATATAAAGGCACTTCAAATAAAATATAAAAGCGACCACAAGAAAATGAATGCCGAAACATGGGCACTTTACAAGGCAAAGGGTGTAAATCCTTTTAGCGGATGTTTGCCGATGTTGGTTCAGTTGCCTATTTTTTGGGCGCTTTTTACGATGTTAAGGAACGCCTACGAATTACGCGGTGCACCTTTTATGTTTTGGATAACGGATTTATCAGCGAAAGACCCTTATTATATTTTGCCGATTTTAATGGGTGGCGGAATGTTTTTACAGCAGTGGATGTCAACAAACACTTCTGACCCGACGCAAAAGCAGATGATGATAATGATGCCCATAATTTTTACCGTGATGTTTCTCGGATTTCCGTCGGGATTAGTCATCTACTGGCTTACGAATAGTATTGTAACGATTTTGGAGCAGTGGCTTATTTTCTCAAAGGGGTCTATCCAGACAAAAAAAAAATTGTAGTCGGCGATTTTTAGTCGCCGTTTATCACGGGAGCACGACTATAACTTCATTGATGATGTAGTCGCCTGATTTGTAGTCGCTCAATTTATTGAGCGACTTTATGCCCGATAAACATGTCCCCGAAATTCTTAATCGGGGATCGGGCGACTACATTGAGTTTCAGTGGTAAGGTGATAAGTCAGTCGCCTCGCTGAAAGCGGGACGACCTAACTTGTCGTATAGCCGAGTAGGTTCTCCTTCGGCAAAGAATTTGGAAATTATTATGTTTTAACTAATCAGTATCCAAGAGTTGTCATTCCCGCATGTCTTTAGCGGGAATCCATTCATTTTGTCATAGATTCGTCCCCGAATGTTTTTATCGGAGATAGAATCATTCGGGAATGACTGGCAAAGATTTTTGTAGTTGCCGACCTTGGTCGGCATTAACTTGGAGTATAGGAAAGAATAAAACATCAGCCACGAATTTCACGAATTAAAAAGAAAAGAAATTAGTTTTTCGTGTAATTCGTGGCTATTCAGTTTTCTTTGGAGGTTTTTGTTATGAAAAATGAAATTGAGGTAACGGGTAAGACGGTTGGTGAGGCGATAGAGAAAGGGCTTGGAGAACTTGGAATTGACAGAAAGGATGCCGAAATAAAAATTTTTGACGAGGGAAAATCCGGGCTTTTCGGACTAATGGGTTTCACTCCGGCGAGAATAAAAATTTCAGTTAAAGAGGGTACTTCGGGAATTTCAGCAGGTGGTAGTGAACGGTCTTCAGACCGTTCACTTGAGATAACAGGGTCTAAAGACCCCGTTCTACCTTGTTGCTCGGACATATCAAAAAACGCCGAAGAAATTACCAAAAAAATGTTGGAACTTGCGGGTTTTGTAGCCAAAGTGTCCGCAGAGATAACTTCTAATGGTATCGTATTAAATATCTCCAGTGATGACAGTGCTATTTTGATAGGCAGGCAGGGACAGACGATAGAGGCATTAGAATACATACTGAAATTGATTTTGAGTAAACAGGAAAACCGCGGTGTCCGAATAACGCTTGATATAGACGGTTACCTTGAAAGAAGGAATGAAAAAATCGTTGAAAAAGCAAGAGAACTTGAAGAGCAGGTAAAAATGAAAGGGGAGCAGGTTGAAATAAAACTTCCGTCCAATGAAAGAAAAATAATACATCTTACTTTGCAGAATAGTGAATTTGTTGAAACGGTGTCCGAGGGCGAAGGTGAAGATAGAAAACTTATTATCAGACCGAAGATATAAATTGTAGTTGCCGATTTATCGGCGCCGTTGCCGTTGTAGGCTACCGCTTTTGCGACGAAGTCGCTTATTTTAATCTTAATTCCAATTCTCAATTCTGTCGTTAATAGGGGGCGATAAAAGTGATAACTGAAAACGATAAGGATATAATTTTACAGTGTGCTAAAAAACACAATATTGCTTCTCTTTTCTTGTTTGGTTCATCAATTGAGCCGTACAAAGAATCTAATGATATAGATATTGGTGTAAAAGGAATTGCCCCAAAATTATTTTTTAAATTTTATGCTGATTTATTTAAACACTTATCAAAGCCCGTTGACCTTGTTGACCTTTCAAAAAAATCATTGTTTAATGATCTTGTGGAAGAAACAGGGGTAAGAATCTATGGATAATCTACGCAGGCAAATCCTTGCAGAAAAAGAGAACGTGAAAATAGCATTAAGTAATCTTAACGAGGCAATGGGAAGGGAGACGAAGTCGGTAGTTGAATTAGCCGCTATTGGTACATTTCTTCATAACATTTACAATGGTATAGAAAATATGATAAAGCAAATTCTATGAAAAAGAATGTATTCTAAACCATTGGAGTACCCGTTGGTTGGAGAGACAGATAAATTCTATGCTTTTTGAGAGAACAGCCCTAAGTAAAGATAAAAAAGGGGTTTTTAAACTCGCTTCAAAAGGACAGCAAATTGAAAAAGATGAAGATGTTGTTAAGGATCCATATATCTTAGAATTTCTTGGAATTCCTGAAAGATACCATTATTCCGAAAAACAGTTGGAGCAAAAAATTATAGATAATATGCAAAATTTTTTATTGGAATTGGGTAAAGGTTTTTCTTTCGTGGCACGACAATATCGGATTACTTTGAATAATAAACATTTTTATATTGACCTAGTTTTTTATCATAGAATTCTGAAATGTTTCGTATTAATTGATTTGAAACTTGGAGCAGTTAGTCATCGGGATATTGGACAAATGAATTTGTATTTGAATTATTTTAAGAAAGAAGAAATGGCTGACAACGATAATGAACCGGTTGGCATTGTATTGGGGGCAGAAAGGGATAAAATATTGGTTGAATATGCTTTAGGTGGAATTTCTAATAAACTTTTTGCTTCAAAATACCAATTGTCTTTGCCGGATAAGTGCTTGTTAGAAAAGGCTGTTAAAAAAGTTGTAATGGGAGAAACAAAATTTATTAGGTGATAAAGTATCGGAATGAGGAATGTATTGGTTGTCCAACTTTAGAGGCTGTGTTGTAATGTTATGCTGAGACTGAAAGCCGAACCAAGTAGGTCAGTCCGCTACAGCGGATTTTCAACCTTTGGATGAGTAACTTACCTGACGGACGAGAAATTTGAAAATTTTTCAGGTATTATAAAAAATATTTATCCCAATCTATCGGGACAATAGAATCTGAAGAACTGGAACACTGCGAAATGCATAGATTAAGGGGCGGAGATAACGATACAATTGTTGCTATATCCACTCTTACAGGTTTTGCCGGTATAGGGATTGTTCGCCTCAGCGGGCCCACTGCCGTTCATATTGCCTCTGAAATATTCCATCCGAAATCACAAAAAAAAGTATCAGAACTTTCCGCCAATAGTGTTCATCTAGGAAAAATAACTGACGGTGAAAAATTTGTTGATGAGGTGCTTTTGACTGTTATGAAAGCCCCGAAGTCATATACCCGCGAGGATGTTGTTGAAATTTCCTGCCACGGCGGCATTACTCCCGTTAAAAAAACTCTTGAATTGTGTGTGAAATATGGTGCGCGTCTTGCCGACCCCGGTGAATTTACAAAAAGGGCTTATCTCAACGGACGGATTGATTTATCCCAGGCGGAGGCGGTTTGCGATATTATAAAAGCAAAAACGGATGTGGCACTCTCCTGTGCGATGAGTCAGTTGAGCGGAGCACTGTCGGAAGAAATAAACGGACGGAAAAGCGAACTTGTGGACATTCTATCTACGATAGAAGTGGCAATTGATTACTCGGAAGATGACATACCAGTTGCGAACGGTGAAAAAATAACAGCAAAAATTGAGAAAACAGGAACTGCGTTAAAAAAAATCCTTTTAACATTTCATGCCGGCAAAATTTTCAGAGACGGAGTCCTAACCGCTATTATAGGTAAGCCGAATGTCGGAAAATCCTCAATTTTGAATGTTTTAGTCGGACAAAACAGGGCGATTGTGACGGAAATTCCTGGTACGACGAGGGACATCATAGAAGAAACGATTGACATTTCAGGTATTCCCTTGATTTTGACGGATACCGCCGGCATAAGAAAACACAGCAGAGATATAGTTGAAAAAATAGGAATTGAGCGGGCACAAGAGTCGTTGAAAAATGCCGATTTGGTTCTGTTCGTATTGGATTCATCTTCCGAATTAAGTCCTGAGGACTTTCACATTGCCGAACTAATTGTTTCCATTCCTCTTCGGGCAAAAAAAGTTATTTTGGTTTTGAATAAATCCGATAAACCTTCTAAAATCGGCAATGTTTCCGAGTTGAAAATTCCTGCGTCCATTGTCCCAATCTCTGCCTTATTAAACGATGGCATAGAAGAATTGAAAAAAAGTATTTATGATTCGTTCATATCCGGAAATATCAACACCAGCGATTTTATGCTTACAAACATGCGACATAAAATTATAATTGAAAGTGCTTTAGATTCGCTTAAAAAGGCGGTTGGCACAATTAAGGATGGGTTATCGGAAGAGTTTGTAGCAATAGATTTACGGGTCGCTCTGAATTATTTGGGCGACATTACAGGTGAAGTTCCGACGGAAGAAATACTTGACAGGATTTTTTCAAATTTCTGCGTCGGAAAATAGAAAAAAAATTAGGAATTATGAATTATGAATTAGCCCCATCGGGGCGTCCTGTTAATAGGAATGAATTTAAAAGAATCAGAACCGTCCCAATACTTTTAAGCCCCATCGAGGCGTCCTGTTAATAGAAATGTCGTTTGTAGAAACCGAAATACAGATGCATATTAAAAATTATACATACATTGCCGTTTTAGCAGTTTGTTTTTTTATGAAAGTTTTCTGCTGTGCCGGAGAACTTTCGGGAAAAATTATTGTTGTTGACCCCGGACACGCGGCCAAAAATTCGCAGGGAAAAGTTGTAAATTTAGGATGTAAAAGTCCGTCTGGTATAAAAGAGGCGGATGGTGTTGTTGATATTTCGGAAATTTTAGGCGATATACTCTTACGGGAAGGTGCGACGGTTTATTTTACCCGTGACAGAAAAAATTTCTGGCGTTTGGCAAAAAGTCAGCATTCCGATAATCAAGATCGTGCTGAATTTGCCAACTCAAAAATTGCCGATTTGTTTTTGCGTGTCCATTGCAACTGGTCGCCCACTAAAAAAAAGAGAGGGGTTTCGGTTCTGTGGTATAAAGCCGACTCAAAAAAAATTGCCGAAACCGTTTATGAAAAAATATCCGCCACAGGCGGAAAATCCGGAGTTATTGCCGACGGTGTTCATAAACAGCATCTTGTCGGTTTTGAGTTCGCAAAAGTGCCGTCAATTTTAATAGAATACGGTTATCTTTCAAACAAAGAAGACGAAAAACTTTTGCAAGACAAGGAATATCTGAAAAAAATTTCGGAAGCAGTTGTCCATGGACTTGAAAAATGAAATGTAATTTGCTACAATCAGATTCTATTAACAGGTCGCACCTACGGTGCTATTGATAATCATTGTTTGGTTTTCTACTAACGGTGTGCTCCTACGTGTAATACTTCACAATTTCGGTAACAAATTGGCAACCTGTTTTAGTGGTATTTGGTAGTGAGCGGTCTTTTGACCGCTCATTATGATACGGGGTCTAAAGACCCCGTGCTACCAATTTCTAAAAAACCGTTACCGAAATACTGATGAATTACACTACGGAGCAAACAGCTGCGTAGCATCGTCCTGTTAATAGTCGCGGATGCGCCGTTAGCTCAACTGGATAGAGTATTCGGCTACGAACCGAAAGGTTGCAGGTTCAACTCCTGCACGGCGCGATTAATCTATTAACGGTATGCTCCTACGTGTAATACTTCACAATTTCGGTAACAGTTTTTTTGAAATTTTTGTATAATATCCTTGCCTTCTGTTTGCAGAAGGCAAGGAGGACTGTTGCCATGAATAAATCTATTAAAAACGCTTTAACAGCCAAATGGGTATTAGTTGTTCAAGAATATGAACAGGTTAAACAAAAAAGATCCAAAAATTTTAAAACTGTTGACCAAATCTGTAAAGTATACAAAGTTCATCGTAAAGACATAGTAAAGTATTATGAACGCTGGATTAAATCCGGTAGATAGAGAATCTTACCTAATGAGGCAAGCAATTAAAGAAGCAAAAAAAGCCGTAAAAAAAGGCGAGGTGCCGGTAGGATGCGTAATAGTTAAGGACAACAAAATCATCTCACGGGCACATAATTTAACGATAAAAAAAAATGACCCGACTGCACATGCGGAGATTCTGGCGATAAAAAAAGCGGCACAAAAAATAGGAAATTATCGCTTGACAAATTGTGAAATGTATGCTACAATTGAACCCTGTCCGATGTGTGCGGGTGCTGCTGTTTGGTCACGCATCAAGAGAATTATTTTTGGCGTTTCTGACGAAAAATCCGGTGCCTGCGGAAGCGTAATAAACATCGCGAACAATAAAAAATTAAATCATCGGATAAAAATAAAAAGTGGTGTGTGTGAAGATGAATGTGCGAATTTAATAAAAAATTTTTTCAAAGAACGAAGATGATAAGGTCTATTAAAAAATTGAAAGATTGCGAAAGATTAGAAAGATTTTCCGCCAGGGGCGGATCTGCCTTTGGCATGATAATCTTTGCAATTTTTCTAAATTTTTGTAATTTTTCCAATTGTCTTTTTTCCGCTTCTCCCGGCATAGATGTCGGAAATAAATCAGTTGATTTTTCGATCAGGGAACTTTCTTCAACTGCTGCGTTTAAACTTTCAAATTACGAAGGACAAACTCCGGTACTTGTCAATTTTTTTGCGACATGGTGTCCTTACTGCGTTGAAGAAATTCCGGAATTGAATAAAATCCATAACGGATACGGCAAAAAAGGTCTCGTTGTTGCTTCAATAAATGTCCAGGAACGCGAAAAGAAAGTTGCAGATTTTGTCAAAAGAAAAAAAATGCTTTACAAAATTTTGCTTGATACAGATTCTGAAGTTGCAAAAAAGTTCAAGGTCTACGGTCTTCCGACGAACATCTTAATTGACTCAAAAGGAATGATTGTTTTTCGTGGCAACAATTTGCCGAATGAAAGTGAAATTGAAAAGGTTTTGTCTAAAAAGAAAAAAAAATGAAGGTTCTCGGTATTTCTGCTGCTGCGACATCAAATAGCCGAAGCGAATTGCTTTTCAACTCACTTTTGGATGAATTCTCAAAAAGCGGGACTGATGTCCAAAAAGTTTTTGTTCGTGACTTAAAAATATCTTTTTGCGACGGGCTTCGCTGTTGTGAAAAAACCGGTAAGTGTAAGTTCACCGACGATATACAATCCCGCATTGGCGGGACAATTTTTTCATCGGATATCGTTGTTGTTTCTACTCCGATTTATTTTACTTCTGTTCCGGCAAAATTAAAAGCAGTTGTGGATAGGTGCCAACTTTACTGGGCGAAAAGAAACATTTTAAGAAATTTTTCACCCTCTAAAAAGAAAGGGTTTTTTATATCAGTTGCGGGGAGAACCCCGGATTTCAGTCATGCGGAGACAATAATTAAAGCATTTTTCAGCGTATTTAATATAGAGTTTTGTGGAAAGTTTTATCTTCCAAATACTGATAAACTTGGCAGTGAACAATTTGCAAAAGCACTTGAAGATGTAAAAAAGACAGGATTAAGTGGTAAGTGGTAAGTATTAAGAAGGGCAGTGGTAAGGATTAAGCCGCTACGCTTTAAGGATTAAGTTTTTACTTAATCCTTACAACTTATAACGTAATCCTTAATCCTGCCCTTCTTAATCCTTAATCCTGACTTCTTAATTTTGTTGTTAATCGGAGGTTTCAAAATGAAAGCAATTGTTGATGGAGATGTTTGCACGGGTTGTGGATTATGCGTGGACACTTGTCCTGATGTTTTTGAAATGCAGGATACGATTGTGTTCGTCAAGATTTCGGAAATTCCGGTTTCGGCAGAGGAAAGTGCAAAACAGGCGACGTCGGATTGTCCTGTGGAAGCGATAAGGGTTGAATAAACGCGGATACAACATCTTGAAATACAGTAGAAATACACAGAAATACAGTAGAAATACTCGCCGCGGCGAGTGTTTCAATTGCATATCCATTGTATATCCATCGTATTTCAATTGTTTTCCGCGTATTTGCGGAGCAAATATGAATAACATTATAGAGATAAGATGGCATGGTCGTGGTGGGCAGGGTGCAAAGACAGCGGCGCTTCTTTTTGCGGAGGCGGCATTTGCAACAGGAAAATATGTTCAAGGTTTTCCTGAGTATGGTCCCGAAAGAATGGGTGCGCCTGTTCAATCATTCAACCGTTTGTCGGATGCACCAATTACACTTCATTGCGGGATTACTCAGCCGGATTTCGTTGTTGTGCTTGACAATACACTTATAAAAACGGTTGATGTAATAAGTGGGCTTTCAGATAAAGGTGCGATAATTGTTAACACAGAAAAATCTGCTGCCGAGATGAAAAAGGAATTAAACTTCAATGGTAGAGTTTTCGTTATCAACGCATCAAGAATTGCAAAAGAGTGTTTCGGGAAAGAAATTCCCAATACTCCAATGATGGGGGCGTTGGTCAAGGTAACTAATTTTTTGGAAATTGAAGGTGTTTTGGGGGATACAAAGAAAAAACTTGAAAAAAAATTTTCTCATAAGCCGGAAATAATTGATGGCAACATAAAATCAATAAAACGGGCATACGAAGAAGTTAAAGGTTAAAATGATACCGTTGAAAAACCATTCACAGGTGTCATTGCGAGGAATCCCGCCGTGGCGGGATGACGAAGCAATCTCAAAATTACCGACGGAAAAGAGAGATTGCCACGAGCCCCGATGGGTCGGGGCTCTCGCAATGACAGTTAAAAAGTGACTTTTTCAACAGTGTCAAAATGAAATAATATGGATAAAAAACTTGGTTGGAAGGAATTGCCGGAAGGCGATATTTTAGAGGCGGGCACAGCGAAGAATTTTAAGACGGGTGACTGGAGAAGTTTGCGACCCATCTACAATGCCGAGAAATGCATTCACTGTTTTATTTGCTGGATAAATTGTCCCGATTCATCAATAATTGTGAAAGATGGAAAAGTTGCAGGGATTGATTTAGACCATTGTAAGGGCTGTGGCATCTGTGCGAAGGAATGTCCGCCAAAAGTGACAGCGATAACAATGGAAGAAGAAAAAAAGTAGTTGCTCGCAATCAAATTTCTTTGAGACGCTCGTTAGAACTCGCTCTGCCAAGTAGGTTTTCAACAATTTGCTCATGGAACGAATAAGTCGCAAATTGAGGCTCTTCAGAAATTTCTTGCTTCGCACTTCACGATTTAAGAGGTATAAAATATGAGAACAGCAAAAACTGGAAATGAAGCAATGGCAGAGGCGATGCGTCAGATAAATCCTGATGTCGTTGCCGCTTATCCTATTACACCTGCGACGGAAATCGTTATGATTTTTTCGCAGTTTGTTGCTGATGGGCTTGTGAACACCGAATATATTGCAGTTGAGTCGGAACATTCCGCGATGTCTGCTTGTATTGGCGCTTCTGCTGCTGGTGGCCGTGTTATGACATCCACATGCTCTCAGGGCTTGGCATATATGTACGAAATGCTTTATATTGCGTCTGGATTGCGGCTTCCAATTGTTATAGCGGAGGTCAATCGTGCACTTTCGTCGCCTATAAACATTCACGGTGACCACTCCGACACAATGGGAGCGAGGGACTCCGGCTGGATACAAATTTTTTCCGAAAATTCGCAAGAGGCATATGATAATATGATTCAGGCAATTATGATTGCAGAAAAAGTAAAACTTCCGGTTATGGTTACCACTGACGGATTTATCATCAGCCATTGCATGGAAGTTATTGATATGATTTCCGACGATGATGTGAAAAAATTTATTGGCGAATATAATCCTGAAAGATTTTTGTTAGATGTAAAAAATCCGTTCACGCTCGGTGCGATTGATTTGCAGGATTATTATTTTGAACACAAAATGCAGGAAGCGGAAGCGATGAGAAATTCTGGAAAAATTATTTTAGATGTTGCCGCTGATTTCAATAAAAAATTCGGTCGCGAATACGGATTTTTTGAGAAATATAAACTTGATGATGCGGAAGTTGCCATCGTCTGTATGGGCTCCACTGCTGGTACCACAAAATTCGTGGTTGATGAATTGCGAGCAAAAGGAATTAAAGCGGGATTACTGAAACCGAGAGTTTTCAGACCTTTTCCGTATAAAGAAATTGCAAATGAATTGTTCAAAATTAAAGCACTCGCAGTTCTTGACCGTTCTGATACATTTTCCGCTTATGGCGGCCCTTTATTTACAGAAATTACTTCTTCCATTTTTACCCAATCTCCCAATCTCCTTCGCCATATGCGAACCTACTCGGAAATCTCCCAATCTCCTTCTGTTATCAACTACATCTATGGACTCGGCGGTCGGGATATAAACACCGAACAGATAAAATCGGTTTTTGAGGATTTACTCAAAATCGCTGAAACAAAAAAAATAGATAAACTGATAAATTACATCGGCGTCCGGGAATAATATTAATCGGAGGAAAAACATGCAAACAACATTAACCATTCCCAGACATTTAACACACGGAGATGAACTTATTATAGTTCGCAGGGAAGAGTACAAAAAATTACAAAAACATCTCACAGAAGTCCGTGATGCGCTGCAAAAAATCAGCTGTGGCGAAAAAGAATTGCACAACGGTAGAATAAAATCACTATGAAAAAGAAAAATATAATTGTTAAAATTCCGGAGGAAAGGATTGGATGTAAAATCTTGTTGATCAGGGACAAGAAAGTAATGCTTGACAGGGACTTGGCAGGGTTGTATGGAGTTGAAGTAAAATACCTAAAAAGACAGGTGAGAAGGAATATAGAACGTTTCCCTGTCGATTTTATGTTTGAACTATCAGAAAAAGAATTTGAAAATTGGAGGTGCCAATTTGTCACCTCCAAATCTGATAAAAAAGGTTTAAGATATAAACCTTTTGTTTTTACAGAACACGGTATTCTTATGCTTTCAAGTGTATTAAACAGTAATAGAGCGATACAAGTGAACATTCAAATTATGAGAACATTTGTAAAATTAAGAGAATTTTTAGCGACCCACAAAGAATTACAGAAAAAAATTGAAGAACACGATGCACAGATAAAATATATTTTTCAAATGCTACAAAATTTACTAAATCCTCCTGAACCACCACCACCATCTCAAACATTGCCTAAGCAAATAAAAGGTTTTTTACGAGATAAAATCTGATAAAAGGAATAAAAATTTATGGCTAACTTAAAGGAATTGTCTAAAAAAGAGGAATTGTTAACTGGTGGGCATCGGCTTTGTGCCGGCTGTGGTGCGGGAATTATAGCGAGACAGGTTTTACTTGCTTGTAATGATTTAGGAAAGCCGGTTGTCGTCGCAAATGCTACCGGCTGCCTTGAAGTTGCAACCACGATTTTTCCGTTCACAGCGTGGAAAGTGCCGTGGTTTCACTCTGCATTTGAAAATGCCGCTGCAACTATTTCTGGTATTGAAACGGCATATAATGCACTCAAAAAAAAGGGAAAAATCACAGAAGAAATGAATTTCATCGCATTCGGCGGTGATGGTGGGACTTACGATATCGGATTACAGTCATTGTCGGGTGCTATGGAAAGAGGGCACAGAATTCTTTATATCTGCTACAACAACGAGGCATATATGAATACCGGTATACAACGGTCTTCCGCGACACCAAAAGGTGCTAATACAACGACTGCTCCGTCGGGGAAAAAATCACTCGGGAAAGTTCAGTCAAGAAAGGACTTAACTGCAATTATGGCTGCTCACAATATCCCATATGTTGCACAAACAGCACTTGGGTTTCACAATGATTTAATCACAAAAGTCCAGAAGGCATTGAAAACCGGTGGTCCGGCATTTATGAATATTATGCAGCCATGCCGACTTGGATGGATTTATCCGCCGGAAGAAACGATTCGTCTCGGCCGACTTGCTGCGGATACATGTATTTGGCCCATTTATGAAGTTGAAAACGGCGTCTATAAACTTACTTACAAGCCGAAAGAAAAAAAACCGGTTATTGAATGGTTGAAATCGCAGGGAAGATTCAAACATCTTTTTTCCGCCGGACATGAGGAAGTGTTAAAACAAATTCAGGAAGATGTTGATAAGAATTGGGAAAAACTTCTCAAACTTTGTGAAAACGCTAAAAAGGTAGAAGGGTAGAAGGGTAGAAGGGTAGCGGCGAATGTAAATTCGCTAATATATAGCGAGAAGAATTACATGCGGCAATCAGCGTCTATGGAACTTGAACTTGATGTTTCGGATATAAAATGGGCAAAAGAATCTCGCTTTGGCGGGATTGATTTTTTATCCCAACTTACCGAGCAAGAATTGACAGCACTTATCTATAAAATCAGAAAAATTGAGTTCAAAGCAGGGAAAATAATTTTGTTTCAGGGCGAGTTTTCAAATCGGCTGTTTCTAATTAAAACCGGGAAAGTAGCCGTTTTTGTTGCAAAAGAGGGTAAAAAAATTAGAATTGCTGAACTTACTGAAAAAAGTTATTTTGGAGAGACGTCGCTAATTCAACCGGTTGCTGCTTCCGCAACAGTTGTGGCCGAGGAAGATTCAGAAATTTTAATTTTAGAAAGAGAGACGATAGAAGAGGTATTCAAAAATAAGCCAACCGTATTAGAAACTATTCATAAAAAGATAGAAGAGCGAAAGAGTAAATAATTTCACTTTTTTTGTTTACTTTTTTTTGTTATTTTGTATGATTGAAATCAGGATTAAGTTATAAGTTGTAAGGATTAAGAAAAAACCTAACACTTACCACTTAATCCTTAATTCTGTCTTTTATCTGTGTCAATCTGTGTTCGCCTGTAGCGAAGAGTTCAGAGTTCGGAGTTTCTACGAACTACGAACTAAAGCGAAGCGTGACTACGAACTTTTCGTGTCTTTCGTAGTTATCCGCCGTGGCGGATTTTCTTGAATATATAATAATGGAAATCGTAGATAAAAAAATTACAAAGAGCGAACTGGTCCGGAAGTTTTTGAATTACTTTGAGACGGTTTCCAAAGCAGTTGTTGATATAGAAAAAGAAATAATTGCTATTGACGCAGAACTTCATTCCGATTTGGAGGCGTATCTTTTAGAGAACGGTTCCGAACAGGAAAATCTGTGGGGTATAAATTTCTATCCTTTCAAGAATAAAACGGATTTTATAGAATATACAGCATTGATAAATATCCGTCCGCATCAGGATAATCGTTCTATGGAAGTTGAGAACCCTGAAATAAAAGAAAAAATTAAAAAAATAGTTGATAAACTGATTGAGTATGAACTCAGCCTTTCCTAATAACAGAAGTAAGGGCTGGGCAAAAAATAGAATAGGAAGGGCTGGGTGAAACTTAAATATCATAAAACTTTGACAAAAGATAAATGGTCACTGTTCCCGGTTGATAAGCAGATATTGATGATTGCCAACGAATTAAACCGTGCCAAGAACTGGCTTGATAAGAATGACCTTGAAGAAACAGAAAATTGTTACGAAAGGGGGTTTGAACTATTGGATTTAACCGTCTGTCAGTGGCGGACAACGAGCAGCAAAAATTCGTTAAGAGAACTTTTAAGGTTGAGAGAAGTAATGGCTGAACAGTATGTGGATATAACGAGAAAAAAAAACACTCCGATGGAGCGAAGTAGCAAATTGTCGGTTTTGTATAATACCTTGTTGTTGTTAAATAAAGATAGTTATAATTTATTAAATCAGAGGTCGTAAATCGTGAAGTGTGAAGTGTAGAAAAGCGTATAGGAAAGGAGGGTAAAAATATGCCAGATGTAGCCGCGCCACAAGGCGCATCAATGTTTTCGTCGCTTATGCCGATTTTTTTGATTTTTATTGTGTTTTATTTTTTGCTGATAAGACCGCAATCAAAAAAACAGAAAGAACACCAGAAAATGTTAGAAGGACTTAAAAAGGGCGACAGAGTTGTATCTGCAAGCGGACTTTACGGAACCGTCCATGAAATTCAGGGTAATATCGTGAAATTAAAAATTTCCGAGAATGTAAATGTGCAGATGCTAAAATCGTCAATCTCGGCCGTGATAACGGAAACGATATAAAGTAATATAGGGTAAGCACAAAGAATTCTTTTCGCCGCAGATGAAATTGTCATTAGATTTATATAAATGAGTCCATTCTAAAATTAGGTACGGTATAATCATGGGATTTGAATTTGATCCCAATAAAAGTGAAAGCAACAAGAAAAAACACGATATAGATTTCATTGAAGCCCAAGCATTGTGGAATGATCCTGATTTGATTGAAATTCCTGCAAGGACCGAAGATGAACCTCGATTTTTGGTAATCGGTAGAATTGCGAAGAGACACTGATCAGGAATCATATCAGTGCGACCATCCAACAAAGAGGAGGTTCAAATATATGAAAGCTAATGAATTGGACAAAAGGTTTGATGAGGGAGAGGATATTTCCGAATATCTTGATTTTTCAAAAGCGAAACATCCCAAGCAGGAACAGAAAAGAGTAAATGTAAATTTTCCCCTCTGGATGATTCACTCATTAGATAAAGAATCCAATCGCCTTGGTGTTCCATGTCAATCTATCGTCAAAGTTTGGGTTGCAGAACGATTAAAGCAAAATCAGACCTTGAAATCCGGAGGGTCCGTTTGTGTATATTGATGATTTTATCTGGTTGCCTGACATTATTGAAAAATTAGCCAGCAAACACCGTGTTACACAAGATGAGACTGAGGAAGTGTTTTTCAATCGTCCACAATATCGTTTTGTTGAGTCAGGGCATAAACCAGGCGAGGATGTATACTCGTCCGGTGGACAGACTGATGCCGGGCGATACCTGATTATATTTTTTATTCATAAACCGGACAATACGGCACTAATCTTGAGTGCACGAGATATGGATAAAAAGGAGAGAAGACATTATGAATAAAAGTAAAAACACACAACTCAGCGGTATCTCAAAAGCCAGTACAATAGAAGAAATCGCAGGCTTTTGGGATACTCACAGTTTGGCTAACTATTGGAATCATACCAGCGAAGTTGAATTTGAAGTCAGGGCCGAATGTAGGCGACGTGTAACACTTGCCCCAGAAGTATATGTCCAAGTTGAAATCAATGCCCGTAAGAGTGGGGTTCTGCCCGAAACATTGGTTAACCTATGGTTATCTGAACGGTTACAAAAGAGAGAGAGAAGAGGTCATTGCGAATCCACCAATGTTCATCGTGGGATGAAGCAAGATTGTCGGTAAGATAGAATTAAGCAAAAGATGATTGTTAGGCGTATCTTCGCGGTAAAAAATAAAAGATGAACATCACATTAGAAACAATAAAATCAAATCCGAAAGTGATTGCTTTTTTGGAGGCGGCGAACGAATATCTCGGTGTTATTGGCTACACCGAGCATGGATTTCGTCATGCAGATATCGTTGCCAATCTTTCTAGAAATATTTTAACTCATCTAAATTATAAAGAACCGCTTCCAGAACTTGCTGCGATTGCGGGGTATATCCACGATATAGGAAATGTCGTTAACCGTAGTGACCATATTTCTGCGGGTGCTTTAATCGCGATGGATATTCTTGGCGAATTAAATATGCCGGTGGAAAACATAGCAATAGTTATAGGTGCTATCGGTAACCACGAAGAACCCGTTGGAGAGCCGGTTAATGCCGTTGCTGCCGCTTTGATTCTTGCCGACAAAGCGGATGTTCACAGAAGTCGTGTCCGAAATCCAAAGATGATAAATTTGGATATTCACGACCGTGTCAATTATGCGGTGGAGCGTTCGTTTTTGAGAGTGGATGCGGACAAAAAAATTATTTCTTTAGAATTAACAATTGACACAAACATTTCTCAGGTGATGGACTATTTTGAGATATTTCTTACACGGATGATTATATGCAAAAAAGCAGCGGACTTTTTGAAAACAGATTTTGATTTGTACATAAACGAAACGAAGTTATTATAAACGCGAATACACGCGAATAGAGAAGCAACGCGAATATTAGCGTTGGATTAGGGTTTATTCGCGTTTTCACGGAGTGAAAAATGGATACTAAAAAATTCAAATGGATTGTTTTCTTGGCGGTGCTGTTGGGTTCGGTTTATTTTCTCTGGCCTACATTTCAGTGGTATCAGATGTCGCCGGGTGAAAAATTAAACTCGCAAAAGATGAAGGACAAAATCGTCTCAAAAATCCTAAATCTCGGATTGGATTTGCAGGGCGGAATCCATCTTGTTATGGAAATTGACATAGATAAACTTGAAAAGGGTGTGAATGTTCAGGATGCATTAGACCGCGCCATTGAAATCATAAGAAACAGAATTGACCAATTCGGCGTTTCCGAGCCATTTATTGCGAAGCAGGGTGAAAAATGGATTGTTGTGCAACTTCCCGGAATTAAAGACCCGCAGGCAGCGATTGATTTAATCGGCAAAACTGCTCTTATG
This sequence comes from Elusimicrobiota bacterium, assembly GCA_043802785.1. Lineage (GTDB taxonomy): Bacteria > Elusimicrobiota > UBA8919 > UBA8919 > UBA8919 > JAZDKR01. Next base: position 24,467 of record JAZDKR010000070.1, read on the forward strand.
GAGTTTCGTCTTGTTGAAGATACCAGTGCAATTGAAAAAGTTATGGAAAAGGCAAGAGAACTTGGAATTCAGTTAAATGACATTTACGACGAGAACCATCTAATAAAAAAAGAGTTTGCGGATTTAATCCCTGACGGTTACGAGATTCTCTCTGGCAAAGAGGAGGGTTATTTTCTTGTTACGGCTACCGCGCAGGTAACAGGTGCATATCTTACTGACGCAAAAATGAAAATCGGCGGTGAATACAATATGCCATATGTCGGGATTGACTTCAACAGAGACGGTGCAAAACTTTTTGCTGCTGTAACAGAGGCAAATATAGAAAAACGGCTGGCGATTGTTCTTGATGGCGTGGTGCAGTCGGCACCTGTTATTCGCTCACGAATCCCCGACGGTCATGCGATTATTGAAGGAAATTTTACCGCTGAGGAGGCATCGGGTTTGGCAATTGTTCTTCGTGCTGGTGCACTCCCCGCTCCTGTCAGAATTATAGAAAACAGAACCATAGGTCCATCACTTGGCCGTGATTCAGTCAATGCGGGACTTATCGCCTGTCTCGTCGGGCTTCTGCTTGTCGTCGGATTTATGCTCTTTTATTACAGAGTGTCGGGGTTAATTGCCAACTTGGCTCTTACACTGAACATAGTAGTTCTTTTCGGTTTAATGTCGCTCTTTCACGCTACACTTACATTGCCGGGTATCGCTGGGATAATTTTGACTATCGGTATGGCAGTTGATGCGAATGTTCTTATATTGGAGAGAATTAGAGAGGAATTGAGAAACGGGAAAACGGTGCGGGTAGCGGTTGACTTGGGCTATGAAAAAGCATTTTCTGCAATCGTTGACTCAAACCTGACAACCATTATTGCCGCCGCATTCTTGTTTCAGTTTGGAACAGGTCCCGTAAAAGGTTTTGCGATAACGCTTACCTTGGGAATCATAACATCAATGTACACGGCAATCGTCGTAACCCATCAAATATATGACGGATGGTTTTCGGGAAGAAAAATAGAGAGGTTGTCGATATAAAGATCGCGAAACAGAACGCGAAACTTAATACGCAAAACTGACGCAGAACATTGTAGGGGCAGATTTATCTGCCCGATATTTAGCGTCAGTTTCGCGGGTTTTTCAAAGTTTCGCGTTGGTTTAGCGTTGCGAACGGAGTGAACAATATGATACAATTTTTTAAGAAAACAAATTTTGATTTCGTTGGGAAAAGAAACGTTTTTTTTGTGATTTCAGGAGTTTTGATTTTAATCTCAATCTTGTCTATTTTCTTTCACAGAGGATTGAATTATGGCATTGATTTCGTCGGTGGAACATTGGTGCAGTTGAAATTTAGTCAACAGATACATCTTTCCGATATTCGTTCCGTTCTTTCCAAAAACGGAATTAGCTGTGAACTTCAGGATTTTTCTCAACAGCATTCTGTTATCATCAGAGTAAAAAAAGGGACTGATGGTGGTATCGCAAAAAGAATTCAAGAGATATTAAAATCGAATATTCCGGATAATTCGTTTGAAATTGAAAGAACCGAGTATGTTGGTCCTACCATCGGCAAACATTTAGTTAATCAGACGTTTTTTGCATTGTTCTGGTCTTTCGTTGGAATAATTATTTATGTCGCATTCAGATTTAAGTCGGGTATTTGGGGTTTTGCCGGAGTTATTGCAATTATGCACGATGTGTTTATTACCGTCGGACTTTTTTCGGTATTAAACAGAGAGATTTCAATTACGGTAATAGCAGCATTTTTAACCCTTGCTGGTTATTCAATAAATGATACTATTGTCACATTTGACAGAATGCGAGAAAACATTCGGCTTTACAGAAAAGAATCGCTTTACCAGTTAATAAACCGCTCTGTTAACGAAACGCTATCCCGTTCCATTATCACATCACTTACTGTTTTTCTGGTTCTTTTGTCACTTTTCTTTCTGGGTGGCGAAGTTATCCACGATTTTTCGATTGCCCTTCTTTTCGGAGTCATCGTTGGCTCCTATTCCACGATTTTTGTTGCCGCTCCCATCGTCTACGAATGGGAAATGAGAAAAACTGCAACACGCTGAATTTGACATCTAAATCTTCAAATTTTTTTAGTTGTTCTAATTTGAAAAATTAGTAGGAACATTTTATGTGGGATAAAAAAACTCTTCAGGAATTGATTAAGGAAAAATTTACTGATTACAAATTTATTGTTGTTTCAAACAGACAGCCATATTCCTTTGAATATGCCGGCAGAAAAATAAAGTGCGTTAAAACGATAGGCGGACTTGTTACAGCGATTGACCCTGTTATGCAGACGGCTGGCGGTGTATGGGTTGCCTATTCTTCCGGCGATGCGGATATGAATGTTGTAGATAAAAATAACACGGTAAAAGTTCCGCCTGAAAAAAATCTGTATCTTGAAAAATTAGTTTTTCTTTCAAAAGAAGAAGAAAACGGATATTATTACGGTTATTCAAACCAGGCATTGTGGCCTCTGTGTCATATCGCTTACAAGCAGCCGGTTTTTAATTCTGCCGACTGGGAACACTATAAAAATGCCAATAAAAAATTTGCCGAAAGCGTTGCGGAGCTTTTTGACGAGCAGAAACCGTTTATCTGGTTGCAGGATTATCATTTAACACTCTGTGCGAAATATATCAAAGAAAAAAATCCGGATGCGATAATATCTCTTTTCTGGCATATTCCATGGCCCAATCCGGAGGTGTTCAGAATCTGTCCTCAGAAATTGGAAATTTTGGAAGGGCTTCTTTCAAATGACCTGCTTGGTTTTCATATAAAATATCACTGCCATAATTTTTTATCAACATGCGAAAGTGAACTGGAAGCGAAGGTTGACTGGGAGGAATCGGCGGTTACTTACAAAGGTCATAAGACATTAGTTAAGGATTTCCCGATAAGCGTTGATTTTGAGCAGATGTCTGAAATGGCAAGTGCTTCCGATGTTACAAAAAAGGTTGAAGATTTGCCGTCTGAAATTGACCCGCCATATGAGATTCTTGCGTTAAGT
>JAZDKR010000071.1:0-4163 GCA_043802785.1 Elusimicrobiota bacterium
CCTGTGTGATACACAGTTTCTCCAAAGGAGAAAAGCGAGGCACACAATACAAACGCACTCCGCCACAAATGATCTGGGACAATGGAGGCGGAGTAAATGACCGAACGGCTCAAATGGCAGGAAATGAGCCGTTCGGGCTGAATTATTTTTTGGCGGGGATTTTGGACTCGTCCGCGCGGAGGCAGGGTCTGGGAGGGAATCCGCGCGGGCTTCGGCATTTTTGTTTTTGGCGAGGCGGGCTATTTTTAGTTTTTGCTATATGGTAATATATCAAAATGATTAAAAACAAAAAATCTAAGAGAAGTAAGGTAAGTGAAAACTCTCTAGAACCACTAAGAAAACTTTCTCCTATCGATGATGATTTATTAGATGAACATGAGGAGAATGTTTTACCACCAGAAAATATTGTTGTCTTGAATGAGCTTAGATCAGCTTCTGATTTGCATAGACTCATGCTTGACAATGATTCTATTAATATAAGACCGGATTTTCAAAGAAATGAAGTTTGGGATGATAGCATGAGGGCTAGATTTATTGATTCTTTGTCTAAAGAATTTCCTATACCTAGCATGTGTTTTGCGTTAGATGCTAAAGAACAAAAATATATAGTTATAGATGGGCTACAAAGAATGTCTACAATTAGAAAATTCTTAGAAGATCCAAATTGGGTTCTTCCAAAACTAAAAGACATTGACGAACATATTTCAGGGAAAAGTGTAGCTGATATCAAAAAACTGAATCCAAAAATATTTAGAAAAATTGAAAATATATCTCTACCAATTACTATACTCAGATATGACCCGAATAGACAAGACAACATGGACTATATTTTTACAATTTTCCAAAGATTAAATTCATTTGGCGAGCATCTTAATAATCAAGAAATTAGAAATGCTTTATATCAGGGTCCATTTAATTCATTTATAAAAGATTGTATTAAAAATGAAGCATGGATATCAATAATACAAAATGACAAAAAAACCAACAAAAAGCGAATGGTTGTGGAAGAAAGAACATTGCGATTTTTTGCTTTTTACGATTATGCAGATAAGTATGATGGGAAATTAAATAAATTTTTGAATTCCTTCATGCAAAAAAATCGTTATTCTAAAGATAACTCTAGTAGAAAAAAGGTTTTTGATTGCGTTATTGAAATTATAAAAAAGATAAAAATTGAAAAAATAGGAAAATCTAACGCTTTTAGAGATGCTTTTTTATATGGTATCGCAAAAAATATTGAAATCTTGAAAGAAAAAAATAACTCACAATTAGAGACTTATCTAGAAAAATTAAAATCGGATAATAACTTTTCGGTTGATGCTTTAAGTGGTGGAATAATGCAAAAATCAAAAGTAAAAGATAGATTAGAGGTTGCTGTTAAAATTTTTTCAGGCAAAGTTTAATTTCATGTCTATAAAATGCGTCTATCAAAAGACAGAAATATTCTCAGTGCTATCGTTAATTGAGAAAGAATATAAAAAAATATATCATATTACTACTCCTAAAAATGGCAAGCTCATGAAATCTTATGCCAAAATAGCAATAATTGCTCTTGGGGGATGGATTGAGGATGGTTTAGAAGAACTTACTCAATTATCAATTATAAAATTACGAGAAATTGGAAACCAAAAAAAAGCTACAAAATTTATAGACAAAATTTATGGATTTAATTACGATTATCACTTTTCTAAAGCTATGATGCTATCATTTGGTGCCCATGGTCTTGAGTTTATTGAATCAAAAGTTGGTGATCCTGATATAGCAATTCTTAATTCATCTCTAAATAAATTAAAAAAATGGCGAGACAAGGTTGCACATTCTCATAGAACAGTAATACCTTGTAATCCAACGCAGGTTATCGGAGAGTTTAATATAATTTTTCCTATTCTCAAACAAATAGAGAAATACGCAAAGGAATATAAGAAAAAACATTTTTGATTTTAGTTAATTATTCTAAAGTATCCGTTATACAGTTTGTAGCTCTGAAATTATATTATTTTTTTCCTTTGTTCTTTGACTACTTGTATATGATTTTTCCGAAACACTTTTTATTTTTGAAAGGTCAGAAAATATCTTTTTTGCTATGTTATATGCAAATTGAACTGGCACAGCATTACCAATCATTTTATATCCGTCAGCAACATCTCTATAATGAAAAATAAAATTATCAGGAAATGTTTGTATTCTCGCACATTCCCTAACAGATAATCTTCGGTATAAATCTTCTTTGCCCGGTACAAAAATTCTTTTATTTTGTTCAACAAACTTCATTTTTGGTGCTTGAGGATGAAGTGGTGCATGCCGACCTCCAGCTTGAATTGTAAAAGAAGGCTCATCCCAAGAACGAACACGATTACGAGACATATAGATAGTTGAAAATCCTCCATTCATATATTCATGATTAGGAATTTTCAAATCTTCGCCATTCGTTTTGTTAAGTGGTTTTGCCGGTTTTGCTAAGCGTAGGTCAAAAATTGTTTCTTTCAATATTGGTTTATGTGGTAATGGGTCAGGAAATTCAAAAGAAAATCCTACTTTCTTTTTGTGGTATCCAATAATAATTACGCGAAGTCTATCTTGCGGGACACCATAATCGTTTGCATTAAGTAATTTATAACTAATATTATAACCAACATCTTCAAATTGTTTTAAGATATTTTCAAAAGCTTCTTTGTGTTTAGGATGTAAAATACCAGAAACATTTTCAGCTAGAAAGAAAGCTGGCTGCTTATCTTTTAGTAATCTTATATATTCAAAAAATAACTGCCCTCGTTTGTCATTTATACCACGTCCAGCGCCAGCTTCGCTCCAACTTTGGCAAGGTGGTCCTCCAATTATTCCGTCAGCAAATGGAACATCAGAGGTAAGAACATCTACGATACTTCTTTTATCTAATTTTGTTTCAGAAAAATTTTTCTCAAATGTTTCCCAAATTGAAGAATCAAACTCATTTGCCCAAATTATATCAAAACCGGCTTTCTTAAAACCTAGATCAAGCCCTCCCGCTCCAGTAAAAAGTGATACAACTTTCATATTATTTTACAAAGCAAATTAACTTTGCCTTTAGATAATTTGCTGGATTATTTGGTGATTTAATTTCGACCGATTTTATTTTTATGTTTGAGTTTGATTCAATATTATCTCTGTCTTCCTTAGGAAAAGATTTGTATTTTTCATCAAGTATCAATACGAACGCTGAAAAATCTGACTCACGATTAAACTCTGTGAGAGAACCAAAAACCTTATGAGGCGTATCAATTCCCCACATACCTCGAACTCTTAGATAAGTAATTCCTAATGGGTCAATTTTTCTTACCCCAGCAATTTCATTTGTTTCTGCCGTAAATTCAAGATGATCAATTTCGTGTACTTTTTTAGAAATACTTTTGAAAGTTTTTTCATATACTTCTCTATCGGCTGCATAACAATCTCCATACACAAACCAAAGAGTTTTTATTTTTGATTCTACTACCGAACCAACAGCATAGATAATATCTTTTTTAGACCAATTTCCGCCGTCACATTCTCTGCAAGATTGAAGAATGCGAACATCATCGTTGTGCAGTTTTGATTTTGGATAAGAACTATTCAAGGCGATACTACCAACTAATCCACCAATCTTTTTAACTTCAACGGCATCTCCATTTTTAACAATAAAATCTGGTGGATTATTTTGATTTCCTAAATACGAAAGATGTTCAGAATGTTTTTTGTCTTTATTGTCTAAACCAACAACATCTATACTAGAACAAAAAATATCTCTGACAAAATATTCCAAAGCTGTGCCAACGTTATTCATTCGGTTTTGACCAGAATAAAGCTCTGCGAGCTGGAAGCTCTTAAGCTTTGACATGTTGTTGAATGCTTTTAGAATATTTGTCTCCATGGAAACTATTATAGCAAATATTCTAATTTTTTCCCATGCCCGCCTCGCCAAAAACAAAAATGCCGAAGCCCGCGCGGATTCCCTCCCAGACCCTGCCTCCGCGCGGACGAGTCCAAAATCCCCGCCAAAAAATAAGTCAGCCCGAACGGCTCATTTCCTGCCATTTGAGCCGTTCGGTCATTTACTCCGCCTCCATTGTCCCAGATCATTTGTGGCGGAGTGCGTTTGTATTGTGTGCCTCGCTTTTCTCCTTTGGAGAAACTGTGTATCACACAGG